>BNUX01000004.1 GCA_025997675.1 Spirochaetia bacterium | reverse complement strand
CCCGAGTAGGGTTTGTTCAGCAGCCGGGAACTGGGGGTTTGGGTGTCCGTCACGAAACGCCAGCCGTCTTGCAGCATATCCGCTTTCAGGGCGCCGGGCACAAAATGGTCACCGTTTTTTACCCGGAAAAGCACCGGGTCAATATCCGGGAAGTTCTGGTTGAAATCGCCGCCGGCAATGCAATAATTCCCCTTGGCATATTCGGCGTTCAGAAAATCTATCAATATCCGCATCTGGGCATCCCGGCCGCTTTCCGATGAATAGGCCTCCAGATGGAGGTTGACCAGGACCAGTTCCTTGTCGCTCCCTGCAACGGGTATCCATTCCGCCAGCAGGCACCGTTTCAGTTGAGCCGTCCGCACCGGCCAGACAAAGGGGCTTGGAAGGTTTATCCGTACCGCTTCACGGGGGGTAAACCGGTGCATGTTCAGGATACCGCTTTTCACCGGACCCATAAATTCGGGAAACGGGAAGGGAACAAAAACGGCTTTGAAATTATACCCAAAGGCCCAGGAGCCCCCGTAGTCCCCGGTCAGATATTCCACCTGATTCAGATTATAGGACCGGTGGGAACGAACATCCACTTCCTGAATCAGCACGGCGTCCCAGGAAGACCGGGAAACAAGCTGCCGTATATTTTCGATGTTCGTCTTAACATTGGTATCCTGGGGGGGCCGCACCCGGGCGCCCCCATCCATAACAAAGTCCATGGTGGCATCCAGCGAAGCAAATCCGATATTCCAGGAGAGTATTTTAAGGGATGTAAGCGGAGCGGGAAGAACGCCGCCCCCCTCCCCGTTGATTTGCAGGCCCTCCCTGTCCTTTGGCCGGTATTCGGCAATAGTAAGAAAGCCGAGTAAAACGCCTGCTATCATTGCCGTCAATAAAACTATTTTCATTTAATTTTTTACCGCCCCGCCGTTTCCTGGATAACCCTCAAGGTCTCCTCCGCACAGCGCTTCCAGGAAAAGGCCTCCACCCTTTGTAGTCCCGTTTTGCGGCACTTCAGGTAGGTGTCCCGGTTGGTGGCCAGGGTTACCATGCGATCCGCCATGTCCTCGGGGTTATGGGGGTCGAAGTACAGGGCGGCGTGGTCCGCTATTTCCGGCAGAGCCGCAGACCGGGAACAGGCCACGGGTACCCCGGAAGCCATGGCTTCCAGAACCCCCAGGCCGCCCCCTTCGTACAGGGAGGGGATCACCGCCATATCGGCGCCGGAGTAGAGTTCGGGGAGGTTTTTGGCGGGGAAATGGCCGGTAAAGAAAATATCACCCCGGACCTTGCTTAGGAAGGCGGCATCCTTGATGACGTCCGCATGGTGGCTGTCCGAACCCGCCAGTATCAGGCGGTGGGGAAACCGGGTCCGTTCCTTGAAGATTTCAAATGCCCGGATAAGCCGGATATGGTTCTTTACCGGATGGTCCAGCCGGGAAACGCAGAGGATATAGGGGCGGCGAAAACTGAAGGGCTGGATCAACACCACGCTGTCCTCATTCTGGGGCCGGGGGTGAAAGACCTCCGTGTCGATGCCGTTGGGTATCACCTCAATCATGGCCTCCCGGACCCCCATACGGGACACCAGCTCCTGCCGCACCCAGTGGCTTACCGCGATGATCCGGTCCAGATGGCGCAGGGCCCGGGGGAGGCCCATACGGATCAGCACCCCCAGATGCTCCCGGACCCCCCGTTTTCCCCAATGGGCCGCCATATCATGAACTACCCCCACGGTCGGACAGGGGGAAGCCTGGGGAAGCTGTTTATGGGCGGCGGGGAAAAAGCAGGCGTCGTATTTCCGCTGTTCCGTGAATCCCGGGTACCGGTACAGGTGCCAGAGGGCATTGGCCGTATTACCGTTGAATTGGCACCGGGAAATAAACTCCAGGGTTGGGGCGCTTTCCGTATAGGCATAGCGGTCATAATCCCAGCCGAAAAGCTCATAGAGGTCGCCGGAGGGGGGAATCCGCTTTAAAATCTCCGTAAGATAGACCCCCACCCCGGATCTTCCTCCGTTGCAGGCAAAGGTGTCGATACCAACCTTCATGCTATGCTCCTCCGATTCCGGTATACATTCTACCCTTCTTGTGACACAATGTACAGCGTTAAGAGGTACAATATGCGCTGTCCCCATTGCGGGAATTTTGACGATAAGGTGATTGAATCCCGGACCCTGGCCAATGGGGATGCCATCAGGCGGCGACGGGAGTGTAACGGCTGCGGCTACCGGTTTACCAGCTATGAGCGGATTGAGGATAAGCAGTTCATGGTGATTAAGCGGGACGGCCGCCGGGAGCCCTTTGCCCGGGAAAAGATTGAGCGGGGGGTCCAACGGGCCCTGGAAAAGCGGCCGGTGTCCCAGATGAGCATCGAGAACCTCATCAACGAGATTGAGGACGCCGCCGCCATCATGGGCAAGGTAAACCACGAGATCGCCGCCTCGGCCATCGGCGATTTGGTCCAGGAAAAGCTCAGCGCCCTGGACAAGGTGGCCTATATCCGGTTTGCCTCGGTATACCAGCATTTTGAGAACCTGGAAGAGTTTGTGCGGGAAATACAGAAGCTGGAAGAGGTGCCGCCAAACTTGTAAACGCCGGATAAGCCCGCTTCCTCAGTTCAGCGAGCTACCATTCACGCCTTTGGGGCGGGGCTACTATCTCTATCGTCTGACCGGGATGTTCGACAACGTACAGACCCTGCTCCAGGGCATATTCACGGGCGCCGTCTTCAATGAGCGCCCCCGCCACGCTGCTTACATATTTCCGTTTGTCCCCATGTTTATCCGCATGACGCCGCAGGGTTTCCATCCGTTGCAGGTGCTCATTCACGTTTGTCTTTGTCAGGTTCGTTTTTACTTCTACTATCATGGCATACTCCCCATCTTCCAACAGTATGTCAATTTCCGCCACTACTTTGTTCTGTTCATCTTTTATTTTATGGTTCCGGGAAATGTGGTCAAACCGGTACCCCTCAGCATTAATCTTTTCAACGAGATTTGACGCGGTTAAATGCTCTATAAGTTCCCCCAGCCGGTTACCCAAGCGGCTTATCTGCCGATCCGTCTCCCTGTTCGTCTCCTTTATAATCCGCTCCGTCTCTGCCATTCGCCGATCCGCCTCAGCAGTCATCTCCTGAAACTTCCGATCCGATTCCTTCATCTGCCGGTCCGTCTCCTGGCTCATCTCCTGAAACTTCCGATCCGACTCCTGAAACATCTCCCACACCTTCTCAAAGGTCAGGGGGTCTTTCCGCTCTTTTGACGTTGTGGTCATCCGGTACCTCTTGGTTACAGTATACTCCCAAACCCGCCTTTATGCACCCCCAAAAATAAATCACAAATTCGCTCCTAAACCCCTTGCTTTTTACCGGCGGATAGACTATTATAGAAATATGAGTAAGTCATCCGATTTTACCAAAAGTGCCCCCTCATCTTAACCCCTTTGACCGGCAGATTGACGTTCATTGCAGCCCTTTTTCGCTCCTTTTCCATTTTGCGTGATTCGCTCTATATAGGCGAACACGCTAAAACCGGTATTTCAACACCGGAAAATTCGAAATTCCGCCAAAATAGCCCGGGCTTTTTTCAGAGAGCCCAAGCCAGCGGTATAAGAACCCGAGCTCCCACCCGGATAACCCGGGCTCCCACCCGGATAGCCCGGACCGGGGCCGAAAAGCCCGGGCTCCCAACCGGAAAGCCCGAACTGTTGCTCAATAGCCCGGGCTCGTACCGGGAAAGCTCGGGACATTGCAAAAAGGCCCGGTTTCTTCCCCTGCGACTTTGGGTTCTTCCCTCGATAGCCCGGGTTCTTCCCCCGGTAGCCGGGGTTTTTCCCTCGATAGCCGGAGCTATCCCCCTTGGAGCCTGGGCTCCCGTCCGTGAGCCCCGGCTTTTACCGTAAAAGCCGGGGCTTTCCGGGCGGAACTGCACAAACAGGCATAGCCTGATCTAAACATTGAAATTGAAGGCAAAGTTCTACGACGAGGGTACCCAACGAGCGGCCATTGCGGATGGAGCCGACAGCGTTGATATTTACATTGAGTTTGACAACGGCGACGGCACAAAAACCCTCTGGATGGAAAATTATTCCATTGCACATACTAATATTTACCCGTCACAGAAAAAGTGTAGGACCTCCCCCCCAGAGGCAGATAGGGATCATCCAGGGCGTAACCGGTGTCCAGGAGATTGTCACCGGAGAAAGACAGGGTGCAGTATTCGGTAATGTCCGCCGAAACTTTCAAGGAAAACAGCGCATACCGGTCAAGAGGGTTCCCCACATTGATGATGTTCAGATGGCCGTAACGCGGGCCTTCGTATTCAAGGCTGGGAATAATCGAAAGGGATTTAAGGGGTTTGATCACCATATAGATGTTAGCGGTGGTCCGGGGGAAATTGCCTTCCACATGGAAACCGTCCGTGTTTGATTTAACATCGTAGCGGTTCACCGACAGGGTACTGCCCAGAGCGAAATACTTGCAGAGGTCCAGGCCAAACCCCAGTTCAAACCCGTAATATGCCACCTTGTCAATGTTCATACGGACCTTGGTTATGCCTCCGGTGGAGGTGGTCACATTCCCCTCGGCTATCATATCCACCAGGTCCGCATAGTACACCGCGGCGTCAAGGTTGATAACCGGTTTAAAAATAGTATTGATGTCGAAGGCGAAAATCCCCCGGTAGCCGAATTCATAATGGTAGGCAGTTTCGTTTTTCAAATCCGGGTTGGGGATAGCGTCCTGCCGTATTTCTTCGTACCGCTGCCCCATGGTGGGGACATGGTTTTTCTTCGCGTAGGTAAACCGGACTTCGTGGTTTTTGGTAATGGCATAAAAGACCCCGGCCTGCCAGGAGAACATATACCGGACCTCCGTTTGGGCCAGGTCCGTAATGGTCCAAAACGAAGCGGGTTGTAAAATATCAAAACCAAGCCCCGCAGTAAAAGTGAGTGGCTTCCAGGGATTTATGGCATATTCCGTGCCCCCGGACCAGGTATTTTCGGTGATGTCCATTTTGTCGATGCCGTCGGCGGTCCCCCTATGGTTTTCCTGCTTAAAGTTGAGCGCCGCCTTCAGCGTGTTCCAGCTATTGAAGTCATAACCCCCTTCAAGACGGACCCCCAGACCGTAATCATCGTTATCCGTCCTGGTGCAGAGTAGGCTGTTTTCCTGAATAAGGGCGGTATCATACTTGTCAAAGTAGCTCAGGGCTTTGGTGTACCATCCTTCCCCGGTGTATGTACCGTCCAGACTTACCGTATGCCGCGTCCACACAGGCCAGGTATCGGTTCTGAACACCTGCCCCTTCACCGAAGGCGGGGATACACCCTTATCCGCATCCTGATACCCGTAGCGCATGTTGAGACCGAACCGCTCCTTCGGGGTCCAGCCCGCAAGCAGGGTAAGCTTAGTGTCCCGGGAATCGCTGTAGAGGCGGTCCCCCGTCCCCTGGGGGTTTTGGTCATAGGGGATGAAGCCCTCCGAGAGGCGGTAGTGATCGATGTCCCGGTATTGGAAGACCGCTTTACCGTAAAACAGATCCTGTTTGGTACCGATGCCCACCGTATTCAAGCTGCCTCCGTACTTAAAGATGCTGTCGAAATCCCAGGTGGTAGTAAGGGACGCCTCCAGGGGCTTTTTTGGTTTCGCGGTACGCAGCAATACGGCGCCCCCCATAGTATTCGCCCCCAGGAGCATGGAACCGTAGCCTTTTTCTATGTCAACACCTTCCAGGTCGCCGGTAAGGAGCCGTGCGTAATCGGCGTCACCCCAATAGGGGCTGGCCAGGGGAACGCCGTCCACAAAGACCGGCATCCGGGATTCATCAAAGCCGCGCACCTTAAAGCCGGATTCGTTATCCGTGCCGCCGCCGCCTGAGCGGATAATGCCGGGGACATTCCGCACCGCCTCCCACAAATCGGCGGACCCTTCCCGTTCCATTTCTTCCCGCGTCACCTGGTTAGCATGTTCCCGGTTTTCGGTTACCGCCGCTTCGGGCAGCCGGATCACCTCTGCCTCTTCGTCCGGATATACATAAAAAGCAACACATACAAGCAACGCCGGTAGTATTCGTGTATGTTTCATCCCTAATACCTCGCCGTTACCGTGCAATAGAAACTCCGCCCCGGCATGGGCAGGGCGCTATTGTTCAACACATAATCCGCATCAAAAAGGTTTTCAACACCCGAGGCAACACTCAAATACTCATTTATTTCAAAGCGCAGACGCAGATGGAACAATGTGTAGGCCGGCAGGACCGCATTGGAACTGTACCGCTCCCCTGCCCCTTCCATGCCAAAGAGCAGTTCCATTGTTGAAAGCGGCCGCGGCTTAAAGTTCACAAAGGGATAGCCCACAATATAGACACTCCCCGTGGCCGCCGGGTAGTTCCCAAGAGCGCGTAACCCCGCAGCGTTGTAGATAATTTTATATTGGTTTATGGCAAGCGCACCGCCGAGCCCCACATACCGGTTAAAGCGTGCGGTCAGGCCGGTTTCAAAGCCATAGTAGGCTGTCTTGTCCGCATTGACGCGCAGGATGACGCCGCCCCGGTTTTCTTCCGCAAGCATATTGACCAGGCTGCTGTAATACACCGCCCCGGTAATGTCGATTAACGGTGAAAAGTATTGGTGTACCGCAAAGTCAAGATGCCCCTTGTAACCCACTTCGTAATGGTACGCTTCCTCCGGTTTCAGGTCCGGGTTTGGCGGTATGTCGGGGCCGCTTTCGGGGGATGAATACCGCACCCACATGGTCGGCATATGGTTCTTCTTTGCAAAGGTAACATGTACTTCGTGATTATCCGTTATGTCATAAAATACCCCGGCCTGGGCGGAAAACATTGCCGCGCCGTCACTCTCCGGAATCGTGTTGATACTCCAAAACGCGGCGGGCTGGAAGTAATCAAAGCCCAAGCCCGCAGTAAACGTAAGGGGCTTCCAGGGGTTTACCGTATATTCCGCGCCGAGAGCATAGGTGTTCTCTTTTATATCAAGGGTAGCCCCGCGGCCGCCCTCGGTTAAATCCTTTTCGTTCCGGTGTCCGTCCTGCTTAAAGATAAAGGCCGCTTTCAGGGTGTTCCAAGTGTTAAAGGAATAGCCCCCTTCAAGGTGTACTCCCAGGCCGTAGTCATCATAGGTGGAAGGCGCCCGGTAGTTATGGGAAAGGGTGTTATCAAACTTATCAAAGGCAAAAAGCACCTTGCCGTAAAACCGTTCCACGGTATACCCGGCGTCCGCCGATACACTTTGCCGCCGCCACAGCGTCCATATATCATAGGTGGGCGTGCCGGGCAGCCCCAGGGTTTCCTGGGGGGACACCCCCTTGTCCGCGTCTTGCAGGGTGTACACCACATTGACCGCAACGGGGTCTATCGGGGTCCACCCGGCCAGGGCGGTCAGCTTTATGTCCCGGCTATCGGAAAAAAGCCGTTCCCCCTTCCCCTGGGGATTGCCCTCGTAGGGGGTGAACTTGCCGGACAGGCGGTAATGGTCCACATCGCGGAACTGCACCATCGCCTTGCCGTAGAACAGTTTTTGTTTCATGCCGAGTCCGAAGGTACTTGACCCGGCCCCAACCTTGCCCGCGCCGTCAAATTCAACGCCGGTTTTCAGGAGCGCCTCAAAGGGCTTCTTCGGTTTCGCCGTACGCATGATCACCGCGCCGCCGAAGGTGTTCGGTCCCAAGAGCATGGACGAATACCCCTTTTGTATTTCGATATCCTCCAAGTCGGCGGTAAGGAACCGCGCATAATCCGTGTTGCCGCGGTAGGGAGAAGACATGGGAACCCCGTCAATAAACACCGGCATCAGTTTTTCGTCCAGCCCCCGCAGGGTAAAGTTCGATTCATTCCGCATCCCCCCGCCGCCGTCCCGCACCACCCCCGGCACATTCCGCAGGGCCTCCCACAGGTCGGACGAGTTCTCCCGTTCCATGGTTTCCTGGGTAACATATTCGGTGGTATCTTTTTGTTCGGTAATCTCCGCAGCGGGGAGCCGTATCACCTCGGGAGCTTCCTGGGGATATGAAAGGGCGGCGCTTAGCAACAGCACCGCAGCAATGCTATTTCTCAATGGTGATCCTGCCGTCAATCTCCGGGGTGTAGGGCCGGGGGCGTGATCCAACGTAGGCATAGACCGCGTCGGAAACCAGTTGCGGCCGCTGGTCCACATAGGCGCGGTCGGTGTCGGTTACATTCGGCCCGGTCCGGTGGGCATCGTACACCGCTTTCAACGCGGGAAAAAAGCGGTCCACCATGCTGTTCCGTTTCCCATGCACCAGCACATCCCCCGTGGCGATATAGTAGGTTGCGTTAGCCGCTATTGCGGTATCTATGGGGATGCCTTTAATTTCCAGCGCCCGTAACTGCCCCATCCCGTTGGTCCAGTCGATGGTGACTTTTACTTCCTCGGAAACCTGGGACCAGGCGTTATCCCCCAGCCGTAGCGTAGCGAGCCAGACAAACAGTTCCTTTACCTGGGCGGCGCTTATCCGCACGGTGGTAATAAAATCCCCTTTTATCATCCCGGTGGTCATGCCGGCGGTAATCTCCCCTTTTTCCAGGCCGAACTCAAAGATACCGCCGTTCAGTACCGCGAAATCCACCGGGTGTACCGACCCCGCTATGGCCCCGTGGTTTACATACCACACCAGGGCATCGCAGATCATATCCCCCAGGGCCGTTTCACGTTCCCGGCTGTCAAAGCGGTTCGTGCCGAAATTGGGGTCGATTTCGTCCGGTGCGGGGATGTCGTCACAGGCGATAAGCAGGATCAGTGCGCATGCCAGTATCATGGGCCGTTTTTTCATTGTACGATAACCCCCGGAATAGTTGTGGTGAACGCGGCGTAGTTTGCGGCGGCGCCTTCGGGTATCCATACCTGTACCGGGTTATGAATATCCGTAAATGCGGTAGGTGCAATAGCAGGGGGCGCGGCTCCGGCAAAGGTCAATTCGCTCAGATTGACACATTCGTAAAAGGCATAGGCGCCGATGGTCTGCATATCATCGGGAAACTTGACGCCGGCGAGTACCCCCTTATAACTGCGGGAAGACGCGGCGGCATAGGTGCCGTCCGCAATATTGCGCCCGGTAACCAGGGAGAAATCCAGACGTATCGTTTTTGCCGTAAACCGGCCCAGGGGCGCAATGGCGGCGTAGAGCTTTCCCAGGGGGTCATCCAAGGCGGCAAAACTTTCCCAGGAGCCCTTCATCCGGTAGTACACGGTTTCGTCAATGGCGGCGGGGGCGGTGGAAATCAGTTCGGTTAATTGGGTAATGTTGAGCGTATCGTCAACCACCACCGGCATATTGGGGTCCGGCGGAGAATCATCACAACCAAGCAGCAGAATTACTGCGCAGAGTATCACCAGACGCTTCATTTGCGTATTACCCGTAACCCTATAATATCCCGCGAACCGGTCCATTTGCGTTCCTCCCGGTCGCCGTCGAAGGCGCTGCGGGTACTGTCCCGGTTAAACGCGCCCCCGCGGGTGATGGTCTGGGAGGGATCGGATGAGTCGGTTTTTACCGTCCATTCATGCACGTTACCCCCCATATCGTAGATACCTTTGGCATTGGGCAGGAGGAGCCCCACGGGGATTTCGTTATTATACATATCGTAGGTGCGCAGGTTATCCGCCCACACGTACTTTTCGGCGTCGGCCAGGGTGTTGGTACCGGGCCAGCGGTAGTTCCACGCCGGGGCGCCGGTATTGCCGCCCCGGGCCGCCCATTCCCATTCGGCGGGGGTGGGAAGGCGGTAGCCATTTTTCGCAGTGTCTACGGTAAGCTCACTGTAGAGATTGTAGCCGTTTTTGTTCCGCACCGGCGTTCCCCCACGGGTGTACACACACTCCGCCGCCCCCATAGTCTTTTCCGTATACGCGTTGCACCAGATAACCGCTTCCTGGCAGGAAATCCTGGTCTGGGGCAGAAACCGTTTGCCGGCGGACGGCGCAACCCACGAAAAGCCGCCGAAACTATAGCCGTGCCCTATTGCCCAGCTATACACCTCATACCACAATTCCCGGGTCACTTCGTACTTCCCAATGCTGAATGACGGTACCGTTACCGGGGTGGTATAAAACGGCCCGGGCTCACGGGCAAAGCCTGTCCCGGATGTACCCCCGGGATAGGAGTAGGACGGCCGCGCGTTTACCGTACCGCCTGCAATGCTTACCATGACGCGAGCCTCCGCAGTGTTCATTGCGGCAGTACTCGTATAGATGGCAAACTTCGCCGAAACTTCGGGGTACACCTCGATGGGGACGGCACAGGTAAGGGCGGCGGCGGGTATCGTTATCCTGACACGCCCGATGATACTTCCCGATCCCCCGGAGGGGGCGCCGCTTACCCGCAGGGTGATGTTTTTCGCGCTGCCGTTTGGCATGATGTTGACCACCGTGGCTTGTAACCCGGCGGGCATATTGGTAAACCAGCTTGTGGCGCTGCTTCCCGCCGTCACCGTTGCTGTAGGGGTGTCACCCTGGAGGGTGATCACAAAATTCACCGGGCTTATTGACGCGCCGCGAAACCCGGTAACGGTATGGGTATTGTCGTTGTCTTCACCGGCAGCCCGCGGCAGCTTCGCAAGGGGGTCCACAATATAGAAGCGGGCCGCCGCGTTTTGAAGTACCGCAAGATTGCCCTTTGCCGCCCCGGTGGTCAGCAGGGCCGCCGGAATGGTGACGGACACCGGTTCGGTTTTAACCTGGGTTGGATAGCCCGCAATTGTTATCACCACGCTCATATCTCCCGGACCGACCGCGTTTTTTACCTGCGCCGTTAAACCGCCCGGGCGGTTGGCAAACCATGACGCCACATTCGTATTCGCCGATATCGCGGAGAGGAACGATTCGTTGAGCAGGGTGATGGTCAGGTCCTTTGGGGGAATCGCCGCAGTACGCTGCCAGGTGGTCGTTACTTCGGGTGTACTACTAATGTTTGTGGTGAAGTTGCGCGCCCCTGTTATTGCGGCATCCGAAACTATCGCGGCACGCAGGGAGGCGTTAAAGATGAGAAAGCGGGCAAGCTCATTGGGAAAGACCATTATCGGATTGCCCGATTGCAGGGCATTCGCGGGAATAAACACACCGATGGGCTCGCTCTTTTCTTCCGTGGGGGTCCCGGTTATATGAATCCCCGCAGTTTTGCTCCCCGGCGCAACGGGGGCGCCTATGGTCTGGGTTAAACCTGCGGGGAGATTGCTAATCCATCCAATAGGCCCCGCCCCAAGCGCGTTAAAGCCATCGGCGGAAAGGGTAATCGTGATGGTCTGGTTAATGGCCGTCACACCCGCCGCGCCCTGTACCGTGATGTCATCAATGGCGGCGTCGGGGTAGCGAATATCAAAGCGGGTATTCGGGTTAGCCGCCGCCGCCAGCGCCTTCCACTCGGCAAGGTAGCCTTCGGGGATGGTAAGCGCCAAGGGTTCTGTTTTGGGTTCAAGGGGTATTCCGCTGAGTACCAGGGTAATTCGATTACCCCCGGCAGGCACCAGCATCTTTGCGTTCGCCCGAAGTCCTTCGGGGCGGTTGGTAATCCACCCGGACAGATCCGCCCCCGGGGCCAGCGCAGTTTTCAGTCCCTCCTCCGCAATGGTAAGGGTAATCTCGTACGCCGGAAGGGGAACGCCCACCGGGCCTGCGATAAAGGCGTCGCTCATGGTAACGCCGGCCGGGCCGATATCCCACGCCGAGTCGACGGTCTGTTCACAGGCGGCGAACAGGATGGCCAGGGCTACGAGTATGGCGTTCTTCCCTTGTCTCATGCTGCTATCTCCCTTGTTCTCTGCGGTTACTTTTCTTTTTTAGGGAGTATAGGCACTAATAGCGTTTTGCCCAACGACGATGAACCTACCACAGGCATAGCCTATACCGTTAATAAAGTCAGAGCCGGTAACGGGGGATGCAGAACCACTAGTTTGGTTATCTCCTGGGTTCAAGTTCCAATTCGTGCCATTGAAGGAGTACAGGGTGAGCCCATTCTTTCCTCCGGCAAGAAATACTCCACTGCCATAGGCGACACGGTTAATGAACTCAGCGCTCTGACCGGTACCTCCAAACTTAGGCGGAATAGCGTTCGGACTATCAGCGCCATGCCAAGCAACCGTAGTCCAATTTATACCATTGGTGGAGTGCATCACAATTCCCTTGCCGCCAACCATCACAAAGCCGTGCGTATCATTGTAGACCAGTCCATACTTGGGATAGCCATCGTGAGTACCGTCGTAAAACCCACTATTTGTTGTCCAAGTAATACCACCATCACTTGAGTATGCCGATGCCATGCCCATTGGGTTACCGCTATTACCGCCCACTACAACAAACTTCCCGTTTCCGTATGCCAAGCCTCCTATATTCGCACCACCGGTAAAAGCAGTTGCAAGTACAGTGTCATTTGTCGTCCAGGTTTTCCCATAGGTAGACGTGTATATTTTTTTACTGCCGCCCATAATGAATTTTTTGTTTCCCGGGCTTCCGTCATAAACTATCGCTCTAATATCTCCAGAGAAGGGGATATCGACCGTAACGGGAGTCCATACTTTGCCGTCGTTTGACCATGCGGCGGCGGCCGTACCTTCGGCTATCATAATGATAATTTCATCGCCGTTCTCGTCAATTCCGTTAGCAAAACCGTTGATAAGGCTGGAAGAATTACCAACCGGAGTCCCGCTTATCGCGGTCCAAGTTACACCGCCGTCATCAGACCAAGCTGCTCTTCCTTGATTTCCACCGGCAACAAAGATACCGTTGATCCAACCAATTCCAGCAAGCTTGTCGCCAGTGGTATTGAAGTGCGTGGTAAAGTTAGTATCGGTAATTTGTGTAAAGCTGGTCGGGGTTATTACCGTTGTATCAGCGGCAACCTTAACCCGGCTGCTTTCCCCTTTGCCTGTTTCCGTTACGGTTACCCAGAGATCCTTGCTATTGGCAAATTGTCTGGTAAACTTAAAGTTACTGCCGTCAAGCGTCCCCGCCAGTTGGTTTCCTCCGCTTGCCGCATCGTAAACCTTGACGGTCTTTGAAGTCAGGTCTGAGGTGAAGGTTAGATAGTATTGGACCCCGGGTTGCTTGCTCAGTCCTACTGTCGGCGCCGCTGTTGTTGTCTCCGGTGGTATTTCCGGCGGTGCCTCCGGGCTTGTCCCCGGTGGTGGTGTCACCGGGCTTGGCTCCATTGGCGTCACCGAGGAACTGGCATTTTCGCATCCCCCCAGGCCCGCAAACACTGCCGCCAGCATCATCGCCAGCACCGCTAAAATCTTCACGTTCGTTTTCATCGTCTTGTCTCCTTCCTCAGTGTGTAGTACACTGTTACCTGCTCCTGGTTCAAACCACCCCCGGATAACATCCGGCCGACCGTCACGTCACGGTTTGAACTCAGGAGCTTTTTTCATCTAACTACCATCCGACTCTCCTTGTAACACTATTCGACCCTCCACCGAATCGCGGTTTTACTGTCTAAACGGGGGCATGGGGCTATGCCCCACACCCTCAGCCCCTACCTCATGATATAAAGTAACAACCTCCGCAGCTCATATGGCGAGCCGCGCAGTCCATATGGCGAGCCGCGCAGTCCATATGGCGAGCCGCGCAGTCCATATGGCAAGCCGCGCAGCTCATATGGCGAGCCGCGCAGTCCATACGGCGAGCCGCGCAGCTCATATGGCGAGCCCCGCGGTCCATATGCTTAGCCCCGCGAGGCGCAGGGCTTGGCGCATACGGTGAGGAGGAACAAAAAAGGGGCTTATTAGAAAGAAGTAAACACTTGCTGGGGGGGGGGGGGGGGGGGGTATAATTCATTGTGACATAAGGAATTACGAGTGCGTTAGCCATGTGTTACCCCCTTATACTGTTTCGATCAGTTTCGTAGGCGGGTCCCGGCGTGTTCCGGAACGGGTCCACTACGTATCTTAATGATACCCCATGTTTCAAAAAAAACAAGGGGTTTTTGCAGATTTTTGTTAAGTTTTGCCGGGGGGACGCCGATTGGGGGGAACTATAGGCGGAAAACCTTCCCCTTGTATCATGCTGCTATCTCCCTTATACTGAAACTAACGTTTCTGAGCGCTGGAGGCCCTTTATGACCATAGAACAGACCATCGACATACCCGCCGACCACCGGCTGCATCTGGATATGCTGCTGCCCGAAAGTATTCCGGGCGGAAAAGCGAAGATCAAACTCTTCATCAAGCCCTTTTCTAAACGGACCAAGGTCCGCAAGCCGAAGCAGTCCCTTACTGAGGACGATGATTCCATCCCCGAAGGCGCCGTCCCCCTTGGGGATGGTACGTACTTCATTGAGGCTCCTCCCGGCTACACCCCCCCTCCCCCAAGCCCTGAACTGGCAGCTATAGTGAAGGAAGCTGAGGAACGGGCCGAGCGGGAGCGTACCGACCCGGTGTACCGCGCTGAGATTATGGCGCATTTGAGAAAAAGTCAGGAAGGCGGACCTATCTTCGGCGGCATGGACGGCATGGAATTCCAACGAAAGGCGCGGGAGGGATGGCTTGACTGAAAGCCGTTTAACGCCTATGGCCAGAGGATATTCAGGTATTCGGGAGTCCCGGCCTCAAACGTTCAATGATTTGGGAGGGTGCAGCCAGGCAATCGCCGGGGATTATAAAAAAGGCTGCCTTAAAAACGCCGACCGGACCTTTAGCCAGGGACTCCAATGCCAGCAAATCAACAGCATAACGGCCCTCATATCCCTGGAGGATTCGGTTTTTGTGGTCCACTCGCCCCAGGGCTGTGCGGGCTGTGTTTCCAGCGCCGCGGACGGCTACCGGGTCGGGCAGGAACACCGGGGGGTTAAGCTGGTAAAGAGCCCCCGGATCATCGTAACCAACATGGATCAGCGGGATGTCGTCCACGGAGGGGAAGCAAAACTACGGGAAGCGGTTTCCCTGGGGCTGAGCCGTTACTCCCCAAAACTGGTGTTTGTGTTTACCTCCTGCGCCTCGGGTATCATCGGGGATGATGTGGACAGTATTATTGCGGATATCCAAAAAAACGCAGAGGCTATTTTAGTTCCCGTCCATTGCGACGGGTATAAATCGAAAATCTGCGCCTCCGGTTTTGACGCGGCCTTTATGGCTGTACAGAAATACATCCTGCCTAAGGAAAAGAAATCCCCCCAAAAGGGGCTGGTGAATCTCTTTGCCCCCACCTCGATCAGTTACAAGGATCAGATAGAAATTGAACGGATGCTGGGCCTTTTAGGGGCGGAGGTTAATTACATTCCCTTCTACAGTAACCTTGAAAAGATCCGCCGGATCACCAGCGCCGAGGTTTCCACCTCCATCTGCAAGGTCTTTGCGGATGAATTTATGAAGGACCTGCAGGAATCCTACGGCATTCCCTACGCCCATACGGTGATGCCCCTGGGGGTGCGGAATACCGACAAATGGTTCCTGGGTATCGCCGAACTTTTGGGTAAGGGAAATGAGGCCCGCTCGTATATCGAACAGGAACACGAGCGGATACTGCCCCGGCTTGCGGGAATCAAAAAACGGCTTGCGGGGAAGCGGGTGTTTATCTGCGGAGGCACCGGACGATCCTTTGCCGCCGCCGCCCTCATCGATGACTTCGGTATGAAGCTGGTGGGGCTTGAGACCCCGACCTACGATATTGACGCCCAGATCGATATCGAATATCTGAACGGCATCCATAGGGACTATACCATTGATGTGGCGAACATGCAGCCCTTTGAACAGGTCAATCTGGTGAATAAACTCAAGCCCGATGTGTTTATCGGGGTGCCCTCCTGGTCCGCCCGGTTTGGGCTTCCCACCACCCATGTGCTGGATTCAAAACGGGCTACCATGGGATACGACGGCATCCTGTATCTGGGGAATAAAATTGCCGACCAGGTGGAAAACCCCGGCTTCAACAGAAAACTTGCCGCCCATGCGCGGCTGCCCTATAAACAATCCTGGTATAAATCGGATGCCTTTAAGTTTATCAAAACCTTTGAGGAGTAAGTATCCATGTCGGCGGTAACAGAAAGTCCCCGGGGAAGCTGTGTTTTAGGGGGCATAAACAATGTGCTCTGCGCGGTCCATAGGGTGTGTCCCATTTATCATTCCGGCCCGGGGTGCTGCATGCAAACCACCGCAGGAGAGGCCGGTCAGGCGGGACACCGTACCCCCCATTTCCTTTCGGGGGTTTCCACACCCTGCACGAATATGCTGGAACGGGAGGTCGTTTTCGGGGGCGCAGAAAAACTGCGGGCCGAGATTGACGGCGCCCTGGAGATCATCGACGCCGACGCCTACTTTGTGCTCACCGGCTGTACCGCCGGTATCATCGGCGATGACATTGTAAGCATTACCCGGGAATATACCCGGCGGGGGATTCCGGTGTACCCCATCACCACCCCGGGCTTTGCCGGGGACAGCCTCCTGGGCTACGAAACCGCCTATCAGACTTTTATCGACACGATTGTTGAGCAGGGGCTGAAACGGGAACCGGACCTCGTCAATATCATGGGGATAATCCCCTACCACGATCCCTACTGGCAGGGCTCCCTGGAGGAGCTTACCCGGATTTTCCGCAGACTGGGGCTCCGGGTAAACACCTTTTTTACGGAGAACCAGGGGATTGATACTATCCGGCGGTCCTCTGCGGCGGCGCTGAATGTGATCATCAATCCCTGGCTGCTCAAGGGCGTTGCGGAACAGTATGAAGAAAAATTCGGCGTACCTTCCCTGCGCTTTCCCGGTCTGCCCATCGGGGCCACGGAAACCACCAATCTGGTGCGCATGGTGTCCGACTTCCTCAGCCTGGATACGGCCCTGGTTGAAGGGGTCATCAGAGAAGAGGAAGACTATGTGTATAACTTCATGGAAACTATCATCGGCCTTTTAAGCTGGAAACAATTTGCGGTGGTGGGGGATGCGAACACCGCCGTTGGAATAACCCGGTTCCTGGCGAATGACTACAGTTTTACCCCGGTAGTTACCATTGTTACGGATAATCCCTTTCGGGAGGCGGACAGACAGCGGATCAAAGAGCGGCTTACCACCCTTGAATATGCCCGGCCGCCGGATGTTTTTTTTGAAGCGGATCACTACAATATCATGCAGAAGCTCCGGGAATATGACAACATTACCCTCCTGGTGGGCAGTTCCCTGGAACAGGAGATCGCCCTGGAACGGAATATCCAGTGCCATGTCATGTCGTTCCCCGTTACGGACCGGCTGGTACTGAACCGCACCTACATCGGGTACCGGGGCGTCCTGACTTTGGTGGAAGATCTCTACAATAATTTGTAAGCTCAAGAACCTCAATCGTATACCGATACTGAAACAGGGGACCCATGGATAGTTCAAGTATTGTCGGCAACAAAAATGATGGAAAAATAGTCATCCGCTTTTCCCCGGATGATATTGAAGCCTGGGCCGATTTTATCCCCCCGCAAGACGGCCCCCTGGGCAGCGGCCTCCCGATTTCCAACGATTATCTCCTGGCGCAGCTTGAACTGTTAAATATTAAACATGGAATCCACTGGGACACCCTCCGGGATACCGCTTTGAGGTGTAATCTCGACCGGATACGCATACAGAACGTCCTGATTGCCACGGGGAGCCCGCCGGTTAAGGAAATCATCGAATATTTTGAGCTAAACCCCCATCTTGCGGGAGAAAAAAAACCGGTTGCGGATAAGAAACGGAACGACCAGATCGATTATCGCAGTTTTTCTCCCTTTACCATTGTTCATAAGGATCAGGTCCTGGCCGTAAAGCACCCCCATGTACCGGGACAGGAGGGGAAAAACGTTCACGACGCCGTGATTCCCTTCGGGGTGAAACAGGTTGAAGGGGTTACCGCGGGTGAACATACCAGAGTTACGGAAAAATACATCATTGCGGAGATCAACGGACAGTTGATAAATGATCACCGGGTCCTGAATGTCCGGGAAGACCTGGAGATAAAGGGCTCCGTGGGGTATGCCACGGGGAACATTGTTTTTCCCGGGGACATTACCATAACCGGCGCCGTTTCCGACGGGTTCAAGCTCTATTCCGGCGGCTCGGTCACCATAAAACAGACCCTTGATGTAACCGAAGTGGTTGCCAAGGGGGATCTGAATGTAAGCGGCGGCATCGTAGGCCGGGGCCGCGCTTATTTGAAGGTCGGGGGCTTCCTCCGGACTAAGTTTATCCAAAACTGCAAGGTTGCTTGCCGGAAAACCATGATCGTCGATTCGGAGATCATCAATTCCAATATCTTTACCATGCACACTCTGGAGATGGGGGAGAAGGGAATGATTCTGGGTGGAGAGGTCTACGCTATCCACGGGATCACCGCCGGGGGTATCGGGAAGGATGCGGGAAAGGCCACCCATATCCACTGCGGCATTGATTTTACCCTGCAAAATGAAAAGGAAAAGCACAACGCCGCCCTGCGCCTTCTGGCGGCGAAGCTGGCGAAACTGCGGGAGATCATGGCAAACCCCGACGCGGAAAAACAGGCTAAGCTGGAGGACCTTCTCCACCGGCTTGAAACGGAGCAGAAAAAAACAAGCGCCCGGATAGGGGACCTTATGGGGCGGATAAACGCCGATGAAAACGCCGTGGTGGAGGTGGATGGGGAAATCGCCCCGGGAACCCTTATTGAAATCTGTGAGTTCGCCCTCTTTGTTTCTGAACCGCTGAAACATGTACGGGTTAAGCTGGATAAGCTCGGCGGAAGGATAATCAGCGAACCGCTTTAATCCCCCAGAGGGGCCTTGGAAAAAAACCTGATTATTGTTACCATCAATTTGGGGGTTGCTATGTACAGTGTTGGAACGGCCTATTTACTCTGGCTCCTTTCCGGGTGCGGCGCTTTGGGGTTTCACCGGTTTTATCTGGGGAAGATCCCCACGGGCCTCCTTTGGATGTGCACCGGCGGCCTCGGCATGGTGGGGTCCATCTTCGACTTTTTCACCCTCCCCGGCCAGGTCAGGGAGGCAAACCTCCGCAACGCCCTTTTTTCCCGGGGTGGGCACAACTGGCGCACGGTCGGTGACGGGGAAGCCCGCATTATCCGGGAAAAGGAGACGGTGGAACGGACCATCCTGCGGCTGGCAAAGCAAAACAAGGGGGTCATTACCGCCAGCGAACTGGCCCTGGAAGCGAATGTCTCCATGGATGAGGCGAAGAAGGTCCTGGACACCCTGGTAACCAAGGGCTTTGCGGAGCTGCGGGTCCGGAAGACCGGGACTTTGGTGTATACCCTGCCGGAATTGATGGATACCGACTCGCCGCTGGAGGATTTTTAGTATGGAAGCAGTTAAAGGATATTTCAGGGATAAAACCTTCATTAGGGTGTGTTCACACTAAAGAAAAGAGACCCGGAAGCAGATAATAAGAGAGATGGAACTCAGCGAAAAACAATATCAGCGGATAGCGGCACTACTGCCCACCCAGCGAGGGAATGTCAAAATTGAGAATCGAACCCTGCTCAACGCCCTTATCTACCGCTGTGAAAACGGCTGTAAATGGCGGGCACTGCCGAAATCATTCGGGAATTGGCACGTTATCTATATGCGGTGGGTATATGCGCTTGATTCAACGGCTATCAAGGTGCATCCAGACGCGCAGGGGGCGCTTAAAAAAACGGTCCGCAAGCGATAGGCAAGACCCGGGGTGGCTGGAATACGACATGATAGCCCAAAAGAACCCTGAAATCCGCAAAGCGGTTGACACCCTGTACGAGCTCAGCGCCGATCCAGCCGTCCGCGCCGAATACGAGCATCATAAAGCCTCCTGGGCTCGTTACAGGAAACCCGAAAATCCACTTAAAAAACTCGGGAATTTTGTCTAAAAACTCGGGAGTTTTATTCAGAAACTCGGGAATTTTGCCTAAAAACTCGGAAGTTTTATCCAGAAATTCGGGAGTTTTGTCTAAAAACTCGGGAGTTTTTTCCAGAAACTCGGGAGTTTTGTCTAAAAACTCGGGAGTTTTTTCTAGAAATTCGGGAGTTTTGCCCAAAAAATCGGGAGTTTTATCCAGAAATTCGGGAGAAATATCCGGAAATTCCGGAGAATCATCTGGAAATTCGGGAGTTTTTTCCAGAAAATTGGGAGAATTGTCGAACTATTCGGGAGAATTATCCGGAAATTCGGGAGGTTTGCCGTCAAGATAGTGATTTTACCTGTCCAAAAGACGACCGCCTTGATGCCATCATGGTGTTTGAGGAAATTTACCCGCGCAATATAACCTCTGTCCGCCCAAACCCGCCCAGCTCCGGCCGTGAGAAATAGTAATCCGCCACCGTCGGCTGTTTTTTAAGGAAGTCGTGGACTCCCTTTTGGAGTATGCCGTCCCCTTTGCCGTGGACCACCGAAAATTCGTGGAGCCCGGCCAGGACCGCCGCGTCCATCTGCCGTTCCAGGGCGGATAGGGCTTCCTCTAAACGCATGCCCAGAAGGGATAGCTCAAACTTGGCCTGGGGCGCCTCTGCAAAATCAACCGGGGCTATGGAAGGTTTCCTTGGTTCTGCGGAGGGCGGAAGCGGGATGAGGTCACCTTCGTTGAAGGTCATTTTTAGGGAGCCTACTTCCACTATCCAGGCGCCCTTTTTTGCGGCCCGGAGCACGGTTCCCCTGCGGCGCGATTCCCCGGCCAGAACCTCCATACCCCGCGCCACAGGAATACTGCGGCCCCCGTTCCCGTAGAGAGTATCAAGCCGGCGGTGTTCACCGGCAATGGCCGCTTCTTCTGCCAGGAGGGCGGCGTCTTCGGCCTGTACCGTTTCCTCCAGGGTGCGGAGGAAGTCCTTTACCTTCAATGTCTTTTCCCGGGAAAGCTCCCCCTCCTTTACTTCCCGGACCAGGTTTTCCAGGGTCTTCCGGCTTTCGCTGAGGAGTTCCCGGAACTTCCCCATGCCCCCGGATTTTAGCTCCTGTTCCTTTTGCCGCAGCCGGAGTGTTTTTAAATCCGCCGCCCGCCTATCCTCCCGAAGCCGGGTTTCTTCCTCCTGCCGGGCTTCACCCGCAGCGGCAAGTTCCCGGTGTTTTTCCTTAAGCCCCGCAATAAGGGCGGAAACATCGGCCCGTTCCTCCGCCAGGTAGTTTCGGGCGCCCCGGACCATAGCCTCGGGCAGGCCGTTCCGGGCGGCTATGTCCAGGGCGCGGCTTTCACCGGGAAGCCCCATGACAATGCGGTAGGTGGGGGACAGGGTCCGGCTGTCGAAGTCCACCGAGGCGTTTTCCACCCCCTCACGGGTATAGCCGTAATTTTTCAGGATGCCGTGATGGGTGGTGGCCAGGAGCCGGACCTTTTTTTCGATAAGGTAATCCATGATAGCCATGGCGATGGCGCTCCCCTCCTCAGGGTCCGTGCCGGAGCCAAGTTCATCCAGCAATACCAGGGACCGTTCACTTGCGGCGCGGCTTATGGCGGCGATGTTGGTCATGTGGGCGGAAAAGGTTGATAGGGACTGGCTCAGGGATTGCTCGTCACCGATATCGGCGTATACCCCGTCAAAGACCGGCAGGGTGGTTCCCTCGGCGGCGGGCAGGGCAAGGCCGCACTGGTTCATCAGCACAAAGATGCCCACGGTTTTGAGGGCCACCGTTTTACCCCCGGTGTTCGGGCCGGTGATGATGACCGTGCGGATGGTGTTGTCCATAGCAAAGTCTATGGGAACTGCGGCGGAACCCAGGAGGGGGTGCCGGGCCTGTTTCAGGGTCAATCCGCTTCCGTCAAGGGCAAATACCCCCCGGGTTTCCCTGGCGTACCGGGCTTTGGCACGGATTATTTCCAGTTCCAGGATGCCCCGGTAGAAGCCTTCCAGGGCCTCACGGTTTTCGGCTATTTTAGCGGTCAGTTCCCGGAGGACCCGGCGTATTTCCGCATCCAACCGGCGTTGTTCAATGAGGAGTTCGTTGTTTTTCTCCACCACATCCTCGGGTTCCACAAAGACGGTCTGGCCGGTGGCGGAAACCTCGTGGACTATGCCACGGATACGACCCCGGTAATTGGCCTTGACCGCCAGAACCATACGGCCGTCCCGTTGGGAGGGCACGCCGGATTGCAGCATACGCCGGGTGTCCTCATTCCCCGTATACCGGGCTCCGGCGTTTTCCAGGTCATGGGTGAGGGACCGGATGCGCCGCTTAATATCCCGGAACTCCGGCAAGTCCCGGAGCTTGCCATCCCGGTCCACCACCCGGAATACCTCCCGTGACAGGGCGGTACAGTCGGGAATACCGGTAATCAAGCCGGTAAGGGGAAGACCCTTTGCCAGCCACCCTTTCATCCCCTCCCCCCGCTCGATAAAAAGCCCGAGGGCATAGGCTTCCTCCAACTCAAGGCCGGCCCCCTCCACGCTAAGCTTAGGGAGAATCATGCCTATGCTGGGCAGCGTGCCACGGGGCTCCTCGTCACCGGAATTGATACGGTCCAGCACTGCCCGGACCTGGGCTTTCCGGCCCGCCACGGTGAGGGGATCCGTCTGGGGACGGCTAAGGCGGATTTGTGCGGCCGCCTCCTCGCTCAGGGAGCAATCGGCGGCACGGGAAAGGACGGCGGAAAACTCCAATTGATGGAGAATCTTTTCAGTCATTGGAGGGCTCCAGCAATTCGTCCCGGATACGGAGGAAACTTTCGTACCGGTCTTCGTGGATCACCCCCGCGTTAACGGCTTCCATTATCTTGCAGCCCGGCTCGGTCACATGGGAACAGGAATGGCCGTAGGTACATTTCCCCGCCAGGGGGGCGAATTCCCGCATGTAGTGGATGAGTTCATCCCCGGTGATGCCGTGGGGTACAAAGCGGCGTATCCCCGGGGTGTCGATGATATAGGTGCCGCCGTCCCCCAATCCGGGGATCGCCTCCAAAAAGGACATGGTGGTGGTATGGTTTCCCCGGTCGTACTTTTCGTTGATGGTCCCCACCCGGATATTCCGGCCCGGAACCAGGGCGTTGATAAGGCTGGACTTCCCTACCCCGCTTTGCCCCAGAAGCGCGGAGAGTCGGTTCCGCACCAGTTTGCGGAAGCGCTCCATCCCCTCCCCGGTTTTCGCGGACACCCGCAGGACCTTGTAGCCGATGCGGCTAAAATCCTCCAGCCGCTCCTCCACATCGGGATCATCATCAGACAGGTCATATTTGTTGCAGATGATCGCCGTGGGAATATCGGCGATTTCTCCCTGCACTAAGGCTCGGTCCAGGAAGCGGGGCCGGAAGGGAGGGGAAGCCGGGGTGGTAACGCAGAGGATCATGTCCACATTGGCCGCCAGCAGTTGGGGAGACTGCCCCTTCTGGTTAAACCGGGTAAGGAGGTTCCTCCGTGGTTCAAGGCCCAGGATAAGCCCCGTATCGGGCTCAAAAACCACCCGGTCGCCGGGGGCCAGGGGATTGTAGAAACCCTCAACCCCCTTAAGAACCTTTCCTTTGATACGGCACTCAAACTCGGCGCCTTCGCTCTTCACGGTAAAAATATTCCGGGAGCCCCGGATAACCAGTCCAATCATATCAACATTCCTGCCATAGCGCTTGGACCAAAGGCAAGAGCCCGTTCCTGCCAGGAGGGTTCCAAAGGGCCGCTTCCGGTTACCAGCAGGATGGCTGTCCGGCCCCCGGCTTCCGGGTCTGCCCGGAGGTTCCCCTGATCCAGCAAAGCCTCCACGCGGCGGGAAACCCCTTCCACGGAATCATGGATGCTCATGTCCCCCGCAGCAGTCCTAAAGGTATCCAGGAGGAAAAGAAAATGGGTACACCCCAGCACGATGGCATCCGCCCCGGCACGGCGGAATTCCTCAATGTAGGGAAGCACCGCCAGAAGACGCTCCTCCGCACCGGCGGCGGCATAGCGGTGTTCCACAAAGTCCACCAGGTCCGGGGCGGCAATGGCGGTAAGCGCGCAATCCGGGCCGTACCGGGCGGCCAGTTCCGCAATATAGGGATCGTGGATGGTCCTGGCGGTCCCCAGCACCCCGATGTGCCGCTTTTTGCTTGTTTCCACCGCAGGCTTAACCGCCGGCACGGTCCCTACCAGGGGCAAATCGGGGAAGCTATCCCTTAGCGATTGCAGGGCGGAAACCGAAGCGGTGTTACAGGCCAGTACCCCAAGCTTGGCCTTGTATTCCCGGCGCAGATGGTTCAGGAGACCGGTCAGGCGGCGGATAAGCGCGGGACGCTCCCTGGACCCGTAGGGAAAATATTCCCGGTCCGCAAGATACACCAGGGCCTCCCCGGGATTGTCCCGGTGAAAATGATAGCAGTAGGGAAGACCTCCGACACCGGAGTCCAAAAATAATACGGGCCGGTTATCCATAACGCTTAATTACTAAAAAGATTATCAAAGGCGGATCGTGCGGACCCCGCCTTATCCCGCGCTCCCTTTTCTCCCGCCGACGCCTCCCGAAACCGGGCATTGAGGGAAAACCAGTCACAGAAATTCCCCCGGTCCTTTTCCTGGGGAGGCTCGGCGTGGGACTCCGCACAATCCCCCCGGACACCGGGCAGGTAAAACCGGCAATGCCGGCAGACCCGGAGGTCCTTGCCGCACTCCGGACAGCGGAGGGACCGGCCAATGGGGTCCGCATCTGTAATGGGGGAACCGCAATACCAACACATGGGACAATCATAATCCCGGGAGGAGAATCTGGCAAGGGCGAAATACTGAGGGCTTCCTGCGTTTTCCCCCCTGTGCTATACTAAGGCCATGTTTGCCCTGACCCCCTGCGCCGCCGGCTGCGGCCGGTATGCCCTCACCGGAGCCCCGGTTTGCGCGATCCATGCGGCGGATCCGCACAAAGAAGCCCTGCGTATTGCGGACTATATTACCGGGCGGGAACGTATCAAGGACCTCAACGCCCCGGGGCTTACCTTTGAAAACATTGATTTTTCCCGCCGCCGGTTTTTCGGCTGCAACTTTACCCGGTCATCCTTCTCCCGCTGTTCCTTTGGAGAAAGTTTTATGCGGATGAGCTTCTTTGATTTTTCTCACTTCCATGAATGTGATTTTTCAAAAAGCGATTTGCAGTTTTTAAGTTTCGGGGGGGCCTCCATGTTGAACTGTACCTTTGAAGGTTCAGAACTGGTGCATGCTAACTTCGGCGGCGCAACTATTACGGAATGCCTTTTCAATAATTCAAACCTGTATAACAGCCGGTTCATCAATTCAGAACTGTATAGTTCTGATTTTATTAATTGTAACATAAAAAAAACCTATTTTATCACGGCAAAGCAGGAAGGGATCTCCTTTAAGTCATCCAATACGGCGGAAGCCATCTTTGAGTACGGTGAAGAGGTATAGGTGAAACTTTTTTTTCATTACTGCAATTTCGGTTTCAGCAATTGCTATATCCTGGGTACCGACTATGATCTGCAGAAAGAGGCGTCTCCCCGGGAAGCAATAATTGTCGATCCCGGAATTATGGACAAGGATATCCTCGGCCTTATTGAACTGCATAATTACAAACTCTGCGGAGTATTAGTAACCCACGATCACCTGAACCATGTCCACGGACTGCGGACCCTTCTGCGGATCTACGATGTGGACATTTACGCGGTGAATCATACCATCCTTGAGCAAAAAACAATCATGGTAAAAGACGGGGACAGCTTTGCTATCGGTTCCTTTCCGGTGGAGGTAATTTCCGTACCCGGCCATTCATCGGATTCTGCGGTGTTCAAGATAAATCAGCTGCTCTTTACCGGGGATGCCCTTAACGCGGGTATGCTGGGAACCACCGCCAGTTCCTACGGCGCCGAAGTGCAGATCAGCGCCCTCAGGACAAAGGTGTTTTCCCTGCCGGGAAATTATGTGGTCCTCCCCGGCCACGGCCCCCCTTCCACCCTGGAAACGGAGCGGCGCTTCAACGCGGGGATACAGATGTTCGATCAGCATAAAAACAAACGCCGGTCCTTTACCATGGAAACCTGGGGGGATTAGCTATGAAGTACCCTTCTGCCGCCCAAAGCCTTGCCCGCCTCCTGGACACGGCGGAGGATTATCTCCGGGACGGGTACCGCCGCCCCACAGTCCCCGACTCCCTCTTTGCGGTGGCGGCGGAGGTACTCCGCTGTACCTCCTGCCCCCTCCACAGCGGACGGACCCAGGCCGTTCCCGGTGAAGGGGCTCCCCATCCCCTGGTGCTGGTCATCGGCGAAGGGCCGGGGGCGGATGAGGACCGGTTGGGGAGGCCCTTTGTGGGAAAGGCGGGGCAGCTGCTGGACCGGATGCTTGCCTCTGTCGGGCTGTCACGGGAAAAGAACTGCTTCATTGCCAATATGGTAAAATGCCGGCCCCCCGGCAACCGGGACCCCCTGCCGGAGGAGATGGCCCCCTGCTCCCGCTTCCTTACCCGGCAAATCCGCTTGCTGAACCCTAAACTTATCCTCTGCGTGGGGAGGATTTCCGCCCAAGCCCTGTTAAAAACCGGCGCTTCCATAGGAAGTCTCCGGGGAAATTTTACCTCCTATCAGGTTGATGACACCTTGACCATCCCCCTCCTTGCTACTTATCATCCCAGCGCCCTCCTCCGGGACGAATCCTACAAGCGCCCCGCCTGGGAGGACCTGAAACTGCTCAAACAGCGGCTCATGGAACTGGACCCGGACTATGCCGGGGAAGCCGCAGCGGGCGGCGCGTAAGTGACTGCGCCCTATCTGGACCTCGTCTTTGATGTGCCCCTCCGGGAATGCCCGGTGTTTACCTACCGCATGGACGAGAAGGGAGAAGCGGGCATTGGGAAACGGGTGATGGCCCCCTTTGGCCGCCGGGAGATGACGGGGTATGTCATCGGCGAACGGGCGGAGCCGCCGCCGGGGGTGGGCGAAGGGGCAATAAAGGCCATACGCCGGGTGGTGGATGCCAGGGCGATCTTTGATACGGCGGATATTGATCTGGCAAAGTGGATGGCGGGGTATTACCTCTGCGGCCTTGGGGAAGCCCTGGCAGCGATGATTCCCTCGGGGCGGCGGGTCGGAGGGTATTCATCCTTTCCTGATGATCCCGGGGACATTGCCGCCGCTGCCCTTGCCCTGTCGGATGAGCAGGAAAAAGCCCTGGCGGTGATTACTGCCGGTGCTGACCCCACAGTAAAACTGCGCCCCTTCTACCTATTCGGCATCACCGGTTCGGGAAAAACCGAGGTGTTCCTCCGTTCGGCGGAGGCGGTAATCCGGGAGGGCAAGTCGGTGATCTATCTGGTCCCGGAAATCTCCCTGACCCATCAAACCGCAGAGGCCATCGGCAAGCGGTTCGGCCCCATCGCGGCGACCCTCCATTCCGGCATGAGCCCCAGCAAGCGCCTGACCGAGTGGGTGCGTATCCGCTCCGGCGAGGTCCGCATCGTGGTGGGGCCCCGGTCGGCCGTCTTTGCCCCTTTGACTGCCCTGGGGCTTATCATCATCGACGAAGAACATGACGGGTCCTACAAATCCGGGAATACCCCCCGCTACCACGCCCGGCAGGTGGCCATGCGCCGTGCCGCTATCACCGGGGCACGGCTGGTGATGGGGTCCGCCACCCCTTCGGTGGAGGCCTGGAAGTTGATGGGCGAAGGGGGTATCACCCGGCTGGACCTGACCCGGCGGCTTTCCGGGGGAAGCCCACCGGAGATTATATGCGTAAGCCTGGAGCATACCGAGGGCTGCCTGACCACGGAGTTAAAGGAGGAGATACGCAAAACCGCACAGCTTGGCCGGCAAAGCATCCTCTTCCTCAACCGGCGGGGCTTCGCCTATTTCTACCATTGCAAGCAGTGCGGCTACGAGCTGAGCTGCAAGCACTGTTCCGTGTCCCTGACCTACCACAAGAGTAAGGGCCGGGCGGTCTGCCACTATTGCGGGTATTCGGTGGTTCCCCCCAAGGCCTGTCCCGAATGCGGTTCCCTGGAAGCGGGGTTTACCGGCTTCGGTACGGAGATGATCGAGGAGGAGGTGGGCCGGACCTTTCCGGAATTGCTGGTCCAACGGGCCGATGCGGATACCACCGGGCGCAAGGGCAGCCTGGCGGAAACCCTGGATGTGTTCAAGGCGGGGGGCATCAACATACTCCTGGGAACCCAAATGGTGGCAAAGGGCCTCAACTTTCCCGGAGTACGGTTGGTGGGGGTGGTGCTGGCGGATACGGGCCTCCACCTCCCGGACTTCCGGGCGGCGGAACGGACCTTCTCCCTCATCGTCCAGGTTGCGGGCCGGGCGGGCCGCTATTTCCCGGACGGCAAGGTGATAGTCCAAACCCTCCGGCCCAATGACCCCGCCATAACCCGCGCCTGTGCCCTGGACGTGGAGGGCTTCTTCGCGGCGGAACTGGCCCAACGGGAAATGCTGGGCTTCCCCCCCTATACCCGGCTCATCCGCTTCACGGTCCGCGCCAAGGAAGCAGCCAGGGCAGACGGAGCCATCAACCGGCTGGCGAAGCTGGCCGCGCCCCTCCTTCCCCCGGACGCCGATGTCCTGGGCCCTGCGGAATGTCCCATCGGCATCATTGCGGGGAACCACCGGCGGCAGCTCATCCTTCGGGGAAAGGGCATGGGAACCCTTCACGCCTCGGCAAAGGCTATCCTGGACGCGTATGAGAAGGGCCGGGACACCAAGGCCTACCTTGAGGTGGACGTGGACCCCGTGAGTCTTTTATGAGCTATAAAAAGTCGATGGTTCCCGCTTCAATCTTCATGATCATATCCACCCGCTGCTGGTGCCGCCCGCCGCCTTCAAATTCAGCCTCAAGCCACATCCTGACGATAAGCTTTGCGAGGTCAACCCCCACCACCCGTGCGCCCAGGGCAAGCATATTGGCATTGTTATGCTGCCGGGAAAGCATGGCGGTATAACAGTCGGTACAGACCACGCAGCGGATGCCCTTCACCTTGTTTGCCGAAAGGGACATGCCCACCCCGGTACCGCAGATTACAATGCCCCTATCACATTCCCCTCCAGCCACCGCCTTTGCCGCCAGATACCCCCACTTGGGATAATCGGTACGCAGAGCTGTGGCGGGGCCTAAGTCCTTGTAGGGCATGTGCAGTTCATCCAAATAGCGCCCAATCTCATTCTTCAAATCAAATCCCGCATGATCACTTGCAAGTGCTACCATTCCTGCCTCCAAAACTTTCTTGACAATTATACCCATTTCCCCCACTATGGGAAGGTATGACCGAGTCTCTGGAAGATTATCTTGAAATGGTGAGTTTCCTCTCCGATGACGGCGAGGTCCGGGTAACGGATATTGCGTCCCGGCTGGGGGTCTCCAAACCCTCGGTGCTGACCGCCCTCAAGGCCCTGGAGGAAAAGGGGCTATTGGAACATGAACGGTACCGCACCGTACACCTGACCGAGAAGGGGACGCATCAGGCGGCGGAAATCCGGAACCGGCACGATTTCCTTACGGGTTTTCTCCGGGATACCCTGGGGGTAAGCGCCGCAATCGCGGAGGAGGATGCCTGCAAGATGGAACATATCCTTTCGGAAGAAACCTTTAAAAAAATGAAGCTCCTGGAAACTTCGCTCCATAAACTCCGCACAAAGAAAAAAGCCTGAAGCCATTGTGCCATTCGTAAACGATCACTTTGAACGCTATTACGCCGCAATTTACGGAGACCGCTGGGGGCCATTGCGGGAAAGCCTTCTGCAAGAGGGCGCTCCCCTCCCCTACAGATGCGGCCTTATAAAGCCCTACCTGCTGGACCGCGCCTCGGTTCTGGCGGCCCAGTCCCTCAGGCTGGAGGGCCCCATCCTGGACGCCTGCGCCGCGCCGGGTGGTAAGAGCCTGGTTATCGCCTCCCTCATGAGCCCAGAGGCCACCCTCCTTGCCAATGAGCTCTCCGGCGAAAGAAGGCGGCGGCTGGCAAAGGCGCTGGACGAACATCTGCCGCCGGATATCCGGGAACGGGTTACCGTCTCCGGTTTCGACGCAGCGGCGGCGGGCGGGAAGCCGCGCGAACACGGCCGTTTCGCCGCAATACTGCTGGACGCCCCCTGTTCCAGCGAGCGCCACGTTATCGCAAGCGAAAAGGCCCTGGCGGAATGGACACCGGCCCGCCCCCGCTTTCTGGCCAGGCGGCAGTGGGCGCTGCTCTCCGCAGCGTTCCTGTTGCTGCAAAGCGGCGGCTCCCTGGTCTACGCCACCTGCGCCCTAACGCCTGCAGAGAACGACGGTGTGGCGGCGCAGCTTGTAGAGAAATACCGGGGCGCAGTAATACCGGACCCGCCGGAGTTTAGCGAAGGGGAAGAAACGCGGTATGGGAGGATCATACTGCCGGATAGGTGCGGGGGAATGGGGCCGATGTATGTGGCGCGGTTTCGGAAGGGATAGGGACTCCTATATCTGACCAACCCGGTTCCAGCCGGTTACCCTGATTCCCTCCCTGGACAGGGACATATCCCCTGCGTATATAAGCAGGCAATCCTCCGGATTGGAAGCGGAACCGGTAACCCTCATCCATCTTTTTAGTCCCTCAAAAAAATCGGAGGAAAAGGTTTGGCCCGACTTTATCTCAATGGCTTGCAGGACGGCGCCTTCTTCCCGGATCAGATCAACCTCGTTACCCGTATTATCCCGCCAGAAAAAGAGATTGGGAGCAAGTCCCGCATTAAACCGGGCCTTTAACAGTTCTGCTGCTATAAAAGATTCGAAGATGTTTCCCCGGTTGGGATGCAGAAAAAGATGCTCCCTTTGGGTGATTCCCAGGAGCCGGCATACAATGCCGGGATCAAGGAAATGCAGTTTGGGGGTTTTGACCAGCCGCTTCCCGTAACTCCGGTGATAGGGACGCAGGAGATACACAATCCCGCTTGTTTCCAATACAGAAACCCAAGCCTTTGCCGTGTTATGGCTTATGCCGCAGTCCAGAGCCAGGGCGCTCAGGTTCAAAAGCTGACCGGTACGGGAGGCGCACATTTTTACAAAGCCCTGGAATTGCCCCAAATCCTTTACATTGATTAGGGAACGGACATCCCGCTCAATATACAAGGTGATGTATTGGGCATACCAGTCCTGGGGGGAAACATCCCTATCATAGATGGGCGGATATAAACCCTTCAGCATAAGTTCAAAGGGATCATGCAAAGGCTGTCCCGCATCCCGCAATTCCTGAACACTAAAAGGCAGCAGCGTCAAAAGTGCGGCCCGCCCGGCGAGGGATTCGCTTATCTTTTCCAGCAGATGAAACTGCTGGGAGCCGGTAATGATGTACTTTCCCGGCGCCGGGTCCGCATCCACCGCCGTTTTGATATAGGCAAATATTTCAGGCACATACTGTGCCTCATCCAGGATAAGTCCCTGGGGATAATTCCCCAAAAGCCCCCGGGGGTCTGTCCTCGCCAGGGCGATAATGTCCGGGTCCTCCAGGGAGAGGTAGGGCTTTTCGGGAAAGGCCTTCCTGGCCAGGGTCGTTTTTCCGGACTGCCGGGGGCCGGAGATACAAACAACGGGAAAACCCCTGGTATACCGAAGCAGGGTCGCCTCTGCGGTTCTGGGTATCATAGGAGGAGAGTGTAGTTTGTTTTTTACCGATTGTCAATTGGATTTACCATTTGCCCAATTTGCGACCTACCTATTGAAATGTATCTACATAATGTGCATACTTTCCGGAGCGGAGGAAAAGAACATGTATACCACTTCGATTGCAAAATGGGGTAACAGTCAGGCCGTACGGCTCCCGGCGGAGATAACCCGCCGCCTTGAACTCAAGACTAATGACCAGGTTTTTCTGAAAGTTGAAAAAGATGCAGACCTTGGTCCTAAGCTCACCATAACCAAGGTCCCCGGGCCTAAGGAAGGTACTATCGAATATCTGTTCAAAGATTATTCGGGCGAATCCTTCAAAACGGAACTGATAAACCCGGAGGAGCCGGCAGGGAAAGAACAATGGTAGATGGTGTACCAATCCAGGGCGATATTATCAAAATAAACCTGGACCCGAAAAAGGGTCACGAGCAAGCAGGGTTCCGTCCTTACATCTGTCTGAGCCATAAGCTGGTAAGCGATTATGCCAATATTGCTGTGTTCGCGCCCATCTCCTGCAGTGGTCCTGATATTTCAGCCGAATCAAGGGCTCCTGGCAGACTCAAGCGCTTCCTCCGCAGCCTCCAAAAACTGGTTGTAGGCGATGGTTGCCCCGCTGACCGCCTCTACCGCGTTCAAATCACGGGTTTCCTCGTATTGCTCCGCGTACTTTTTCATGGCGCGTACCGCAAGCTGGGCCTTTTCATAAAAATCCCGGTTGGCAATTTCCCCGTTCACCTTGCCGTAATCTTCGCCCTTAACCGTTCCGTCCTTCTGCCATGTCACAAAATCACAGGCGGCTATTCTCCCGCCCGTAACCGTAAGGGTAATTTCACCATACGCCCCCATATCATCGGCGCTGCTTTTCCCCCGGTATACCCCGTCGCTTAAAACCGCCTTAGAACAAGATGACAGTAATACTGCCGCACTAAATACAACGACACGCCATTTTAGTTTCATATAATCACTCCTTTCATCCGGTTTTCGGTAATCCGTGCAATGTGTCCGTGTTCCAGTACCACCGTCCGTTCCGCGTCCTCCGCTACTTCCGGGTCATGGGTTACCACAATAATGGTGCTGCCCTCACGGTGAAGCTGCTTAAAAATATCGATAACGATACGCTCATTCGCCTCGTCAAGATTGCCGGTGGGTTCATCGGCGAGTATCAGTTCGGGGTAATTGATAAGCGCCCGGGCAATGCAGACCCTTTGCTGTTCGCCCCCCGAAAGCTGGCGGGGCAGGTGCTTCGCCCGGTCCAGAAGCCCCACCCGGTCAAGGGCTGCCATTGCTTCCGCCTCGTCGGGCATACTGTGGTAATACTGCGCGACCATTACGTTTTCCAGCGCCGAAAGGTACTGCACCAGGTGGAACTGCTGGAAGATAAGGCCTATCTTGTCCCGGCGGATACGGGTAAGCCCCTTCGCGGTTTCTTTGGAAATATCCCCGCCGTCAAGAAAAACCGCGCCCGTTGTCGGCTTATCCATACAGCCGATGATGTTCATCATCGTTGTTTTGCCGGAGCCGGAGGGCCCCATGATGGCAAGCCATTCGCCTTTCTGTACCTGCAAATCAATGGATTTCAAAGCAGCAAGGTTCCCGTAAATTTTGGAAATGCCTTTTAATTCCAGTATCGCCATGCTTTATTCTCCTCTTAAAACAAGCGCCGGATCGACCTGCGCCGCGCTTCGTACCGGCGCAAGACAGGCTATGGTGGTAATGAGCGCCGCAAAAAACACCGTTACGGGAGGCAACAGCGGGTTAAACTCAACGGCCCGGAAAAACACTTTCATGCTTACCCCCTGGGCAAACAGGAAGCCCAGCGCCGCCCCCAGGATTCCCCCACCCGCGCCAAGGAAGACCGCCTCCCCGAGAAATTCCGCGATAAGACCCTCGTTTGACGCGCCTAATGCTTTGCGGAGCCCTATCTCTTTCCGCCGTTCCGTTACCACCGCCATCATCGTTGTTGCCACGCAGATCATCGTCAGAAGGAGTACAACCACCGTAACGAGGTACACCAGGCTTTTCAGTTTGCTTAAGACCGCCCCTTCCGATTCGGTAACGCGCCGTACCAGGCGGGCTTCCACGTTCTCCGTAACCGTGTTGATACGGGAAGCGGCTTCCTCAAGGACTTCCCGGCCCGCACGTATGCTGCACTCAACCACATCAAACCCGTCACGGTTAGTTTGCGGCGCATCGCTAAGGGACGCAAAATCAGAAAGGGACATGAAGATAAACGCCTCCTCAACACCGCCGGTTTTCACCATCCCGGAAACCGTAAAACTGCGCTCAAACCGTTCGCCGCCATCCGTTCCGGTAAGCGTAAAAACACTGCCCGGAACAAGGCGTATCCGGTTCGCCACCTCCTCACCGATAAGCGCCTCGGCATCCGCCTCCGGCCAGCGGCCTTCGACACCCCAATAGGGGCTTGTTTTCCGCGCCCCGGACAGTTCCGTACCGGCGGCCATAAAGGGCTGTTCGTTTATCTTTACCTGCCGGTAACGGTAGGGTGCGATTCCTACCACACCCTCAGGCAGTAATGCTGTTGCCGCCGCCGCATCTTCCCTGCTCATTACCGCCCCGCTTCCCGACGGGTACAGGAGGAAGTTTGCCCCGTAGGAACGGAACTCCGCGCCCATTTGCCGGGGGATGTCATAATACAGGGTAACGAGGCCCGACAGTATGGTCGCCCCGATGGCAATGGCAAGCAGGGCGGTGAACATCCTGCTTCGCCGACGCAGGAGAGAACTCAAGGCCATCTTCACATAGAATTGCTGTTTCGTCATGTTACCTCCCATGCAGCACCTCCGCAGGACGCAGCGACAGTAAAAGGCGCATGGCCGGTATGCTGCCCGTAAGGGTTACCAGTAATACCAGCGCCGCCGTAAGGGGTATCACCATTCCCTTTATATCAATAGCCTGGGCAAAAACCGTCCGCCCGATAATTTGCGCGAAACCAAGCCCCGCAAAATAACCAACCATGCCTCCGGTAATGCCGGTAATCACAATTTCTGTCAGCACCAGGAAAACTAATGCCCGGCCTTCCGCACCGATGGCTTTGAGGAGCCCGATTTCGGCGGCCCGTTCCATGACGCTAGAGGTGACCAGATTTGATATGGCAAGGGCCGACCCCGCTAAACTCAACACCGTAATAAGGAGCATGAGAAGCTGGGTCTTTTGTAATATGCTCCCCTCGGATTCGGCCACCTGCCGCAGGGGCTTGGAAACAGCGCCGCTTATCACCTCGTCGATTTGATAGCAAATCGCGCTGGGGTACGCGGTGCAGTACCAGGTGTCCCACTCTTTTATTGAAAGGCTTTTGGGGTCCTGGGCCGCCCTGCGCGAAAGCTCGTTGTCCGGCGTCGTTAAGGCGCTCACTTCGATGGAACTTACCAGAGCGCGTAAGTCCGCCAATTCCTGTACACGTTCAAGCGGGGCGTAGACATTTTCGTCCTCGGCGGAACCGGAATCGAAAATTCCGCGTACGGTAAATGACGCGCTCCTGCCGCCCGATTGCAGGATAATGGCGTCACCGGTTTTGATGCCGTTCCGCTCCGCAAAAATACGCCCCGCATAACAACTCTGCGCATCATCATCACCCAGTACGACGTCAAAGGTCCACCATTTTTTCATATTGAGCATACCGGTATCGAAGGTTTCACCTGTCGGCAGTTCAAGGTGATGCTGGAACCAGGTGCCCACGAGTTTTACTGTTTCACCGTTAACGCCGAAATTCGCCCGTACATTGAGGTAGGGGGTAAAATCAACGATATTAAAGGCCCAAAAAATAGTTTTGATGTTCGGGATTTCATCTTCCTTAAGGTACTTATTCGCAAGGGCATCCTCGCCCAGGCCGTAGAGTTCGTCCAGGAGGGACGCACCCTGGGGCCGCACGGTAATATTTGCGCCGTAGGTTTTGAGTTCCTGATTGACCTTATCCCCCACATCGAACATCACATTCAGCATTGCGGCGGCGAGGGAAGCGCCTAACGCAACGGTTACGGCAATCATCAGCATTTTACCTTTTTGCCGGAATAAGGCGCCTCCGGCCATCCTAAAAAACATGGTATTAGGATCTCCTGTTGTTTTCTAAAATAGAGCGCAATGCGTTAGAACTTCCGCAGTGCGACTGTACCAAGAGGATATTATCCTGCGCCGCTTTGTTTTTCGCGACTTTTGCCATGGTGTGCGAAACAGGATTCGTAAAAAGCACTATCAAATCCGGGCTGCCGATCTTGCACTGCAATTGACCGGCACATTCGGTAAATATTTTGGCATTACAGTTATACTCCTCGCAAATGCGCTTATAGCGGCATTCCATTCGTTTATGTCCGCCAACGATAACAACACTCATACGTTAGTTCTCCTTCTTATTTATCATTTGAACCGGTTCCGTTCATTTTCAAGATTCTCCGTTTCCACTATCAGGTTCCCGCCGCGTAACACGTAGGCTAAGGGAACCGGATTACAGCCGCCGCGAAAACCAATGGTGGCCTTGTTCATCACCACATCGCAGAGCCGGCATATTACTTCGTTCTTGCGCTCGTAGTACCCGGTGGGCCCGCAGATGTCACAGGCGTCAAGCCCCACGCCATACGCGGCCTCGTTCTTTTTAATGATGATGAACCGCATCTCAATACCATCCTGGGCGGTATAGTTGTACCGGTGAAGGCGCCCGTCCTCTATTGTTTCAAGGGGAATGACGATTTCACCGGCCTGTATATGCATGGGCTCTGCGGGGGTAAGCTGTACGCCGCGTTCGGTATAGGGCTTTACCGCGCCGAGCAGGAACAGTGCGGCTGCAAGGAGAACCAGGGTTTGCAGGCAGTACCCCCGCCGGGTCATTGCCGCTTTCCGGATTTTCCGCCGTTCCGCCGGGTTTGCCGCCTGAGTAAGCGGCGGACGGATGTTTTTAAGAAAAACAATGATGGGTAGAATTGCTGTTACCGCCAGGATTGCAAAGAGGAAAAACTCCCGGTGGTTCAATGCCGGTGTTATAAGGCGGAACACCGTTCTGTTCATCGGGATCATTCGCCGGGCAAAGAGAAACTGCAGGATTGTGCAGGCTTGATGCAGCATATTGATGATAAGGGTAGTGTTTATAAGGACAATCAACCGCTCAGCGGAAACCGCCGTTTTATAGACGGCCAATGCGGCGCACAGAACGAAAGCAAGCCCGGTAATATAGCCTATCCACTTAAAAAGGAAATCCGTGTTGACGACCCGTTCTCCGGCGAGCAGGAATTCTGTCGGAAAAAGGAATACCGCAGGCAGGGTGCAAAAGAGCAGTAATGCCGCTAAAGCGCCTTGGATGACCCGTTGTTTCTTAATGAGAAACGCTGCGCTCGCCGCAAAACAAAGTATGGCGGCAAAGGTAATGACCATTCCCATGTTAATGGCGGTGGTCCGCCGTAAAACCGCCAGGATAAAGGCCGCCGCCGTTCCGGTAAGGCATGGCGCAAGTGGGGCCGGTTTTTCTCCCAGGAGGATTGCGGCAGCGAGAGCCGCTTCCAGTACTTGTAACAGATAGTTAAGCATAATCCCGCCGCCGCTTTCTCTCTACCACGCCGGTCCCGGATAGGTGACGTCCCATTCGGCAACCAGGGGCGCCGTCCAGAACCTGCCGGGGACGCCGGTGGTCTTATCAACATGAAGCACATAGCCCTGGGCCTCGGGGTTCGTTATCAGGAAACGAACCCGGTAATCCCCTATGCCGTTCAGCTTCACGTTTGCGCCGTAGTGCGGCCCGTCGCTGGCGTTCATCGGCATGAAGGTCCCCTCCGCTTTCCACCCGTTTGCCTGGGTAATCTCGTAGCGGACCGTAAGGTTCGGCACGAAGTCCCCGACGCCGTACCCAAGGTCGTTTTCCAGCGCCGAAATATCCGCCTCAAGGTGCACATCCGACTGGGCTGCGGAAAGCCCCATATTGGCGGGCAGCATATCTACCGGCTGGAAATAGACCCCCGCCACATTGAGCGGCCCCAGTTCGTGATCATCCCCCAGGGGGAATTCCTCAAACCCCGCCGTCTCGCCGGGTTTGACCGTGCTTGCCGGGGCTGTTCCCTGCTGTCCGCAGCCGGTAAACGCCGCCGCGGCGTAGGCCGCAATCATAAGGAGTACCATCAAATGTCTGATTTTCATTGTACTGTTTCCTTCCTATTTATTTTTTCCCGATGCCATACGGCCCGAGTTTAAACCATGCACAATAAAAGTAATCACCGTAATCACCAGCAATACTAACTGCGGTATCAGTGTTTCCAGGGTGGGAAAAATCCCCAGAAGATCTATCGAATGTACCCACGGCACAGGGCTTACTCCGACAAGGTTTCCCTCTTGTAGTTCCTTTATGCCGTTACCGGTAAAGGCAATCGACATGGCAAAGAGCAGGATGGATGTGCCGAGGAAGAAGGGCTTCAAGGGAATCCTGAGGGAGAGGAACCGGATGGCGAGGTAAACGCCGACCAGCAGCACCGCCCCTGCGGCAAGGCCCGCCCACACCATGTTGTAAAAGAGCTTCGTATTGGCAAGCAGGGCCTGATAAAACAGGATAACTTCCGCCCCTTCGCGGAACACCGCAAGAAACGCGGCAAAGGCAAGGGAGAAGACACTGCCCGACTTTATGCCGCTTTGCACTTTTCCTTCTATATACTTGTTCCACGCTTCCGCCTCGGACTTTGAAACCATCCAGTTACTCACATAAAAGAGGACCGCCACCGCTATCAGCATCGTTACCCCTTCAACAATTTCCTGGTTCTGCCCCGTGGCTGCCCCCGCAAGGCTGTTCAGGATATACGCCATGATGACACTGGCCCCAAGCGCCGCGAGGGAACCCCAGTACACGGGCTTGGTACTTTTTTTGTTGCCGCTTTTCACCAAATAGGCGACGATTGCCCCCACGATAAGGATGGCCTCAAAGCCTTCCCGTAGAATGATAAGAAGGGAGGCCAGGAAAACGCTCCATGCGCTCTCCGTTTTGCCGTCAAGCTTGTCCGCATCCGCCGCCAGAAACGCGCTCAGCTTGTCGAGCCCTTCCCTCACCTCGGCGCCGGGCGCCCCCTTGGTCATTGCCTTTTTTACCAGGCTAAACTGGTACTCAACCTCTGCGGCCCGGGCCCCTGAAATCCGGGACATCACCGTCTTTTCAAAGCCGTACTTCTCGTAATAGCCGTAGTAGGCCGTATCCACCTTCGCCTTTGCGCCCTTTACGTCCCCCGCAGCATAGCGGGTGTACGCATCGTCAATATGGGTTTTCATTTCCGCCGCCATATCCCCCCAGGTGTCAAAGTCGGCAAAAACCGGGGCCGCCAAGACGGCAAACATGAGCGTTACTATGGTAGAAAAGACTAACATTTTACGCATCCTTCCTCCTTTTTTGGGCCGGATAGGCCCGCCGGGTGTTATCCTTTCAAAACTATGTTAAATTATGGTAACATTCTTGTCAATACCTTTTTGGAGAAAACGGTAACTTTTCTTATAATAGCGGGGAGTTTTATAAAAAAGGATACATCATGAACTTTATGCGGTTAATCCCCGTGGCTCTTACACCGAAGCTGCGATTTTTTCGCGCACCAGTTCGCTGATGATTTCCGAGGGCGTATGGTGGCTTACTGCGGCTTTGGCTTGCAGATAGGTTGCGGTTACCGGATCAATAGAAATCATGGTAAAACCTTTGCGGGTTAAAAAACCGCTCTTACTCATGTCAATTTCCGGGGTAGTGCGTGTCCACAGTTCGTCCAGGGCATCTGCTTCTTCATCGGTCATTCTTGCCATAGTTTCTCCTCCAGTTTGGCGAGGTTACGCCATGCTCCTCTGCATTTCATCGCGTGAAAAACATTCACGGTATGCTCGTCAACTTCATTATACAATATTTCGAGAGGGTTAAGCTGTCTATCCAGTCCAACAAGAAGGTTCTTTCCTTCCTGACGAGCAACCGGTTGATCGAACAGGCAGTTGTCAAAGGCAAAGCGGATATCTTCTGCCGTAACGCTATGCTTAAACGCGGACGGATTAAATTCTATATGAAGGTTATACCCCGATTCCATTGCCGCTCCCTCATTCCTCATAGGCAAAGCATATCACAATCCCGGCACGAAGTCAAATAAGCAGGTTTTACTTGTTTGGCTACGTGTGCCTTCCCCCCCTACTACGCCGCGTAAACCACGCGCCGTTATGGAAGGTATCCCCCCCAGCTCAGGGAACGATTCCCCATCCGGGAGATAACAGCCAAATTACCTTGACACCCCCCCTAATCCATGAGACACTACCTATAGCTTGAATCTTACCGGCAATGGCTCAATGCCACTTGGCAATGGCTCAATGCCACTTGGCAATGGCTCAATGCCACTTGGCAATGGCTCAATGCCACTTGGCAATGACTCAATGCCGCTTGGCAATGACTCAATGCCACCTGGCAATGACTCAATGCCACCTGGCAATGACTCAATGCCACCTGGCAATGACTCAATGCCACCTGGCAATGACTCAATGCCACCTGGCAATGGCCCCGGTAGAGATTCCCCGGTCTGCGGCCACCCCGGTTTATCCGCGGGGGGATTCACCCGACGTGGAAAAGAAATAGAAGGATATCTATGAACCTGATGGAAACCCTTGCCCGCAGGCAATCCGCCCTGCAGCGCATCCTGCTCGCCGGTATTGCCCATAAAACAGACCTCTGGGTGAAGCCAAAATGGCTCCCCCCGAACTATGGAAAACGGCTGGCTATGGCCCAAAAATGGAATTTGGTCCTCAGCATAAAGGCAACGGACTGGGGCGTCCCGGTTACCGCCACCGAAAAGCTCCGGGCACTGACCGGTATTTGCGAAACAGCCCTGCCGCCGACCCTGGATAGAAGGTCCTGTACCCACGTCCAGGTGGCGGCCTGCAAGAAAGCCTTCGCGGACTTATCCGCCTGCATGGAAGATACCAAAAACCGCTACTTCCTTCTTCCGCCGCTCACGGTGAGAGACTGGTCCCTGCTGGAACTGCCGGACGCCGACGGCGGTCCCTCCGTCATCGGCGTCGCCGTGGGTACCATGCGGGTCGGCATACGGCACCACGCCAGTAACCAGGTGAGCTTTATCTGTGACGAAGACCCGAATAGCAAGGAAGACCTGCCCAAGGTGCGGGCTAACCATCAGGTCGGCTATGAAGTGGTGGATATGGACGCAACGGGCCTTTCCATGGACCCGAATACCTTTGGCAACATGGTTATCAGCCGCTCCGGGGATATCTTTACCAACCTGCCTGCGGGAAGTTCGGGGAAGAAGCTCCGCGCCGCGGGCCGCTATCTGAACCCGACGGATAAGCCGGGCCCCTGGGGCGCCATCGTGGAGGCGGTGGTGACCTGAGGGCTGGGGAAGGCGGGGCGCGTTGCCACTCCGCCTTTTTTGTGATATACTGGATAACATGACGAATAAGGAGAAAAAATATGACCGAACTGGAAGCGATGAAAATAAAAGAATGGGAAGATATGATGAAAGAGTATGAGGAAAGAAAAAAAGAGTACGCAAGAATAGCAAGAATAAAGGAAAAAGAGTATCTGGAAAAGTCAGGATTACTAGATTCTGAAACAGAATCATGCTACCCTAGCCTTCAATGAAATATTACGCGGTGATGGTAAAAACCCGGGGCGAAGAGAAGTACATCAGGCTTTTTAAGGCCCTGCACCCGGACATCGACCTGAAAATCTATTTCCCCAAGCGGGAAGTTGATATTCGAAGAAGGGGCAAGATTATCCATACCTGTCCGGGAATCTTTCCGGGGTATATTTTTATTGAACTTGACGATGAGGATACGATGCTCAACTACCATTGGTCCTTCCGCACCACCGACGGGTTTTACCGCTTCCTCAGATCCAACCAGGACATCCGCCCCCTGGAGTACGGGGACCTGGAGGTGGTGATGCACTTTATCAGGAAAGTCGGCCCCATTGCGGGGGTGTCGAAGGTCTATTTCAACGAAAATGCCCGTATCGTGGTGATGGAAGGGCCCTTAATGGGGCTTGAGGGAAGGATAATAAAGGTCGATAAAAGAAAAGGGAGGGCAAAGGTGAAGCTGGACCTGTATGACGATACCTTTGCCATTGATTTGGCTTTCGAGGTCATTGGAAGGCCGAGCTAGCGGCAGGATGTATGAGCACAAAAACGAACTTTAGTTCACAACCGGGACGCCTGTACATTATCGGGGCGGGGTTTGCGGGGCAGGCCCTGGCAAACGAAATCAGGACCAAGGCTATTTTCGGGGAACTGGTCGCCTTTCTGGACGATGACCCGGACACCATTGGCCGCAAAATCGACGGCATCCCCGTGCTGGGGCCCATCAAGGACGTGGCCCGGCTCCTGCGGATGAACCCCGCAGACGAGGCTATCATCGCCCTGCCCGGCGCTTCCAAGGAATACCTTAAGGAAATCTACAACATCCTCAAGCGGGCGGGTTTCGTACGGATACGGATACTGCCGGGGATGTCCCAGAGTATCGACGGGGGGGATGCACATCTTATACAGACCCGTTCCATTGACCCCCAGGACCTCCTGGGCCGTACCCCGGTGGCGGTGAACCTGAAGGAGAGCCTGGCATACCTCCGGGGCAAGCGGGTCCTCGTAACCGGCGCGGGGGGCTCCATCGGCAGCGAACTCTGCCGGCAGCTCCTTTCCGGCGGGGTATCCCGGCTCTACCTGTTTGGGCACGGGGAAAACTCCATCTATCAGATAGACCGGGAATTACGACTCCTCCAGGAAGAGGGGGTGGGCGAAAAGACCACCCTTATCCCCATCATCGGGGACCTTAAAGACCGGGAATACATGGACTTCATCCTGGCCCGGCTCAAGGCGGACGTGATCTTCCACGCCGCGGCCTACAAGCACGTGCCTATGATGGAGGAAAACGCCGTAGCTGCCGTGGAGAACAACTTCTTCGGTACCGACAACTTAATAAACGCCGCCCGGCATAACGGGGTAAAGCGCTTCGTCCTTATCACCACCGACAAGGCGGTGGACCCGGTGTCGGTGTACGGCGCATCGAAGTACCTCTGCGAACGGCTGGTACTTGAGGCGGCGGAAAAGGCGGCGGCGGGGATCAACTACATGGTGGTACGGTTCGGCAACGTCCTGGGGTCCCGTGGTTCCATCATGCCCCTTTTCCAGAAGCAGATTGAGAAGGGCGGCCCGGTCACCATCACCCACCCGGAGATGCGCCGCTACTTCATGACCATCCCCGAAGCCTGTTCCCTGGTCCTCAAGGCCGGCGGCGTAGGTCTGAGCGGCAATCTCTACCTCCTGGACATGGGGGAGCCGATACGCATCCGGGACATGGCGGAACAGATGATCCGCTTCTACGGCTTTGAGCCGGAAGAGGACATCAAGATCGAATACATAGGCCTCCGCCCCGGCGAGCGGCTGGACGAGGACCTCTGGGGCCGGGACGAGACTCCTCTGGACACCGAATTCCCCCGGATACGCCGGGTGGAACGGACCCGGCCCTCCACGGTAGCCCCGGAGGACTTACTGGAAAAGCTCAGCCCCGTGGTCCGTTTTGACCCCTCCCGTCCCGAACAATACCGGGACACCGCCCTTCTCCGGGAAATCCTGGAAGACGCCATTCCCAGCCTTATGCCGCTACGCCTTGCCCAAGGTGCGGTACAAGAGACAGTGCATGGGTATTGATGCTGCCGGCGACATCCCCTTCCACCGCCCTTTTATCGGGAAAGAGGAGGAAGAGGCGGTTTTACGGGTACTCCGCTCCGGTTGGCTTACCACGGGGCAAGAGGCGCTGGCTTTTGAGGGGGAGTTTGCGGACTTTTTACAAAGCCCCAGGGAACCCCTCTTTTGCCTGGCGGTGAACTCCGCGACCTCCGGCCTCCACCTTGCCCTGGAAGCCTCTGGCGCCGGCCCCGGCGATACCGTGCTGGTCCCCTCCCTCACCTTCACCTCCACCGCCGAAGTGGCCCGCTACCTGGGCGCCGAGGTGGTCTTTGTGGATGTGGCGCCCGGCAGCTTCCTGATGGACCCGGCGGCCCTGGAGCGGACCCTGGACCGCCTATCCCGTGGCTTACCCGCATACGGTGGACTAGGGTCCAATGGACTAAAGTCCGGCACCCGGGGTGGTTTCGGCCCTAAGGGTAAGCCAAAGGCGGTACTCCCGGTCCACTACGGCGGCCTCCCCTGCGATATGAACGCCATCATGGACATTGCCCGCCGCTATGGGGTCAAGGTGATCGAGGACGCCGCCCACGCATTCCCTTCCCGGACAGAAAGCGGCGAGTTTGCGGGAACCCTGGGGGATGCCGGGGTCTTTTCCTTCTATGCGACCAAGACCATTACCTCAGGCGAGGGGGGCATGGTGGCAACCAGGGACAGGGAACTGGCGGCGCGTATCTCCATCATGCGGTCCCACGGCATTGACCGGGCGGTGTGGAACCGCTATACGGAAAGCAAAGCCTCCTGGTATTACGAAGTGGTGGAGCCGGGGTTTAAGTATAACCTGCCGGACATCCTCGCCGCCCTGGGGAGGGTCCAGCTACAACGCGCTTGGCAGTTTTTGGAAGAACGGCAGCACATTGCCGCCCGGTACAACGCCGCCTTTGCCGGGGATGAACGCTTCACCCTGCCCCCTTCGGGCGTGGGGAATGCCTGGCATCTCTATCCCCTGGTTGCAAATCCCCCCCTTTCCCGGAATACTGTAATTGAGGGACTGCAAAACAGGGGCATCGGGGTATCGGTACACTTTATCCCCCTGCACATCATGCCCTATTACCGGAAACGGCAGGGGCTCGACCCGGAGGATTTTCCCGAGTCGCTGCAACGGTTTGCGGGGGTCATCTCCCTCCCCATCTGGCCCGGCATGGGTGAGTCCCGGATTGACCGGGTCATCGCCGCCGTTAAAGAAGTTTCGCAGGAATAATGGTGAAAGAACGGCCGCGTTTTGTATCAGACATAATGATCCGGGGCGCCCTCCATGGGGTGACCATCCGTTCAACGGTATCCGGGGGCAGGCTCTTATCCGTCACCTGCCCCCACATGCCCCCCTCCTATACCCTGATCCGGGCGGAGGACATCCCCGGAAAAAACGAACTGGCGGACCTCCCCGTCCCCATCCTGGCAGCGGATGAACTTTCCTACTTCGGCCAGCCCGTGGCTATCCTAACTGGTCCCGATGAATCGCGGCTGGAAGATTTTGCCGCCCAATGCCGGGTGGACGCGGAAGAAGAGTCTCCCGGGGAGGATATTTTTGCCCGCCGGGATATACGCATAGGCGAAGATACCGACGCCATCTTTGCGGAAGCCGCATCCGTGGTAAGCGGAACCTACAAAACCGGCATCCAGGAACACTGGTATTCGGAACCGACAGGCGCCATCGCGGAGTATTCCGCCGATGATACCCTGTTGATCCATACGGCAACCCAATGGCCCTTTCACGTCCGCAATTCCGTAGCCGGGGTGTTGAACATCGATGCGGAAGCGGTGTCGGTAGAGCCGGTGTACGGCGGCCTTCCCCTGGACGGCAAACTCTGGTACCCCTCTTTGACGGCCTGTCATGCCGCCCTGGGAAGCTGGCTCACCAAAAAGCCGGTGCGCCTCATCCTGACCCGTGAGGATGATTTCCGGTATTCCCCCAAGCGGAACGCCACGGAAGTCCGCATTTCCAGCGCCCTGGATGGGGAGGGTCACCTCCTCGCCACAAAAGTCCATGCACGCTTGGACATGGGCGCCATGAGCGTTTTTACCGACGAAATCCTGGACCGCCTCTGCCTGGGCGCCTTGGGCTGCTACAAGCACCGGAACATACACATCAAAGCTTCCGCAGTCAAAACCAACCTTCCCCCGGCGGGACCCTTTGCGGGCTTCGGCCTCTCCCCGGGCTTTTTCGCTATGGAACGGCAGGTTTCCCGCATTGCCGACACCCTGGGGCAGGACCCGGCGGAATGGCGGAAGAACAATTCCGGGGCTCGGCAAAAAACCCTGCCCATCGGCGCCCCCGTCAAGGAGCCGGTACCCCTGGACGCCTTGACGGATACCGCCGCCTCCATGAGCGACTATCACCGCAAATGGGCCTCCTACGAACTCCTCCGCTCCCGCCGCCGGGAAGAAGGGGACCATCAAGGGAACTTGAAAAGTTCCCCGGAAGCCTTCCGGGGTATCGGCATCGCCTGCGCCTACCAGGGAAGCGGGTTTCTGTACAGCACGGAAACCTATTCGGTGGACGCTACCCTGGACAAGGACGGCATCCTCGAAATCAGGACCAGCATAGTCCCCGCTAAGGATACGGACTTCAATATCTGGCGAAACATCGCCGCAGAAAGCCTTTCTGTGGAGGCCTCCGCGATACGTATCGTATGTGCCTCCACTTGCGGCGTTCCCGATTCGGGGCCCGATACTCTGTCCCGCAACATAAGCATCCTTACAAAGCTGGTGGAAAAGGCCTGCCTGGATATCCGGGACCAGCGTTTTCGGGACCCCCTGCCCATAACGGTCCATAGTTCCTACCATCCCGCACTAATGCAGAACTGGGAGGCCAAACCTTTTGACCCCCGGTCCCTTGCCCTGCTCAGTTCCGCTTCGGCGGTGGTGGAAGTGGAAATAGACCCAATTGAATATATCCCGAAGATCCGCGGCGTATGGCTTGGCATTGACGCCGGCAAGATCCTTTCCGAGGCCCGTGCCCGGCGTTCCCTGAAACTTTCGGCTATCCAGGCACTGGGCTGGGCTTCCCGGGAACAGCTTGCCTATGCGGACGGCCGGATTCCCCTGGGGCACATCTACGATTACGACATCCCCAGCCCCCAGGACATTCCGCCCATTACCATTGACTTTATATGGAACGATACGGTAAAGGCCAAGGGCATCGAGGAACTGCCCTTCAGCTGCATCCCCGCAGCCTATGTACAGGCGGTGTCCCAGGCTATGGATTATCCCTTTGAAAAAATCCCCCTCACCCCCCGGGATGTGTGGGAAGCGGTTCGTAAACCGGAGGCAGCGCCATGACCCTGGGCTTTATCCTGAACGGCGAAGACGTAGTGGTAAAAGCCGATGCGTCAAGCCGCCTCATCGACATTTTACGGAACCACTTCAAGCTCCTTGGGGCCAAGGCGGGCTGCCTCAGCGGTGTTTGTGGGGCCTGCTCGGTGATCTTTAACGGCAAGGTGGTTCCCTCCTGCCTCATCCCCGCCTTCCGTATCCGGGGCAGCGAAATCATCACCATTGAGGCCTTCTCAGAGACCGATGAATACCAGGATATCCGGGAGGGCTTTTCCCAATCCGGGGTGGAAAACTGCGGGTACTGTGACGCCGGGAAGATCCTCGCCGTGGAAACCCTACTAAGCAGGAACCTCCGTCCCACCCGTGAGGAGATCCTCCTTGCCTTCAAGGGCATCAAGTGCCGTTGTACCGAACCTGACAGCCTGGTAGCGGGTGTTTTGGCCACCTCGGATATCCGGCAGCGGAGATTATATGGCCGATCTGCATAACCAGGTATTTTTCCCCGCCGCCCTGCCGGAACTGTTCTCCGCCTGGAACCGCTTCCCCAATGCCGTCCCCTTCGCCGGGGGAGCGGAATTGTTACGAAACCAGGGGAAACATATCTTCAAACTCCCTCAAAATATCCTTTCCCTGGAACGGCTGGGGGAGCTTCACCGGATTACCCGTACCGAGCGGTACCTGGAAATCGGCGCTATGGTTAAGTTAAGCGAGATCATCCGTCTGGGGAAGACCGTACCCGAGGTCCTGACCCAAAGCCTGTCAAACATCGCCAACCCCCCGGTACGGAACCTCATCACTATTGGAGGCAATATTTGTAACCCCGTCCGCCGCCAGGACACCGCCGCCCCCCTGATTGCCCTGGACGCCCGGTATGAACTGCGGACCGCCTACGAAACACGCTGGGTTTCCGCCTCCCGGTTTTCCGCCCTGCCCGGCCCCCCGGCTTTGCAGCCCCAGGAATTGCTCACCCGCATCCGCATCCCCCTGGAAGAATGGCAGTATTCACTCTACAAAAAGTTCGCCGGGCAATGCCCGGCGAACGTCCCGTCCGTTGACGAATCCGGCGGGGGCGTGGTATTCATGGCCCGGATACAGAAGGATATTCTCACCGATTTGCGCATCGTATTTGCCGGTCAGCAGGTACTGCGGGACAAAAACAGCGAATCCACGCTGGCCGGGAAACAGCTCCCCCTGGATCGCCGGGAGGCGGGGCATTTTTTGGAACTCTGGAAAACCTTTCTTTCCGGGGCGCCAATTCCCGGCTTCATGCTCCGGTCGAAGCTCTTCAATTTCGTTGAATCCTGTATCTTGAACCTTTCGGACTAGTTTTTTTCATTTTCCCACGGTATATTATTCGGAATATGGACGAACATTTGGCATCATAGAACATGTTTCGGCTGTCTATGCTCTGTCGGATGTTCCATACCTTCTCTTTTTGTATTTTTTCCGGATATAGGCCGGAGAAGGTCTTTTTTTGCCCTGACACCAGGTTTCCATGGATTACAATTTTACCTTTGAGGCCACCGTCTCCCGGGTACGGATTCAACCGGAGGTTCCCCGAATAGATGACATTTTGAAGGATGCGGGGGACGCCCCGTGCCTTCTGGTCTGCGACCGGAACACTGAGCGCATCGCCTGCAACATAGCACGCCAAGAGCGGTACAGCCGGCTTACCCCCCGCTGTACCCTCTTAGCCGGGGAAGAGCACAAGACCTGGCAGTCGGTGGAGCAGATACTCCGTGCGGCGAAGGAAGCGGGACTGGGACGGGACGGGCTTTTTATCGGCATAGGCGGCGGGGCCGTCACTGACATGACCGCCTTTGCCGCCTCGGTGTACATGCGGGGCGCCCGGCTGTGCCTTATTTCCACCACACTCCTGGGCATGGTGGACGCCGCCCTGGGGGGAAAGACCGGGTTTGACCTTTTCGGCATGAAAAATCTGGCGGGGACCTTTTTCCCTTCCCCCCTGGTCTATATGCCCCTGGATACGCTTCAAACCCTGCCCCCGGGTGAATGGAAGTCCGGCATGGCGGAACTAATTAAGACGGCGATACTGGACAACCAGGAAACCCTGGAAAAGGTGAAAGCCCTGGAGCCCTTTATGCGGGACATTTTTGCTCTGCGCCGTATTCCTACCCCCACCCCGCCCTTCCTTGCGGAACTCATCGAACGGGCCGTCCTGGTGAAGGGCCGGATTGTGGAGGCGGACCCCAAAGAAACTGGGGCTGGACGGGCGCTGCTCAACCTGGGCCATACCTTTGGTCATGCCCTGGAATCGGCGGCCGGTTTGGGAACGCTCTCCCACGGTGAGGCGGTGGCCTGGGGCATGGTCCAAGCCTGCAAACTGGGGCTTGCCCTGGGGATCACTTCCAAATGCCGGGCCCGGGAAATTACGGACATCTTAAGCCGGTATGGGTACGAGACCGCCGCCCCCCATCCGGCAATAGGGGACACGGAGATTTTCATGCGGGCCCTTTCGGGGGATAAGAAAAAGAAGGCCGGCAAACTTACCTTTGTGGTTCCCTCCGGTAATGGAGCGGAACTGGTTTCGGCGTCCTCCATAGAGCCGGGGCTTCTTGAGCGTATAATTAAAGGAGAATAAACACATGATTAGAAAAGCAGTATTACTAATTCTTACATTTTTGATTATCACTACGGTGATATATACGCAGGAAATTGAAGATGAGAGCCATATTGTTTATTATATCAGGGCTATTACGTTTGAAATCATCGGGCGTACCCGGGAGTTTGCCCTTTTGCATATTCTGGATTTGAAAGAAGGCCAGCGGATTGTGGGGAAAGCCACCCTGGATGCCCTGATTAGCCGTAAGACCCAGGACCTGATTAATGAACGGGTATTGAAGGATGAGGAATGCCGGATCACCTATACGGTTGGTGTTGCCGGGGAAGACGGCCTCGTTCCGGTGGACCTCCTGGTCCATACGGAGGATTCCTGGAATATCGCCGTCCTCCCGCAGCCGCGCTGGAGTAATGACGGGTTTAGGATTGTCATGAAAGCCCGGGACTATAACTTTCTGGGAACCATGCAGCCCTTGCGGGTAGACCTGGGGTATGAATATGATAGTAAGGATAAAGTCCATGCTGTTTTATCGGCTATAGAAACCGATATACCCTTTCCGTTTCTGGGGCTCCTCTGGAATTTTAATTTTGATAATACCTTTAACTGGATCCAATTCAGACCAATTGCTTCAAAAGATTCAATAGATTCAGTTTTTAATTATAAAAACACCACCGGCCTGAACTTGGAACTTCCCTGGAAACAAACCACCTTTACCGTCGGGTTTGACCAGTTCTTCATCCTCAACGAAGAAAATAGTGATGAGGAAAAGGAAGAAACCCTTGTGGATTATTTTGATATGTATATGTCCACCGAACTCTACGCCAAATGGGCAGTGCCCCTTGGCGTTATGGTTGGTACTTTTGGCGAACTAACCTATAACGCCAGTCTTTCGGAAAATTTCAAGTACGCGCCCTGGAGGGATATTGGTGTTGGTGATTACCGAAAGGGCTTCCTTACCACTTTCAGCCATCGTTTGGAGTTTGGCGAAGTAGACTGGATAGGGAATTTCCGCAGGGGCCTGAATGTCTCCCTGGATAATTCCGTTAGTTTTAACACCTATGACAAGGACACGCGGCGTTACGGGGGCGGTAAGGAGCATTGGAGCGTAAGTGTTAGCCCCACCGTAACGGGGTATTTTCATCCTCTTCATTTCCTGGGTATATACGGACGCTTTAGTTCTCCCCATATTTTCAACTTCTCCAAAAGCGATGTGCGTTTTTGGGGAACCGATGCAGGCGCCCTTTTGCGGGGTGTACCACCGGACCATAAACTACACGCCGACCATATGCTTGTCTTCAACCTGGATTTCCCCCTGGGTATCCCGCGGTTTACCCCCTCCCGGTGGGTCAAAAAAGGGAACAAGTATTTCAAACCCATTGATGTTGAATTCCATGTCTCCCCCTTTGTTGATATGGCCCTGCTGCGTGGGGACGAAGAGTTCAAGGATGAATATAAAAAAGTCAACTTTGGCGATTTTTTTGCCACCATCGGTATTGAAGTATTCGCCTATTCCCTTTCCTGGCGCAGCCTCTTTCTGCGGGGTAACATAGGCTGGGATCTGCGGGAATGGCATAGAACAGGGAAAATACCCGGGCCGGAATTCTTTTTTGGCATGGAACTTTTCTTCTAAGGAAAACAAATGAAAACTGTCTATTTACTTTGTACGGTATTAGTAGTTTTTCTTACTGCCCCACCGGTTCCTTCCCAGGAAATAGTAATCGAAGAGAACTATCCACTGGTAACCATAGAGAGCTTTTTTATCCAGGAAAATAGTCAGGCTGTGGGAAGAAACAAAAAACTGGAATCCCTGGAATATATCAGAGAAGCAATCGGCAAGGGCGATAAGGGTTCGGAAATTCAGACCGCCCTGAACAAGCTTGCCCTGGAAGGGGTTATCAACCAGACACGGGAAAACGGCAGACTGGCCAACTATCCCGATATTCGAACCCAGGCGGCGATTGTCCTGGGAGAGCTGGGGACCCCGGCGGCAAGTGACACCCTCATAAGGCTCCTGGGGGTGGAATATGAACCGATGGTGATTACCGAAGCGATCCAGTCCCTGACAAAAATCGGCATTACCAATAAAGCAGGGAGGGCTATTTCACAGGCAGTGAATCACTTTGACATGCTGCTCCCGGATAATCGTATGGCCTATGCCGCTTTGGAAGCCTTTGATACCCTGGCGAAAAAAAATAACGGCATGATGGACCCATTCATCCTGAAAACTGTGGTGCGTGTCACCGAAGGCCGCTATAGCGGAAGGGTCAGGGCGCGGGCGAACCGGCTTATTGCTGATTTAAGAGAATACTGAAAAAGAGTAAACGTCATGATACAAATTGCGGTAATCGGCTCAGGCTATGTGGGTTCTGTTTCCGGGGCTTGTCTGGCAGACTTTGGCAATCAGGTAACCTGTGTTGACAATAATACGGCGAAGATAGAATCCCTGAAAAAGGGGATCATCCCCCTCTATGAGCCGGGGCTCGACACCATCGTTGAACGCAATATCCGGGCGGGAAGGCTGCGGTTTACCACGGATATTAATATGGCGGTAAAGTCAAACGGCGTGGTGTTTATCGCCGTCGGCACCCCGCCGGCGGAGGACGGAAGCGCCGACTTGCGCTATGTGGAGGGGGTTGCCCGGGAAATCGGGCGGGCTGTGGAATCCTATACGGTGATTGTTGACAAAAGTACCGTTCCGGTGGGAACCAGTCGGCTGGTCACCAAGTGGATCGGGGAGGAACTTAAACAACGGGGGGCGAATATTCCGTATGACGTGGTTTCCAACCCTGAATTTTTGCGGGAAGGTTCAGCGGTACAGGATTTTACCCACCCGGACCGGGTCGTTATCGGCGCCGAAAGCGACCGCGCCCGGAAAATCATGAAGGAAGTATACCGTGCACTGTATCTGAATGAAACACCTTTTATAGAAACAAACCCGGAATCGGCGGAGATGATAAAGTATGCCTCCAACGCCTTTCTTGCGGTGAAGATTACCTTTATTAACGAGATAGCCAACCTCTGTGAAAAAGCCGGCGCCAATGTACAGGATGTTGCCAAAGCTATGGGGCGTGACGGCAGGATAGGCGCCAAATTCCTCCATGCCGGGCCGGGGTACGGCGGTTCCTGTTTTCCCAAGGACACCCATGCGCTGGCACGGATAGGCCGGGATTGCGGTGAACCCCTGTCCCTGGTGGAAACCACCATCGCGGCAAATGAACGCCAGAAAAGGCGCATGGTAGATAAAATTGAAGCCGGCCTGGGCGGTCCCGGTTCCTTACCGGGCAAAACCATTGCCATCCTCGGCCTTGCCTTTAAGCCCAATACGGATGATATGCGGGAGTCCCCGGCCCTCACTATTTGTGAAGCCCTGGTTAAGAAGGGCGCCCGGCTGCGGGTATGGGACCCTGCTGCGATGAAAGAAGCCGCCTGGCGCCTTGAATCAATTAAGGATGCCGTCTATTTTGCGGAAGATGAATACGATGCCCTGAAAGCTTCAAGCGCACTGGTGCTGCTTACCGAATGGAACCAATTCCGGAACATGGATCTTCAACGGGTAAAGGATCTACTCACCCTCCCCTATTTCTTTGATTTACGGAATGTGTATAAACAGGAAGAAGCGGAAGCGGCGGGACTGCGGTACTTTGGGATAGGAAAATAGTTACGGAATGAATTGTATCGTTACCGGGGCCGCAGGCTTTATCGGATTCCATGTTACAAAAAAATTGCTCGAACAAGGTCACCGTGTACTTGGCATTGATTCGATGAATGATTACTACGCAGTTTCCCTAAAACAGGACCGTTTAAAAGAGCTGGGGCCGCAGTTCCAATTTGTGCAGCTCAGGCTCGAAGAGAAGGACCGGCTCAGTAATGCTGTTCATAGTTTTATCAATGCCCATGGCCCCATAGACCGAATCATCCACCTTGCCGCCCAGGCCGGGGTCCGTTACAGTCTGCAGAATCCCGAAGCCTATATCAGTTCCAATATCAGCGGATTCCTCAGCATCCTTGAGATATGCCGCGCCCTTTCCATCCCCCATCTGGTATACGCCTCCAGCTCATCCGTGTACGGTATGAACGCCAAGCGTCCTTTTTCCGTTCATGACCCGGTGGACCATCCCATAAGCCTCTATGCCGCCACTAAACGCTCCAATGAACTCATGGCCCACACCTATGCACATCTTTTTAACATCCCGATGACGGGCCTCCGGTTCTTCACCGTTTACGGCCCCTGGGGCCGGCCCGATATGGCCTATTATAAGTTTTCTCTGGCCATCAGCAAAGGTGAACCCATAGATGTCTACAACAACGGTGAAATACGGCGGGACTTTACCTATATTGATGACATAGTTGAAGGGGTCATTAAAGCCTCAGAGCATGTCCCTTCCCCCGCTCCGGCGCCCTGCCGGATCTATAACCTGGGGAACAACCATTCTGAGAAACTGGGGGTTTTTATTGAAACCCTGGAACAGGCACTGGGGAAAAAGGCGATGAAACGCTACCTTCCCATGCAGGAAGGGGATGTGCTGAGTACCGAAGCGGATATAGAAGACACCCGGCGGGATTTGGGGTGGGCGCCCCATACGGGGATTGGCGAAGGGCTTGGGGCTTTTGCGGAATGGTTTAGGGGATATAATAAAGACACGAATTGAAGAATTTAATGATATTAAAGGAAAAATTATAATGAAACCCTTACCCATAGGCGTCAGTTTTTTTGATACCGTAATAGAACAAGGTTATTACTATGTTGATAAAACACTGCTCATAAAAGAAATGCTTGATAAAAAGGCATCGGTGAATTTGTTTACCCGTCCGCGGCGTTTCGGGAAAACACTTAATATGCGTATGCTGCAATGCTTTTTTGAAAACACCGCCGAAATTGGCGGCAAGAATGCCGCATCCTGGTTCAATGGATTAAAAATAATGGCAGCCGGAGAACAATACACCGCGCATATCGGACAATATCCGGTGGTTTTTCTTACCTTCAAAGATACACGGCAGCCATCGCTTGAATCTGCATATTCTTTTCTTAAAGATAGTATCGCAGGCGAATTTGAGCGGCATGCGTATGTATTGCAGGATGAACGGCTGATAGGCAAAAAAGAGCAATATGAACGAATCATGCACGGCGCCGGCAGCCTGCATGAGTATAGTCACGCCCTCAAGTTTTTATCTGAATGCCTATATATACATCACGAAAAAAACGCGATTGTTCTTGTTGATGAGTATGATGTGCCGCTTGAAGCGTCATGGTCTAATCACTATTACAACGACATGGTGAATTTTATCCGCTCCTTTTTAGGGACGGCTCTTAAGGATAATCCTTTTTTGGAATTTGCAGCGATCACCGGATGCCTGCGCATTTCAAAAGAAAGTATTTTTACCGGTTTGAATAATCTGATAGTGAACTCGGTTTTAGCTGAAAATTATTCAGAATATTTTGGCTTTATCCAGGAGGAAGTAACACAGATGTTGCAATTTTACCATCTTGATTCACGCGCCGGTATGGTAAAGGATTGGTATGACGGTTATCTGTTTGGGAATACCGAGGTCTATAATCCCTGGAGTGTGCTCAATATAACTTCGGATTTACGGAGCAATAGTAACACCTTTCCCCGCCCCTATTGGGCAAACACCAGTTCAAACAGCATTGTGCGTACCCTTATTGACAAAGCCGATGATACCGCAAAGGCAGACCTTGTTACAGTTATCGCAGGCGGTACAATCAAAAAAGCAATCCACGAAGATATCACCTATGATGAAGTGGAGAGAAGTATCGATAATATTTGGAACTTTTTATTTTTTACCGGGTACTTAAAAAAAGCAGGAGAATATTTTGAAAAAGGCAATACGCTGATGCTCGACCTGGAGATCCCCAATCGGGAAGTGCAGTATATCTTTGAATATAAAATTCAGGAATGGTTCAAGGAATCACTCCTTGCTAAAAACGACTTATCCGGTTTGCATACCGCCGTACTAAACGGTGAAGCTCCGATGGTTCAAAAAGAGCTTTCTGCACTTCTAATGAAAAGCATTAGTTTTTACGACAACCAAGAGAACTTTTACCACGGTTTTTTAACGGGTGTTCTTTCAGGTATTTCCGGCTATATTGTAAAATCTAACAGGGAAACAGGAAACGGCAGAAGCGATGTGGTAATGCACTATGCAAACATTGACGGCAAAGCGGTAATTTTTGAACTGAAGGCTGCCAAAACGGCCAGGGAAATGCCGGCACAATGTGATGAAGCGCTGCGGCAAATCGAAGAAAAGCACTATGAGCAGGAATGGCTGGATGAGGGGTACACGGATATTCTTAAATACGGTATTGCTTTTTATAAAAAAAACTGTATGGTAAAAAAAGCAGATTAATAATAAAGAGGAAAAAATGAAGAAATTATATAGTGTTTTTGTATTAATACTCATCTCCTGTTGTGTTGTTAATATGGCCGCCCAGGAAGCCCTTGTATCCGATACGGAGCAGTACTACGATTTCCTTGCATTACAGGGCCTTACAGAACGGCCCTATCTGAACTATCGCACCTTATCCGACTCATCCTGGAATATTCAGGCGAACAGCTCCCATCCCTGGGAAAATCAAAACCTTGGTTCAAAACGTAAATTAACCGACAAAATATTTTTAAAGATATATGGGCCGGAATTATTCAACTCCTTTAATACCGCAGCCCCCTACGGACAGAATGACGGCGCCCTCTGGCAAGGTAAAGGTTATAATGGAAGTTTAACAGGCGGCGCGCGTCTTGAAGGGTACGGCGTTGAGCTGACCTTTAAGCCCCAGCTGGCATTCTCCCAGAATGCAGCGTTTGACATTATGACGCCGGAAGCAATGACCGGTTCTAACTTTGCCGGTAAAGCCAAGAAATACGGCTATTTCTGGGGCACCGTTGACGCGCCGCAGCGGTTTGGGGATGATCCCCTCTTTGCCTTTGATTTTGGTGACAGTGAAGTCCGTTATACCTGGAAAACATTAACCGTGGGATTCGGGACTGAGGCAATTTGGCTTGGGCCGGCCTATCTCAACCCAATCCTTCACTCAAATAACGCGCCGACCTATCCAAAATTTGACATTGGCCTGCGGAAACAGCGTGTCGTTATTCCGGGGCTTAAGTGGTATGCGGGCGATGTAGAAGCCCGCATCTGGGTCGGGTATTTATCGGAATCGAATTACTTTGATAACAACGATTCAAATGATCACAATATGTTTCATGGATTATCATTTGCCTATGCGCCTTCATTTTTACGGGGATTAACACTCTCGGTGAACAGGGTATGTATCGTTCCCTGGGAATGGGAAAATTTGAAATTCATTTTCCCAAGTAATGATAATACTATTGAAGACCAAAAGATGTCCCTGGCAGTGTCATGGCTTTTTCCACAGGTTGGGTTTGAAGTGTTCGGAGAATTTGGGATCGATGATTATGGGGTATTTTTTAAATACCCATTCCACAGTACCGTATACACGGGAGGATTTAAAAAACAGATAAAGCTTCCCGTTGAAAAACCAATTCATCTGGAAATTATCTTTGAAGCAAACTGGATGGAAATGACCCAGGACTTCCAGCTCCAATGGGATTATGATTTTTATTTTCACAGTTTAATCAAACAGGGTTATACCAATCGGGGGCAATGGCTTGGAAACGGAAACAGCCACGGGGGCAACAGTCAATACCTCAGGTTTAACGTTTATTACCCCCAGGGGAAGAGCGGATTATTTGTAAACAGGAATAATCCTGACAATAATTTTATTTTTAAAGAAGGGGTAAATAAATCGGCGGAAGCTGATAACTTAAATATAAAATATCACGGTGAGTATAAGGCTAATGTGATTGTGGGGATAGATACTTTATATTTTATTACCCCATCTTTTACCATATCAGGGGGAATAGCCTATGATCTTATCATGAACCCGTACTACTATTTTAAAGACACAGACGTTGAATATATGCATAATTTCTCGTTTCAAATTGGGCTGAATTACAGATTCTAGGAAAATTAATGCCGGAAATATCAATATGAAATATGTTTATGTCTTAACCAGTTCAGAAAAGGATCTCTATTACGAGCAATTCTTCCTCTCGGTCACTTCCTTGCGGTTGTATAACCCGGAAGCCGATATAATTGTACTGCTTGATGAAAAAACCAAGGCGGGTTTAACCGGTAAACGTGCCGGATACGAGCAAATTGTTTCGGAAATAAAAATTATTCCGGCTCCGGAGGAGTATTCACAGAAAGAAGCGTCCCGGTGGATTAAAACATCAATCAGAAAGCATATTACCGGTGACTTTCTGTTTATTGATTGTGATACCATTATTACGTCAAAACTGGAACCAAACTTTCCGCCGGAGCTGAAGGTTGGCGCAGTTCTGGATTCCCACGTGGGTCTTTCTGAACATCACTTACGGTATTATTTTCAACAATCGGACAGGCAGGTAGGGTTTGTTTCATCCTTTAACCACGAGAACCATTTTAATGGCGGTTTATTGTTTTGCAGGGATGCTCCTGAAGGGGAACAGTTTTTTGACAAGTGGCATTCGCTCTGGCTGGTGGGCAGAAGAAAGGGCAATGTCATGGATATGCCATCCATGAATCAAGCGAATTATGAACTTAATGATATTATAATAGAATTAGGCGGAGCATGGAACTGCCAGATAAGTCATAACGGACTGCCCTATTTGTACGATGCAAAAATTATTCACTATTACGCTACTTCACTTGACTTCATCACATCGTCTTTTTTACCCGGATCGAATTCGACACTTTCTTCCATAAAAGAAACGGGAGTAATTTCCGCAGAAATACTACTATTACTTGAACATCCAAAGGCTGCTTTTGAAAAGCATTTACGTATAATTGCAGATAAGGAAGTTATTGACGCCTTTGACAGTTCTCTTTTTGCTATACTGAGATGGTTGCGGAAAAAAAACCCCTCCCTGTTTACAAAACTTGACAGGCTTATGTTCCGTTTTACTAAATTTATTAAGAGACTTATTAATTCATGAATTCATTAAAAAAAAATGCCCTGTTTAATATATTACGCAATGTAATGATGCTCCTGTTCCCTCTCATCACATTTCCCTATGCATCCAGAATTTTAAGTCCCGATGGAATAGGAAAAGTCAATTTTGCCAATTCTATCGTCAATTATTTCTCCCTGATTGCCGGATTAGGCATTGCCAATTATGGAGTTCGTGAAGGCGCAAAACTACAAAAGAATAAAGAGCGGTTGAGTAAACTTGCAAAGGAATTGCTGATAATAAGCATTTATTCCTCTGCGGTTTCTTATTTAATTTTCTTTATTATTTTTTTTAGTGTCCCCAAGTTATACGATTATCATTCACTTTTGCTGATTTCTTCTTCGGTTATATTTTTTAAAATCATTGGGTTTGATTGGTTTTTTGGGGCAATAGAAGAATACCAATATATTGCAATACGATCCATTGTCGTTCAATTTATCAGTCTTTTCTTATTATTTCTTTTTGTAAAATCAAGAGACGACTATCTGCAATATGCCGCATTTGGGATATTTGCTTCCGTTGGTTCAAATATTTATAATTTCATTCATATACATAAATTTATAAATTTAAGAATAAAAGTAAAACTTGAATTAAAAAAACATCTTTTGCCGGTATTTATTCTCTTTTTCTATGTGTTCATATCCAATATCTATAAAATATTCGGCACCACCATACTTGGATTTATTACCAATGACAACGAAGTTGGTTTTTATTCAGCGGCATCAAAAATAAACACTATTGTTTTGGCGGTCATTGTCGCCGCAATCGGGGTACTGATGCCCAGGCTGTCTTTTCATGTTAATAACAATGAACATACAATTTTTAACGATTTGGTTAACAAGGCCCTTGTAATAGTACTGTGTATTGCTGTGCCATCTTCATTTGGCCTTTTTTTTCTCAGTAAGCCGATAATTTTAGTATTCAGCGGCATTGAATACACAAACGCAATTCCAGCTATGCAGTTCATGACCCCGACTACATTTTTATTATCGATCACTACATTAATAGGAGCGCAGATGTTCATACCCCTTAATAAGGAAAAATTGACAATTATTGCACTCTCTATTGGCGCTTTTTTTAATTTTGTTCTTAATATGATTTTAATCCCCCTTTATGGTGCAACCGGTGCCGCAATTACCACTCTTTGTACGGAATTATTAGTCGCCGCTATCCTGATATGTATGGCAAGAAAGATAATTATATGGAAATCGTTTTGTAAAAATATAATTCAGTATTTACTTGCTTCCGCAATTATGTCCCTGGTTATTGTTTTGGTTATGACTCTTACCGGCAAGACCATTTTACAACTTTTGATTTCCATATTCCTTGGCATGATAGTTTACTTTTCATTTTTACTCATTATAAAAAATGAAACAATCATTTTAATTAGACAAAAATTGCTGCCACAGAAACGGTAATATTATTAATGAAAAAAATATTAATCAATGGCTATTTTCTTTGTCGCAAACTAACCGGTATTGAAAGGTATGCCAATGAGATTACCAACAGACTTGATGCTCTAAGCGCCCCCGGTGAAATTGCAATAATTATTCCCGCCGATATTCAAAAAATCCCCCCATACAAAAATCTTCAGGTTATCCTTTATAAAAAGTTTGTCCCCCATATTCTTTGGCAGTTTCTGACCCTGCAGTTTTTTCTTTTTACCCGCCGGAAATACCTTGTCCTTGATTTTGGGAATACGTGCCTCCCTTTGACACCGGGCATTGTCTTTCTCCACGATATATACTGCGAGTTTTTCCCCGAGGATTTTGTAAGCCACTGGGACAGGATCGTGCGTTTGTACAATAAATGGCAATACCGGCTTATAGCCCGGAAGGCTAAAAGAATTGTCACCGTGTCTTGTTTTAGCAGGGATCAAATCGCGGATACCTACCATATAAATCCGGATCGTATTACGGTTATTTATAGCAGTTGGAACCATTTTGGAAAAGTAAATGCGGATCATTCAGTCTTTGACGCGTTTCCTGTTCTGTTTTCAAGGCCCTTTTATTTTTCCCTTGGCAGTCTTTCCAAACGAAAAAACATGAAATGGATCATTGAGTATGCGGTCAAGCACCCCGAATCCCTGTTTGTGGTCTCCGGAACAACCCTTCCTACGGCAGAGGATAGTGGAATTGTGAACTGTATGGCCGCTCAAAACATCATACTCCTGGGTTATCTTGATGACGCGCAGGTAAAGACCCTCATGGAACGCTGCAAAGCCTTCATCCTGCCCTCCTATTATGAAGGATTCGGCCTGACTCCCCTTGAGGCGCTTTCCTGCGGGGCACAAATTGTCGTTGCTAACGCCGCAAGCCTGCCGGAAATCTATGGGAATACCGCCCACTATATCGATCCATTTAGTACCGATGTTGATCTTGATGAACTATTAAAGCAACCGGTTGATCCGCCCGGCGCCGTCTTAAAAAAGTATTCCTACGATACTTCCGCTTCCCAGGTGTATGCGTTAATAAAGGAGTACCAGAGATCATGATTGTCCGATCCAAAGCCCCCCTTCGCCTCGGTCTGGCCGGGGGCGGCACCGATATCGCTACGTACTACAATCTCTACGGCGGTAATGTGCTGAACGCTACTATAGACATGTACGCGTATTGCATCATTGAGCCTACGGATAACGGAAAAATTATCTTCCGCGCAAATGATATTGAAAAGGAGGAGGAATATAAGGCCGAAAGCGTTCTGCCGGTTTCCAATGCGTTAAAACTTCACACCGGTATCTATAACCGTATCGTTGCGGATTTCAACAAGGGAAAACCCCTGTCCTTTATTATGACCACCTATTCTGATGCCCCGGCGGGTTCCGGCCTGGGGTCGTCTTCAACCATGGTCGTTGCAATCATCAAGGCCTATACCGAATGGCTCAATTTGCCCCTGGGGGAATATGATATCGCTTCCCTTGCGTATACGATTGAGCGGGAGGATTTGGGGCTGGCAGGAGGAAAGCAGGATCAGTACGCGGCAACATTCGGCGGGTTTAATTTTATGGAGTTTTATCAGGATGAAAAAGTAATTGTAAACCCCCTGCGCTTAAAACGATGGATACGCAACGAACTTGAAGCTTCTTTGGTGCTGTTCTATACCGGTGTATCACGGGAAAGCGCTAATATTATTAAACATCAAATTGAAAACACCAAAAATAATGATACAAAAAGTATTGAAAATATGCACGAGCTAAAGCATCAGGCGGTTTTTATGAAGGAAGCTCTGCTTAAGGGGGATATGAAAAACTTTTCCGACTGCCTGCTTAAGGGATGGGCGGCGAAAAAAAATATTGCCGAATCCATATCAAACAGTTTCCTTGATGAATTATACCGGTACGCCCTGGATAACGGCGCGGAATCCGCTAAAATATCCGGCGCCGGGGGCGGCGGCTTTATGATGATTTTTTGTAATCCCGGTAACCGGATTAATCTTGTCCGGGCTTTACAGAAAAAAGAGGGGAAGGTGATTGTTACCAGTTTTACGGAGATAGGAACACAGGCATGGACTATTTACAACAGTTGATAGAACGATATCCACCCTTAAGCGGAAACAAAACCGCTATTTTAAACATGTATCATCAACTGACGGAAACCTTTGAGTCCGGTGGAAAATTACTGGTTGCCGGTAATGGGGGAAGCGCTGCGGATGCGGACCACATTGTCGGTGAATTGATGAAGGGCTTTGTAAAGAAGCGGCCCTTGGGGGATGATTTTATCGCAAAACTCTGCGGCATTGATCCTGAACATGCGGCGTATATCGGAAAAAATATTCAGCAGGGCTTACCGGCCATTTCCCTATCGGCCCACACCGCGCTGACAAGCGCCTGTATAAACGATATGGACGCCCACATCATCTATGCCCAGCAGGTGTATGGATACGGCGCGGCGGGGGATACTTTTTTGGGGATCTCTACTTCCGGTAACGCAAAAAATGTACTCTACGCCATGATCACCGCAAAGGCAAAAAACATGAAAACTATTGCCCTGACCGGTGGAACAGGGGGGGCGCTTACACGCATTGCGGACATTGCCGTTGTTGTACCGGAAACAGAAACCTACAAGATACAGGAATTGCACCTTCCCGTTTATCATGCCCTCTGTCTTATGCTTGAGGAGCGTTTTTTTAAATGAAAACCGTGATCATGGCCGGGGGCAAAGGGACGCGCATCGCCTCAGTTGCTTCCGATATTCCCAAACCGATGATCCCCCTTTGCGGTAAACCAATCCTGGAATATCAGATCGAATGTCTTAAAAGGAATAATCTCACCGACATTGTCATTATTGTGGGCCATCTCGGCCATATCATAAAAGAATATTTTGGCTCTGCCGTCTCCTATTATACCGAGACAGAACCGCTGGGCACCGCCGGGGCCCTATACAAAATTCAGGAAAGCCTTTCCGATGATTTTCTCCTGATTCACGGGGACATTGTTTTTGATGTTGATTTTTCCCGGTTCATTGAATTTCACCGTGGGCAAAACGCAGGGGCAACCCTGGCGGTTCATCCCAACAGCCATCCCTACGACAGTGCACTGCTGGTAACTGATACGGACCATCGGGTAATCCAATGGCTCAACAAGGAAGACACACGGCGGTATTACAAAAATCAGGTAAACGCGGGGCTCCACATTTTATCGAAAAGATTGTTGGCCGCAGTTACGCCCTCTACAAAAAAGATCGACCTCGATCGTGACATCCTTAAACCTTCAATAGCATCCGGCACAATTTACGCCTACCCTACTCCGGAATATATCAAGGACATGGGGACACCGGATCGTTACGCCCAGGTTAGTTCCGACATTGAACACGGTATAGTCAAAGGACGCAATTTATCCCGCCGTCAAAAAGCGGTATTTCTTGACCGGGATGGTACTATCAATAAATTGACGGGTTTTATTACCCGTCCTGAAGCGTTTGAACTGATTGACGGCGCGGCGGAGGCGATACGGAAGATAAACAGCGCCGGGTATCTGACCATCGTAATTACCAATCAGCCGGTGATTGCCCGGGGTGAAGCTTCGCTTGAAGACGTGGAAGAGATCCACAACAAAATGGAAGCCGAACTGGGCAAGAGAGGCGCCTATGTGGACGACATATTCTTCTGCCCCCACCACCCCGACAGGGGATTTCCCGGGGAGCGGCCGGAATACAAGATAGATTGTGAATGCCGGAAGCCTAAGCCGGGGATGATTTTAAAGGCGGCGGCACAGTACAACATAGATTTATCGCAGTCCTACATGGTTGGGGATGCGGCACGGGATATGGGGGCAGGTACAGCTGCGGGATGCACGCCGGCACTGGTGGGAGGAGCGGTTCCAAAGGGGTATACCGGCATGGTTTTCAGGGACCTTAAAGAGTTTACCGAATCCTGTATCTTGTAATCCTACAGTATATTCCTCTTGTCATAAAATACAAAATATACTATACTTTTTCACATGGACACTTCAAAAAAAATGACCAGCGAAGAAAAGTTTGAATATTGGCTTGATATAGCACAATACGACCTTAAATCTGCCGGTATCATGTACAGAAGCGGCCGCTGGTTACACGTTGTTTTCATGTGCCAACAAGCAATCGAAAAATTAGTCAAAGGTTTATTCTCCCTATACAAAAATGATACAGTTCCTCACATCCACGATATTAGAGCGATATTCCTTAAAATCATGCCCAATTTGACTATTCCGGTAGATGAAAAAAACTTAGATTTTTTATCCCTACTAAACACATACTATCTTAATACCAGGTATCCGGCATTCAAAGAAAAATTAAGCAGTACACTTAATAAAACAGCAGCAAAAACCACACTCAAAAAAACAAAGGAGATATTCGAATGGCTATTGACATTGAAACCGTAAACCAGATAATCCGCCAATACGTCAACGACGTAAAAGATAAAATGCCTATCGACAAGGTATATCTTTACGGTTCATACGCCAATGGACACCCCCACGAATGGAGTGATGTAGACCTCTGTTTTTTCTCAAAAGATTTCGAATATAAACAGCGGCTTGATGTGATATATCAGCTATTTTTATTAAAAACGAAATATGATGATAAACTGCTTCTTGAGCCTAACGCTTTTCCAACATCAGAACTCGACAGGGGAAATCCCTTTGTTGAAGAAATTTTGAAAACAGGACGAGAAATATTCATTTAAGGTAAACCATCGCCATCTTACACTAAAATTTTTACCGAATCCTGTATCGCCCCTAAACACTAGTGTTTAGCCCCCTGACACTAGTGTTTAGCCTCCTGACACTAGTGTTTAGCCCCCTGACACTAGTGTTTAGCTCCCTGACACCAGTGTTAAGCTCCCTGACACTGGTGTTAAGCTCTCTGACACTGGTGTTAAGCTCTCTGACACTAGTGTTAAGCTCTCTGACACTGGTGTTTAGCTCCCTGACACTAGTGTTTGGCTCCCTGACACTAGTGTTTAGCTCCCTGACACTACTTTTTCGCAATCCGCAAGAAAAATAGTCAAATTTATACAAAAAAATCGAAATTCTGCCAAAAAACCCTTGACACTTGTTCAATTTTTAGCTATGCTTATTAAAAATTGAACGTAAGGAGTTACCATGAAAAAGTGTATGGCTGTATTGGCAGGTTGTCTGCTCTGTCTTGTTGCGGGCTGCCAGAAAGCGGACAACAACAATGTCGTCATTTTTACGAGTACCGAGGATTTCCGCACCGAGCATATGCAGGAGTTGCTTAAAGCCCGGTTTCCGCAGTACCGCATTGATTTACAGGTGTTGTCCACCGGTAACCATGCGGCAAAAATTAAAGCCGAGGGGAAGAGTACCGAAGCGGACATTATTGTGAATCTTGAAACGGGCTATTTGGAAGGTTTGCAGGATGTGCTTGCCGACCTTTCTTCCTATGATACCACCGGTTTTTTGCCGGAACTGGTGCCGGGAAGCAAAAAGTTTTTGCCCTGGGATAAATCAAGCGGCGCCATCGTGATTAACCGCGGCAAGCTTAGCTCCCTGGGCTTGCCGGCGCCGGAATCGTATCAGGATTTATTGAATCCCGTGTACAAGCGGCTTATTTCAATGCCGAATCCAAAAACATCGGGCACGGGGTATATGTTTTTAGTGTCCCTTATTAACGCATGGGGCGAAGATGCCGCGTTTGATTATTTCGATAAACTCGCGGATAATATTCTCCAGTTTACCACCTCCGGCTCCGGTCCCGTCAACGCGCTTATTCAAGGTGAGGTTGCCATCGGTTTGGGCATGACCCTGACCGCGACCCAGGCAATCAACAGTAAAGGTATGCCGCTGGAAATGATTTTTTTTGCCGAAGGCGCACCGAGCATCACCACCGGCATGGGAATTATTGTGGGCAAAGATACACGCGCCGTGGTTAAAGAAGTTTTCACCTTTGTAATAGACAAATTGGTGAGGGATGACAAAGAACTTTATTGCCCCGAACCGATTTTTATTGATCAGCCTAACACTATTGCAAACTATCCCCGGGACATCCCCTATGCGGACATGACCGGCGTGTACGACCTTGCGCTAAAGGAGCGATTGCTTGAACGCTGGAAATACTAATACCGGCGGCGATAAACTCACGGTGCAAAACTTAGTACAGGTGTTTAACCGGCAAAAAGTTTTGCACAACGTGAGTTTTACGGTTAAGGACGGAGAGTTTCTATCAATCCTTGGCCCATCGGGGTGCGGAAAAACAACGATTCTGCGTATATTGATTGGGCTGCTCAGTCCCACATCCGGCACTATTCTCAAGGATGGCGTTGATATTACAGAGGCTCCGCCGGCGGATCGCAATATGGGTATTGTGTTTCAAAACTACGCCTTGTTCCAAAACATGACCGTGCTCGGCAATGTTGAATACGCGCTGCATTTTAACAAGGCGTTAAAATCAAATGCCCGCAGCATTGCACTCAACATTATTGAACAGGTAGGCTTAAGCGAACATGCGGGGAAAAAACCGGGGAAATTGTCCGGCGGACAACAACAACGGGTTGCTATTGCGCGCACATTGGCATTAAATCCCGAAATTATCCTGTTCGATGAACCAATGTCGGCGTTAGACGCGGCGATACGTTTATCCCTGCGGGATGAAATTAAGCGCATACAAAAGAAATTCCATTCGACCTGTGTGTACATCACCCACGACCAGGAAGAGGCCTTCGCGCTTTCCGACCGTATTATGGTGCTGCATGCAGGAACAATACAACAATTGGATACACCCGAAAATATTATCCGGAATCCGGCAACGGCATTTGTCACCGAATTTGTGCGTGACACCCTCAAAATCAAAATTGATTCCCTGGTGAAATATATCAATGGGTAAAACAACCGGGTTAAGCATTACAAAAGTGCTCATCGGTATATTTCTTATCGTTGCGCTGATTTTCCCGCTTATGCGTATGCTGGGCATGATGGTACACGTAAATATTACGGGTATACTAGGCTCGGCGCAATTCACAGAGGCACTCGCACATTCAATTGCCGCTGCCGCTGTCGCAACGGTTATATCCATCGCCATCGCATACGTGTTTGCGCTCTCTGTGGTACGCACAAATATGCGCTGCCGCGAAATTGCCGCGGTGTTTGTCACGCTGCCGATGTTGATACCATCAATTTCACACGGCATGGGATTAGTATTGCTGCTCGGTTCCAACGGTATTCTAACGCGTTTGTTTGGACTGCATCATTCGATTTACGGATTCGGCGGGGTTGTAATGGGGTCGGTGTTGTATGCCTTCCCCGTTGCTTTTCTCATGCTTGCGGACATTCTTAAATACGAAGACGGTTCCCCCTACGAAGCCGCCGCCGTGCTTGGCATCCCGAAAATCAACCGGTTCTTTGCGCTCACCGTGCCGTATTTACGCAAGCCGCTCATATCGGTGGTGTTCGCCACATTTACCCTGGTGTTCACCGATTACGGTGT
>BNUX01000003.1 GCA_025997675.1 Spirochaetia bacterium | reverse complement strand
AGTTTGGAAACGTAATATGGTGTTTGGAAGAATGAAGGAGGAGGCAGTGGTTTGGATAAGAGATGGGGAGGGTAAGGGGGGGGGGGGGGGGGGGAGGGGGGGGGGGGGGGGGGGGGGGGGGGGGGGGGGGGGGGAGAAGGGGGGGTAAGAACGAGATTACTTGGTACATGGTGTGATCGTACTCCCCTTACTTTTAAAGCGCAAGGGGAAAACCATACCAAATTTGCTCTCAAAACGCCTGTTTTTGCTGTCTAAGGGAAAAACGGGGATACGGAACTATGCGGCCCCTGGGGAAAGCCCCGCTGGACCAATGCCCCGATTTCTTAATCCCTAGTGCGATAGACGGTTTGGCGTCGGTCGCCGCAGCCTCCGCGTCGGTTGCCGCTGTACCAGTTTTGTGGTAAAATGGGGTATGGAGCCTGAGATTGTTTTCGTGCCCTCCGCTTTTAAGCACCGCATTACCGAGGCGGATATTCGTAATGCCTACAATACCAGAATCTTTGCGCGAAAACTGGAAGGTTACGACAACAAATACGGCTTCATAGGTTTCAACCGGGCGGGAAACCCGATTGAAGTGTTTTATAACCCCATAGGCGAGGACACCATAAAGGTCTTCCATGCGATGGATATGCGGCCCGGCGCGCTTGCCCAACTCCGGGACTAGGAGAAAACGATGAACTATACCGACATGACCGACGAAGAATACGACGCGCTGGACGAGGAACTAACTCGTACCATCCCCAAGTTTGGACCTGAAGGCAGCGACTGGCTTGCTCAACGGGAACTGCGGCAGTTGGGGCTGACCAAATGCTCCATGGACTACCTCCTGACAAAAGCGGCGGCAAACCGCAAAAGCCCCGCCAAAATCATTGACGAGCTGGTGCTGGAAAAGATAGCTGTTACTGCATAATCCCATCATGCTGCCATTAGAGGATATCGTATTATTCCCCTCGCAATTCCCACACCTTAAGCCGCATATTCGCCCGTTCCAGCTTTAGCCGGGCGGTCTCCGCCTCAAACCGGAAGCCGGCGTTGGCAAGCACGTCCCCGGCCTGCTTTTTCGCCTCCACCGCCCGCCCGTGGTCAATCTCCTCGGGCCACTCGGCGGCGTCTACCATGAGTACCGTCTTGCCACCCGCCACCTCCAAAATACCCTCGGAACTGAAGGCGGTTTTCCACCGGCCGTCCTTGTCCTTTATCTTCAATAGACAGGGCTTAACCGGGGCGGTAATGGCCTCGTGTTGGGCAAGGATGCCGATTTCGCCGTCCTGGATAGTAACGGTCACCGCTTCAACCTTGTCCTTGTAAAAGAAGCGGTAGGGGGTGTGGACTTCAAAGGTAAAGAGGGCTGCCATTATGTATCCTTGGCGGTGGCTTTAGCGACGACATCATCGATGGCGCCGGCCATGAAAAAGTCCTGTTCAGGGATATGGTCGGTTTCGCCGTCCAGGATCATCCTGAAGCCCCGGACGGTTTCCTTGACCGGGACGTACACGCCGGGGATACCGGTGAATTGGGCCGCCACATGAAAGGGCTGGCTGAAGAAGCGCTGCACCTTCCGGGCACGGGATACGGTGACCTTGTCCTCCTCGGAAAGCTCGTCCATACCCAGGATGGCGATGATGTCTTGGAGCTCCTTGTAGCGCTGGAGTATTTGCTGGGTCCTGATGGCGGTATGGTAATGCTCCTCCCCCACCACGGCGCTTTCCAGGATGCGGGAGCTGGACGCCAGGGGGTCCACCGACGGGTAGATGCCCAGTTCCACGATCTTCCGGGAAAGGGTGGTGGTGGCGTCCAGGTGGGCGAAGGTGGTGGCCGGGGCCGGGTCGGTCAGGTCGTCTGCGGGGACATAGACCGCCTGGATACTGGTGATGGAGCCCCTGGAGGTACTGGCGATCCGCTCCTGGAGGGCCCCCATCTCGTTGGCTAAAGCGGGCTGGTAGCCCACGGCGCTGGGGATACGGCCCAGGAGGGCGGACACCTCGGCGCCGGCCTGGATGAACCGGAAGATATTGTCGATGAAGAGGAGCACATCCTGACCGCCCTGGTCGCGGAAATGCTCCGCCATGGTCAAGCCGGAAAGGGCAACCCGCATACGAGCGCCGGGGGGCTCGTTCATCTGGCCGAATACCAGGGCGGTCTTGTCGATAACCCCGGACTCGTTCATTTCCTTCCAGAGGTCCGCCCCTTCCCGGGACCGTTCCCCCACCCCGGCGAACACCGAGTACCCCGAATGTTCGGTGGCGATATTGTGGATCAGCTCCATGATGATAACGGTCTTGCCCACCCCCGCGCCGCCGAAGAGGCCGATCTTGCCCCCCTTGGCGTAGGGGGCTATCAGGTCGATAACCTTGATCCCCGTTTCAAAGACCTCGGTGGCGGGTTTCTGCTCATCAAAGGGCGGCGGGGCGCGGTGGATGGAAGCGTATTGGCCCGCCGTAAAACTACCCTTGTCATCAATAACCTTACCGGTAACGCCGAACATACGGCCCAGGACCTCATCCCCCACGGGCACCCGGATGGGGTAGCCGGTATCGTGCACCGGAAGCCCCCGGGCCAGACCCTCGGTAGCCTCCATAGCAACGCAGCGCACCCGGTTATCCCCGATATGCTGGAGCACCTCAAGGACGACGGTACGATCCTCCACTGTAATTTCCAGGGCGTTCAAAATCGCGGGTAACTGCCCTTCCGGAAACCGGACATCCACCACGGGACCTACTATCTGGGTAACAACCCCTTTATTCGCCATAAACTATTCCTCGCTCTGGGCCGAAGAGCCCGATACTATCTCCGATACTTCCTGGGTAATGCCCGCCTGCCTGACCCGGTTATAGTGTATCCGCAGGGTCCCCAGCATATCCTCCGCATTCTTGGAAGCCTCGTCCATGGCGGCAATGCGGGCGCTCTGCTCGCTGGCATAAGCCTCCACCATGCAGCCGTAGACCAGGCCCTTTATGTACAGGGGCACCAGGGCTTCAAACACCGCCGCCGCCGAGGGGATGTATTCAAAGGTATGGTGTTCCCGTTTCTTAGTTTCAATCTGATTCAGTTCCTGCCGCATGGTTTCTGCGTTCAGGGGCAGGATGCTCTTCTCCGTGGGAAGCAGCTTGATGGTACTGTACATGTGGGTATAGACGATATGCACCTCATCAAACATGCCCCAGAGATACTGGGCGATAAGATAATCGGCGATCTCCCCGGCGTCCTCCACCTCGGGCAGCTTGGACTTGAAGGAAAAGTTTTCCAGAATCAGGTGGGGGGTATGGGTGAAGTGACGATACCCGATAGCGCCGATGAGTATCAGCATGGGGTTTTTAAGGGTGGCGCAGAGGCTCTCCACATGCCGGAAGACATTGGCGTTATAGCCTCCGGCAAGGCCCTTATCACTATTAATCACCACCACGGCGCTGTGATAGATATCTTCATCAGCTTTCCTGCCGAAGAAATCGCTGTGCACAAACCCTGCGCCGGCCACGATATCGTACATAGACTTCTGTATCCGGGTAAAATAGGGTTCCGTATCCTGCAAAACCCGCCGCCCCTTCCGCAGCTTTGCGGTAGAGATCAGGTTCATCGCCTTAGTAACCTGCAATGTCTGTTCTATAGCCCGCATTCGCAGCCGGACATCCCGTAGATTCGCCATGTTCCCCTATTTCCGTACACCCCGAGACTGTTTAAAACCCGTAATGGCGTCGTTCAGCCCCTGCTCAATATCCGATGACATCGCCCCTGAGTCCGCTAGCGCCTGGAGGATTTCCCCCTTCCGCAGCTTCAGGTCATCCAGAAACTCCTTTATAAAGGCGGATACCGTATCCACCGGAACATCCATGAGGTACCCGTTAATGGAAACAAAGAGCGCCGCCACCTGTTCCTCCATAGCAAGGGGGGCAAACTGGGGCTGCTTGAGCACCTCCATGAGCCGCTGCCCCTGGGCAAGCTTGTCCTGGGTGCTCTTGTCCAGGTCGCTGCCGAACTGGGCAAAGGCGGCCATTTCCCGGTACTGGGCCAGATCCAGCCGCAGCCTGCCGGAAATCTTCCGCATGGCCTTGGTCTGGGCGCTTCCCCCGACCCGGCTGACCGAAAGGCCCACATCAATGGCGGGCCGGAACCCGGCATTGAAGAGTTCCGAGTCCAGGAATATCTGGCCGTCGGTGATTGATATGACGTTGGTAGGTATATAGGAAGAAATATCCCCCGCCTGGGTTTCCACGATGGGCAGGGCGGTGATGGAGCCTCCACCTTTTTCGACGGACAGCTTTGCCGCCCGTTCCAGAAGCCGGGAGTGGAGGTAGAACACGTCACCGGGGAAGGCTTCCCGTCCGGGGGGGCGGCGCAGGAGCAGGGAGATGGTGCGGTAGGCAACGGCGTGTTTGGAAAGATCGTCGTAGACCACCAACACGTCCTTGCCTTGGTGCATGAAGTGCTCCGCCATGGCGCAGGCCGAATAGGGGGCCAGGTACTGGAGGGCTGCGGAATCTGCAGCGGAGGCTAGGACCACAAAGGTATAATCCATAGCGCCGAAGCGTTCCAGGTTGGTTATGATAGCCGCCACGGAGGAGGATTTCTGCCCGATGGCGCAGTAGACGCAATAGACGCCCTTGCCCTTCTGGTTGATGATGGTGTCCACCGCCAGGGCGGTCTTCCCGGTCTGGCGGTCCCCGATGATAAGTTCCCGCTGACCCCGGCCTATGGGGATCATGGAGTCCACCGAAAGGGCGCCGGTTGCCAGGGGCACGTTCACCGGGCCCCGTTCGATAACCGGCGCGGCGGGAGTCTCCACCGGCAGCCACGCCTCCGCGGCGAGCGCGCCCTTGCCGTCGACGGGCTCACCCAGGGGGTTCACCACCCGGCCCAGGAGGCCGGAGCCCGAGGGGACCGACACCACCCGGCCTGTTGCCTTGGCTTCGTCCCCGGCCTTGACCAGGGACTCCCCGGAAAGAAGCACGACCCCAACCCCGTCTTCCACCAGGTCCATCACGATCCCGGATGCACCGGAACCGAAGTCCACCAACTCGCCGTACATGGCCTTGTCCAGGCCGTAAATGGTAGCCACCGAGTCCCCCACCTGGCCCACAAACCCAACAGATTCGGTACTCGCCTTTGCTTCCCAATGTTCAAGCTCTTCCTGCAAGACCCTGGAGAGGTCCCCAAAACTCACCATCTAAAACCTCCATCCAAAGGCTTCCACCGCCATTCTTTGCAATTGACCCTTCAAGCTGGTATCGACCAGTTCTGCGCCGAAACGCAGCCGGTAACCCCCCAGCAGTTCGGGCACCAGGCGGGAAACCAGCCTGACTTCCCGTGCGCCGGTTCGCCGTACCAGTAACGCCGTAATCTTTTCCTGTAAATCCTCATCCAGGGGCTGCGCCGATTCGACCTGAACCGTGAGCACCCCGTTCTTAGCGTCAATCCGCTGTTCAAGCGCCCTGAGCGCCGCACCAAAATGCGTAAAATAGCCCTTCCGTACCAGGAGCGTCAGGAAGCGGATGGCGTATTCGGCCCCCGCATCAATCGGCGCGGGGCTCCCTAGGGCACTGCGGAGCAGCTTTTCCAGCCTGCCGGCGTCACCACTCCCGGAAACTGCTAAGGGAAGGCGGGAAAGGGCGGGCTCAATGGCCTTCAACACATCCAGGGCCTCCCCCGCATGGCCGGCGGAGGCCGCCATAAAGGCGTCCGCCCAGCGATCCCCCTGGAACATCAGCTATTCCCCAATTCCTTGAGCAGCAACTCCGCCTGACGACGGGTATCCTCGCTGTTCAGTTCCCGCTGGATGAGGCGGCCGGAAGCGCCAAGTACCAGGGCGGCGGCATCGGCCTTGAACACGGCAATGGCCGCCCGCTGTTCCGCCTCAAGCTGTTTGCGGCCCTTTTCAAGGAACGCCTCCGCCGCTTCCCTGCCCTCGGCAATGATCCGCTCCGACTCAAGCCGGGCGGTCTCCTGGGCGGCGCGGATTATCGTTGCAGCCTCATCATCAGCCCGTTTGAGCTTATCCTCATACTGCTCCAGGAGCCCCTTCGCCTGGTTCCGCTCTTTTGCCGCCTGATCCAGGGAATCCTGCACCTTTCCGGTCCGGTCCTCCATGAATTTGGTAACCGGCTTGAAAAGAAAGGCCCGGAGCACCAGAAACGTGACGGTGATGTTGATGATGGTGATAAGAAATGTTGCCAGTTGCGGAACGATCATACCAAACCTGTTATGCCTTGGTGAAAATCAGGATGGCGATAACAAAACCGTAAATAGCGGTGGCTTCCGCCAGGGCGATGCCCAGAATAAATACGGTCATGATCTTCCCCGACGCTTCAGGCTGACGGGAGATGGCCTGGGTGGCCCCATTTGTGGCGACCCCGATGCCGATGCCGGCGCCGAGACCGGCAAGTACCGCAAGACCCGCTCCAATAAGAAATCCAAGATTCGCTGTCATACATACCTCCTTATCTTTATGTATACACTTATACTTCAACTGCTTCCGCTACAAACAGGGTGGTCAGGAAGGTAAAGACCACCGCCTGAACAAGCCCGTCAAAAAGATCAAAATACAGGGACGCAAACGCCGGCAGCACCGCCGGTATGGGCAAAGCCCGCTCAATGAGGAGCATGATAATGAAACCCCCCAGAATATTCCCAAAAAGCCGGAGGCACAGGGACAGGGGCCGGATGATGTATTCCAGGAGGTTAAAGGGCAGCATCAAGGGCATTGGTTTGAGGAGGTTCTTACACCAGCCCCCAATCCCCCGGGCCCGGAGTCCGCCGAAAAACACCAGCAGGATAGAGATGATCGCCAAAGCGGCGGTGAGGTTGATATCCCTGGTGGGGGGCTTGATGGTAAAGGGGGGCTCAATGCCGAAGATGGGTAAGGACAGGGGACTCAGTACGGGGATAATGTTCGCCACCAGGAGGAACAAAAAGACCGTGCCGATATAGGGGCCGTAGATCCTGGCCCGGCGGCCAAAATGCTCCCTGGAAAAGTTGTTCAGAAATTCCACCGCCGCCTCCAGGAAGACCTGGCCCCCCCGGGGTATCTCCTTCAAGTTCCGGGTCAGGACGAAGGCGGCGATGATAAGGATTGCCATGGCAATCCAGGAGATCAATATGGTTTCGTTGATATCGAGGGATAAACCACCGGGCAAGGGGATTGAAAAAATGACCTTAAATTCTTCCAGCGATTCTTTAATATCCATTTTTGAAAAAGAAGTCATCCTTAAAATACTTTTTCAGCAATTCTTCGGAAACCGCCTCCTTAATAGTATCGGCTCATGAAATCGGCTGTCAAGGCTTTTTGGCACAGAGGCAGGATAAACGCACAGACCCCCGAACGTTCTCGGTAAACCCCTGATTGCAGATATATTAACCAAAATCCGCAGAGATTGCCGAATAGTGGCGCACACCGGCGAAAAGCGCGGTACACTGATCGCTTTAGCCGTATCGTGATAGATATAGCCCGCGTTTGTACAAAGTAAACGGCGTTTGACAAGATGCGCGCTAAAAATTGGGGGAATTTGACTAATTGATACGTTTTCGCCCCCATGGCTGCTAATTTTTTCCGCCTCCTTTTCTATGCGTTTATCCTGGCACAGAGGGGATTATGCAGTAACAGCTATTTTTTCACGAACCAGCTCGCCGACTATCTGGGCGGGGGTCTTATGTTCCGCTTCGGCGGCAGCCTTAAGGTAATCCGCGGAGAATTGGTCGAGGATGACGGTACGCTCCGCAGCCTCGCGCCGGCGGGTCCGTTCGGTAAAGAACCCGCCGGTTATGCCGGACACATCGGGCGGGTTGCGGGTTACCTCATCGTCCAGGGCCCAATATTCTTCGTCAGTCATTGACATTGCCATAATATCCTCCAATATCAGCTTTTGATACGCTATGCTTGAACGCCGTCTTGTTGAACGCTATCTCCATACTCCCACTCTACCACACCCCCGCCAAAACCGCAACACGCACGGTCACCCCCGCAGCTCCTTGTCCCGGCATGGGATTAGTAGTATCCTGTATGCAGGAGGCCGATATGAGCGATATGGCAGTTTTATTAGAGGAAATCCAGTCCCTTCCGCCCAATCTTGCGGCGGAGGCTCTGGATTTTGTGGGGTATTTGAAGCAAAAAAGCCGGAAAGGCGGGACCGCCGCTCCGGGGACGGGAAAGTCCGCTGCCCTTCCGCGCTTTACGATGGCGCAGATTGAAGCGGCGGTGCAATCGCCGGAGATACAGGCGCTGGTGGGCGCGCTTAAAGGCGCCGACCTTCCCCCTGATGTTACTATGAAGGATATTCGGGAAATGCGGCTTGCAGAAAAGTATGGTATATGAACATCCTGATAGATACCAATGTCGCCCTTGATGCGTTGCTGGAGCGAACGCCCTTTTACGCAGCGGCCGCCAAGGTTCTGAGCTTGTCCACATTGGGCGTTAGGATTTTTGTTTCGGCATCCGCGATTACCGATATTTACTACATTTCCCGCAAGCAAACAGGCAGCAAAAAAACCGCAATGGAACTCTTGAAGCGGCTGTTGCTCAATGTTGGCGCCGCAACGGTCAGCGGCGCTGAAATCCGCCGGGCCATTGCCCTTGATTGGGGCGATTTTGAAGACGCGGTTCAATACGCCGCCGGGGAAAGTCTGGCCGTGGATTATATTGTTACCCGCAATCCCGCCGATTTTTCTTCTTCACCCATTGAAGCGGTAACGCCCGATCAGTTTATCCGCCGTGTTACCGGTTTGGAATAAACTGACGGTTTCTTGCTTTGCCCTGTTCCTTTTGCTCCCCTACTCCCAGCCGCCCTCCGAGCCCGATACTCTGTAGTCTAAGTTCACACCCGGCCCCGCCTCAGCATTGCGTTTTCGTGGATCACTATAAGCCACTTTCCCATTCGCTGCTGAGTTGGTACTGGTAATGGTACCGCCGGTTTTAATAATATTGCCGTTCACACCGCCGCCGAGGGAAGCTCCATTCCCGCTGATAGTACCGCCTGTCATCGTAAACGTCCCATCATCTACATACACACCACCGCCGGAGAATAAGGCGGAGGAGGTATTCCCGGTGATTTTCGAGCCATTGTTCATCACCAGAGTCCCGCCGGAGACCCTAACCAGTACGGTATTGTTGTTGGGTAGCCCTTGAAGCGTAATGTTGCTGTCCAGCACAAGTTTAACCCCGGAACTTATGGTGAAAAGGGAGCCGTTAGGGCTTAAACTCACCGTTTTTTCAGAACCGCCGCCTCGAAGGATAATAGTTACCGACTTGCCGGGGTAGCTAAGCGTCCGTGGGCCACTTGATTCATTTCCCGCCAGTTCGATAACATACTCCCCTTGATCCTCAGCATTAGTGACAAGCCATGTTAATGCCCCGGAAAGCGTGGTTGCCGGTACCGTTTCCCCGGAATCATCGGGGTCAGTGCCGCCGGGGTCAGTACCGCCGGGGCTGGTGCCGCCGCCACTACCACTACTATTATCTCCACCGCTCGTTGAACCGTTATCGCACCCGGCCAGAATCATCCCGAATACCAGTAACAGGCTGATAATTCCCGTCAAAACAAGCCTCTTTTTCATCCCCCGGACCCCAGGGCCGTAGCGTCAAATAAGGGAATAAAGCGCATTTATACCGGGCGCGTTTATATAAACGCAAAGCGCGTTTACATAAACGCAAAGTGCGTTTATACCAACGCAAAGCCGGCTCAGAGGGTCCCTGGAGCGAGTTTTTCAGCGGTATCTTTAGCCTTCGAGCATCGCCGCAATGTGGGCCCTGAAATTCTCTTCCAGGTCAACTTCAACATTCTTGTAAAACAGATTGGATACGACCTTCTGTTCAAGTTTTTTGTATTCCCCATAACTTTGTGTATAGGACGGAAATACCGCTTCCCCTTTGTGGGTTATCGCAATTTCAATGCCCCCCTTGATACTATACGCAACCGTTTCTCCATAGGGCGATTTCTTTACCGGCGCGTTAACCGTCACGGTAACCGCGTATTCACCCCGGGCAGGCGCAACGATCAGCTTGTTTTGTTCAAAGGCCTTTTGTACCGCCCGTTTCACCCGCCCGCCGGTATCATCCCCGCGTACAATGATAGAGAAGGTCGTGCGGGCGTGCAGCCTTTCATATTCGGCGTACAACCGCTGTATCGTATTGAGATACAGGGCATACTTTTGCAAATAGTCCCTGCTTTTTTCCGGACTGATAAAGGATATATTATCAATGAACTGCCTGGTCACGGCGGCGACACTCTTTCCCTTTGCCAGCAGCTTAAACGAATAGAGGGGATCCTCAGCCTGAGCTACGGCAGCCATAAGGGCGTTTATACCGGCCATATTTGTTTCTATCCTTGAACGATATTGCTCCTCCGTTTCTCTTAGGTTGATAGAGGCAAGTACCGTATAGGCCCGACTTTGGGGATTGAACCAGGGATCCGTAAAACGAATCCCAAAAAAGTCCTCCCGGGATTCGATGCGGCTGTATTCATTAAACCGGGTCTTGTCCGAAAAGTCCTTTTTCCCGGAACCGATTGTTTCCCGGTATTCGGAAATCTCCTCGCTGACCGCCTCCACCGTGGTATGAAAGTACCGTGACATTTCTATCAGCGCCTTTTCTTTTGCATCCTCCGGGGCGCCGCCTTCGCCCTTTACCCATATATATTTACTATCGGGATACAGGGACCGGGTGTTGGTAAACCATGCCGGAGCACTATCCGGAACACTACCGGCCGGGGCCTCCTCCACCGTATCATTCGTTACCGGAGGAGCAGAACCGCACCCCAATACAAGGGCCGTTAGCATCGCTATTCGTAATCTGCGCCACTTGCAACGCGGTTTCCCGCGCAGCATGCCACTATTCACCGCCGGTATCCACCGGCTCCGGAGACGATTTGTTTTTTAAAGCCTCATCCATAGCTTTGAGCACCGCATCGGTTTTTATCCGCGCATTTTTTGAAGCGGCGGTTTCAATGAGCCTTTTGGTAATATCTTCTTTAGCCGCCGCCTGACTGTACGCAACCAAAGCATAGACGGTACCATCGCTGCCAACTTTCCGCTCCGTCACTTTTGCGCCGCTCACCCTCGCGGAAGCCAATTGCCGGCTAACCGCTTCAAAGGATTCGGCAACCGCCGCATCTTTAATCGTTCCGGCTTCGTTATAGTAGTCCGTTTCCATAGCGTCAACCAATGCTTCAAGCTGGAACGCCAATGAAGTACGGGCACGATTTTCCGCCGCGCTCTGGCTCCTTTCGGGTCTCGCCAACTTAGCACTGCCGATACCATAGATATTGCCATCATCCTCGGGGGGGTTTAAGTACCAAGGCGGGACATCCGCCGACCATGATTGCGCTGCCGGCGCCTCCGCTTCCACTACTACCGGCGCCTTTTGCGATGCGCATCCAACCAGCCATGCCGCCAAAAGCGGCAATACCAACAAACCCATTTTTTTCATACCCGTCTCCTCCAGTTTCATATACAAGACTATACCATACCATATCAGTTTTTTCAAGCATAAAGTAACGGGCGCCTTCTTGACAAGCTCATTTTTATGGTATATCCTAAGGGCGGTGGTGAATAATAGATGAAAAAAATGCTGTTGTTGCTTTGTTTTGCAAGTGCCGTTTTAACCTGTACGACAACACCCCCGGACAATAGCAGGAGGGAAGAGCAGGCCCGGCGGCTCGAAGAAACCCGCTTGCGGGATCTGAATGAAGCCATAGTGTACGGGACCGCCGAGATAGCCACCGGTTTACCTGAGGGCGCGAAGGTTGCGGTATTGAATGTTGCCGGCGCCCCGACCGAAGCGCTGGCCAATTATATGCTCAACGAGATTGTTGACGCCTTGGTGAACACGGGCAAGTTTACCCTGCTTGACCGCGACAAGACGAATAAGGCGATGATTAACAGTGAAATCGGGTATCAGCAGGTAACCGGTGAAGTGAATGAGGACAATCAGGTACGGATAGGCGAAAACCTTGGGGCGGAAATTATCATAACCTGTATGCTGGAGGATATTGGCGAATACTACCGGCTTCGGCTCAGGTCATTGGAGATACAGGGACGCAAAATGATGGCCGCAAAATCCGTTAATATGAGGTCTGCGGACAGAATGCTTTCCCGGGCGCTTACGCTTGCGGCGCAGATACCGGGAAAGCCGGAAATGCCTGCCCTGGATTATAGCAGGACCGGCTTCAGCAATACGCGTTACTTAAATATAAACTGGAAAAAGGTACCGAAAGCAACCGCATATTATGTATATATTTCAGAGAACCCCACCCAACCTACGAACCCGACGCTGACGGAAAAACGTAACTCCTGTAAGGTTGAAGTCAGGGAAAAGAGAAGACAATACGTGTGGGTACGGGCAGCAAATTCGAGCGGCAGTTCACCCGTAAGTGAAATGGCTATTTCTAATCCTAATTATTGATTCCCCGGACAAGCAGCTTCCTTTGTTTTTCCAATACCACGATAAAGGCGGAACTCCCCACCAGGAGGGCCAGGAAGATCGCCAATAAAACGGGATAGAGAACCATGCTGACCCGGGAGATAAGCAGCCCCGCCAGTATGGGGGTGAGGGATGCGCCGATATAGGACGAGGCAAACTGGTAGCCCATGATCGCCTGAGAAACGGTTGCGCCGAAACGCCGGGGGGTTTCATGGAGCATGGAGGGGAAGATTGGCGCGTAGCCGAAGCCTAAGAGGATAAAGGCGGCGAATGAAAAGAAGAGCGGCAGGGGAAGGGCCAGGAAGATAAGCCCCAGGGCAACGAAGGCGCAGCCTGCAAAGATGAGGGTCTTGTTACTCATGAGGCCGCTTACCAATCCGGAAATGAAGCGGCCCACCGTAAGGCTAACAAAATAGAGGGATAGCCATTGGGCGGCGGCTTCGGCCCCTACCCCCTTCCGCATGACCAGATAGGTGGGGCCCCACACATTCAGGATCGCCTCCACAGACACATAGGAAAAAAAGCCCAGGAGCGCGGCCTTTACCCCGGGGATGGCAAAGACATCGGACCAGCGGTCCGCTTTGGAGAGCCCCTTGGCCGGCCCCTCCGGCGTAGCTTTTTTCCACAGAAAGAGTGTCGCAGCCAGGATAATGACAATGCCCCACTGCCCCGCCGCAATAACCCGGTACCCGTCCCGCCACCGGTTCCCCCGGCTGATAAACCCCGCCATGATGATGGGGCTCAGGCCGGCGCCTACCCCCCAGAAGCAGTGGAGCCAGTTCATGTGCCGGGCCTTGTAGTGGAGGGCCACATAGTTATTGAGCACCGTATCTATGGCCCCCCCGCCGAGCCCCAGGGGCAGGGCAAAGAAGAAGAACCAGTAAAAGGACGGCATGAGGCTGAACCCCAGAAGCCCCGTGGCGGTCATGGCCACCGAAATCAGGGTAACCGTCCCGGTCCCCAGGCGGCGGACCGCCCGGCTGCTGTAGAGGCTGGACACCACGGTCCCCAGGGTAATGGCCGCCGACACCAGCCCCGCAAAATGGAGGGGCACGTCGAAGTCCAGGCGCATCACCGGCCAGGCTGAGCCCAGGATAGAATCCGGCAGCCCCAGGCTGATAAAGGTGAGGTAGATGATGCACAGTAACAGTGTTACCATTATTTTACCACGATATTAACGAGCTTATCCGGCACGGTAATGACCTTAACGATGGTCTGTCCTTCAAGCCACTTAAGCACCCCCGGAAGGGCCAGGGCGATCTTTTCCAGTTCCGCCTTCGCCATCCCTGCCGGAGCGGTAAACTTGTCCCGTATCTTGCCGTTTACCTGGGCCACCACGGTCACTTCATTGTCCGCCGTAAGCGCATCATCCCAGACAGGCCAGGAAGCCTTGGATACGGAACCGCCGTGGCCCAGCTTCTCCCAAAGTTCCTCCCCCAGGTGGGGCGCGTAGACGCTTGCCATCAACACCAGGGGTTCCCAGAGACTGCGGGGCACCTCCGCAAGTTTCGCCAGTTCGTTGGAGTAGACCATCATGGCGCTGATGGCGGTATTGAAGTTCAGGGTTCCCGTGTCGGAGCTCACCTTCCGTATCGTTTTATGGAGCAGCCGCACCAGTTCCTCGCTCCCGGCGCCATCGGTCACGGGCTTTTCGGCGATGGCCCAGAGCCGCTCCAGAAACCGGGACACCCCGACAAGCCCCGCAGTGAGCCAGGGCTTGGTCACCTCCAGGGGGCCCATGAACATCTCGTAGACCCGCATAGAGTCGGCGCCGTAGGTTTTTACAATGTCGTCGGGGTTGATCACGTTACCCCGGCTCTTGCTCATCTTCTGGTTATCCTCCCCCAGGATCATCCCCTGGTTGACCAGCCGCTGGAAGGGTTCCTTGGTGTTGACTAAGCCAAGGTCGTAGAGGACCTTGTGCCAGAAACGGCTGTAGAGGAGGTGCAGCACCGCGTGTTCGACCCCGCCCACGTAGAGGTCCACCGGCGCCCAATAGTCAATTTTGTCCTTTGCGGCGAAAGCGGTACTGTTATCCGGGTCCAGGTAACGGAGGTAATACCAGCAAGACCCCGCCCACTGGGGCATGGTGTTGGTTTCCCGCTTCGCCTTGCCGCCGCACTTTGGGCAGGTGGTGTTCACCCACTCGGCGATCCCCGCCAGGGGGGATTCGCCGGTGCCCGTAGGGGTGTAGGACTGCACCTCGGGCAGGCGGAGGGGCAAGGCGGTTTCGGGGAGGGGAACAATGCCGCAATGGTCGCAGTGGACCACCGGGATCGGCTCCCCCCAGTAACGCTGGCGGCTGAATATCCAGTCCCGCAGTTTGTAGTTCACCGCTTTTTTACCAAGCCCCTGGGACTCAACCCAGGCGGTAACCTTAGTCTTTGCCTCGGCCGTGGGGAGCCCGGTAAACTCGCCGGAGTTCACCGACCAGCCGTCGGCAATGGTGTACTCCGGGGGCTCGGCGGAATAATCCTGCCCCGGCGCGGGTTTCTCGTTTGCCACCACCTGAATGATGGGCAGGTTAAAGGCCTTGGCAAAATCCCAGTCACGCTCGTCGTGGGCGGGGACCGCCATGATGGCCCCGGTTCCGTAGGAGATAAGCACGTAGTCCGCTATCCAGATGGGTATCTTCTTCCCGTTCACCGGGTTTATCGCGTATGCGCCGGAGAAAACCCCGGTCTTCACCTTTGCCAAGTCGGTCCGTTCCAGGTCGCTCTTCTTGGCCGCCGCATCCACGTAGGCCGCCACCGCAGCTTTCTGCTCCGGGGTAGTAATGGTGTCCACCAGGGGATGTTCCGGGGAGAGAACCATGTAGGTTGCCCCGAAGAGGGTGTCGGGGCGGGTGGTGTAAATTTCTAAGCCATCCTGATGGCCGGGGCCGTCAATCTTAAAGCTGACGTTGGCCCCCTCACTGCGGCCTATCCAGTTCCGCTGCATCAGCTTGACCGGCTCCGGCCAGTCCAGGCCTTCCAAATCCGCCAAAAGCCGCTCGGCGTAGGCGGTTATCTTCAATATCCACTGGCGAATCCGCTTCCGGGTCACCTTTGCGCCGCAGCGATCACAGCAGCCGTCCTTCACTTCCTCGTTGGCCAGGCCGGTCTTGCAGGAAGGGCACCAGTTGATGGGGCTCTCCGCCTCGTAGGCCAGGCCCTTTTCAAAGAGCTTGAGGAAGATCCACTGGGTCCAGCGGTAGTATTTTTCCTGGGAGGTATCCACCTCCCGAGACCAGTCATAGGAAAAGCCCAGGGACTTAATCTGGGCGCGGAACTTGTTGATGTTCGCTGCGGTGGTCAGCGCCGGGTGGGTCCCGGTCTTGATGGCGTAGTTCTCCGCCGGCAGCCCGAAGGCGTCGAAGCCCATAGGGTGCAGCACGTTGTACCCGTTCATGCGAAGGTAGCGGCAGTAGATGTCCGTGGCGGTATAACCCTCGGGGTGCCCCACGTGGAGGCCCTGGGCGGAGGGGTAGGGAAACATATCCAGCACATACCGGCGCTTTTCCTTGGGGAAGGACGGGTCCTCCGCAGCCTTAAAGGTCTTGTGCTGCTCCCAATACTTTTGCCACTTGGGTTCGATGGTCGGAAAGGGGTATTTTGCCATGGTGAATCGGGGCTCCTTCTTTATATGTGTATCATATAGGGGAGGATGGGGTGTTTCAAGACGGATATGACGGCTGTTCTTTAGGTGAAAACCGCAGAATGTTTTCCATAGTGAGGCGCAAATCGTTTTTTGCCCGCAGCTTCGCCAGAGAATAATCCACCGCCACACGGTTGATGCTGAAAATCGCCGAAACACCCATCTCATACGCCGTGTCAATATCGTCGCCGATGTCCCCCACCACCGCAATCAGGGGGACCCCCGCCTTTTTGGTGCGCTTCGCAATGCCGATTACCACCTTCCCCCGCAAACTCTGGGTGTCAATTTTGCCTTCCCCGGAAAAAACTATGTCCGCAGTCTTAAGCAGATCGTCAAAGTGAACGGTATCCAGCACCGTTTCAATCCCCATCTGTAGCACTGACCCCAGGAACACCTTCATGCCGTAGCCCATACCCCCGGCTGCCCCCGCGCCGGGCATATCCGCCAAATCAAGCTGGAGGTCCGCCTTTACCACCTCCGCCAGATGCTTCAAACCCGCGTCAAGGGATCGCACCATATCCGGCGTTGCGCCCTTTTGCGGCCCAAACACATGGGCCGCACCGGAGGGGCCGAACAGGGGATTGTCGATGTCGCACATGCTCACCAACTCAACCTGCTTGAGCTTGGGGTTTATGCCCCGTATGTCAATGTGCCGTATGTCCTTTAGGGCGCCCCCGGTGGGCACGAAGGGCTTGCCATCCGCCCCCGTAAACTGCACCCCCAGCGCCATTGCCGCCCCGGCGCCGCCGTCGTTCGTCGCACTGCCCCCCAGGCCCATCACAATCCTTGTGCACCCCGCGTCAATGGCGGCTTCAATAAGCTGCCCCGCACCGTAGGTAGTCGTCTTTTCGGGATCAGGATGGCTGCCGGCAAGGGGCAGCCCCGCACAGGCCGCCATTTCGATCACCGCCGTCTTGCCATCCGCCAAAATACCGTAAAAGGAGTCGATGTCCTCAAAGAAGGGCCCCTTAACCCGTACCGTTTTCTTTGTTCCCCCGGCCGCGCACAAAAACGCTTCAACGCTGCCTTCACCGCCGTCGGCAACCGGAATACTGCTCACCTTTGCTGCGGGATAGAATCTTTTAACCGCCGCTTCCATGATGCCGCAAATCTCGGTTGAACTCATCGTCCCCTTAAATGAATCCGGAATAAGTAATACGTTGTTTATTATTTCACCCTCTATTTCCGCCGCTTCCACCTGATATACACCTGCCGCCCGGTGCCGTTCTCCTGGGGCCGTTCCTCGGTCTCGAACTGGGGGATGGCCCGGAAGAGGTCCGCCAGCTTCCGGAAGCCGTAGTTCCGGGGGTCGAACTCGCTGGACCGGAGGGTGATCTTCTGCCCTACCCCGCCCAGGTAGGCCCAGCCGGATTCATCCGCCAGGTCGTCCACGGTGTCCCGGAGGAGCTTCAGGAGCTTGCGGTCCACCTTGAAGTCCTTCTTCGGCTTAGCGGCGGGGCGGGAATCGTCCTCGTCGGCTTCCTCCTGGTTATCCCGCAGTATTTCTGTGTAGATGAACTTGTCGCAGACCGAAACAAAGGCACGGGGGGTTTTCTTTTCCCCAAAGCCGTAGACGGTGCGGCCGCTTTCCCGGAGCCGGGCGGCCAGGCGGGTAAAGTCGGAATCGCTGGACACGATGCAGAAGCCGTCCAGCTTGTCGCTGTACAGGAGGTCCATGGCATCGATGATCATGGCGCTGTCCGTGGCGTTCTTGCCGGTGGTGTAGGAAAACTGCTGGATGGGCTGAATGGCGTGATCCAACAGCCGGTCCTTCCAGGAACGGAGGTTGGTACTGGTCCAGTCCCCGTAGATCCGCTTGACGCTGGCCACGCCGTACTTGGCCACCTCATCCAGGAGGCCGTCGATGATGGCGGGCTGGGTATTGTCGGCGTCGATGAGGACCGCCAATTTTGCCTGGTTTGTTTCTATTTGATTCGCAGAAAAGGGTAATAGTGGCATTGTTCATTCTCCAAAAATTGATTGTTTAATCCGCCTGATGAGACCGATCTTTCCCAAGGGAAGCCGGATCACGTCACCGGGCGGTATGGGGGTAAGGACCAACAGGGTCTCCCCCCCGGATTTTTCCAGGACCTCCGGTGTTCCGACGGCCCTGATCATAGCGCCGTCGGGATTAGACCACATAATTTCTATGAGCTGCTTTGCGGCAATGGCCTGTTTCGCGATGGCGGTTTTCCCCATATAGTCGAGGCCCCGGGCTTCCAGTTTCTCGTACCGTACCGAAACCCCCGCCAGTTGGGATTCATTGAGGATCAGCCGCCGCTCTATCCGGGCGGCCAGCTCGTCCCGCTCACCTTTGGAGAGGGATAGTTTCTCCAGGGCTCTGCGGAAGCGCTCCTTGTACTGTTCCGCCTTTTCCATATTCCGGGAGGGGAGAGCCTCCGGGAACGGGTGGGGCAGCGCCCTACCAAGCGGCGGATAGGGGGAGTGCCGCTCCGCGAAAAAAGGTTTCCTGGTCGGGAGCGGCTGGGCAATGATATCTATCCCCGCCTTGTGCAGCGCCCGGACAACGCCGGCTTTTTCATGTGACGAAAGGAGGTACACCCCCGGCGCCACGGTCCGGGTGACCAGTGAGGCCACGGGTTCCGCCTCCGCCAGGTAGCGGCGATCCTCCGCCAGGGTCAGGACCAGCCCCTGGTACAGGGAGACCCCGGCATATCGGGTTTCCCAGTCCTTCACGGTCCAGCGGAGGTTCTGGTCCACCTGGTTAAGGGACAGCCGGTCCAAGAGGCTCAGTATGGCATCCGCCGTCATACCCCGGTCAAAGCCCCGGACCACCGATTCCCGGGTCAGCTCAAACCGCACCGCCGCGCCGGTTTCCCGGACCAGGCAGCAAGAGGCCAGTTCCATAGCATCCTCAAAAAGTACCCCCGGGTAGAGCAGGCAGGAAAAGGCCGTATCCATAGCAATCACCGCCCCGTCGCTCGGGGAAATGGCCGGGGAATACCGGAAATACCGGTCAGGGGCTTCCCCGGCGAGAAGACCCACCGTTTGCAGGGCTTCCAGCACCGTATCGAATACTTCTCCCCCCCAGGAAGCCGCCTTGTGGAGCCCCCAGGGGCTTGCCTGTTCAAGGTCCCCCCGTTCCAGAATATCCGCAATCCGCCTGAGGGTTGTCCGGGGGTATTGCCGGTCCTCCTTCAAGGTACTCAAAAAGGTATGGATAAACCTGACCAGCGCCTGAAGATAGGGGGACTTGGGGATGTTTTTATCGACGCAGATTCCCGCCGCCAAATATTCCCGCCGCTCAGAGAAGGAAAGGCCCTTAAAGGAGCGGAGTTTCGATTCGTCAAGGACAAGCGCCACGGCGCCTCCCTCCCCGCTCTGCTGGAGAAGGCCCAAGCCCAGTAGGCCGCCGATGAGGGACTCAATATCCAGGCTGGGGAAGATCCTCCTGCCTTCATCCAGGATTCTTTTCCGTATCCCCCCTTCGACCTTAAAAAAGTCCGTCTCAGCGGAGACAAAGGCAAAGATCGCCGCCAGGAGCCGGTCATCTAAGGCCGGACCGTCGGGGGCCTCCGCGGAGCGGGGCTGGGAGGGAAACAGGGAGCCCTTGTCGGTAATGATGGGGGCAAGCACCGGTTCCAGGAGCGGGTTCAGGGACAAATGCCGGACCTCCGCCCCGCGGAGGTCCTTGTCCTGAAACCGGTAGAGAATAAGCCGCTCCTCCAGGTTGAGGAGTATGCCGTGCAGTTCCGCATAGGAAAACTCCCCGGCAAAAAAGGTTTCCAGCTCCCCCGTCAGAGGCTCCTGCAGGGTTGCGATGGCGGCAATAATCCTGGCGTCGGTCTCGTCGATATACAGGGCGATGGTCTCCTGGATTTCCTTTCTGGAGAGGAAGGCCGTCAAATCATCCGCAAGCCGCTGTTTATTGAAGGGGGTTTTAATATTCCCAAAAACGCTGCGCATCAGTTCAAAGTAGGAGGTGTCCGGGAGGGTGAGGAGGGCGGATTTCCAGACACCGGGCGATTGAAAGGAGAAACCACTCATTCGGGGGCTCCCCAGTGCTGGATAGCGTATTTGTAACCCTGCTCGGCGAGAAACTTCTGGCGGTTCGCGGCGAAGTCCTCCTCCACGGTATACCGGGAAACCAGGGTGTAAAAGTAGGAGTTCCGGCCCTTGGGACGCAGGATTCGACCCAGACGCTGGGCTTCCTCCTGACGGGAGCCGAAGGAGCCCGAAACCTGGACGGCCATGGAGGCGTCCGGAAGGTCGATGGCAAAGTTAGCCACCTTGGAAACCACGAGGACCCGGAACTCCCCCTGTTTAAAGGCCCCATATATCTTCTCCCGATCCGCGTTGGGGGTCTTCCCGGTGATCAGGGGCGCCTTAAGGAGCCGGGCCAGGGCCTCCAGTTGGGTGATATACTGTCCTATTACCAGAATATGGTCCTCCGGGTGGTTATCCACCAACTGGCGGGCGATAATTTCCTTGTAGGGGTTTTCGCTGGCAATCCGGTACTTTTCCCGGGGGGTGGCCACCGCATAGGGTATCTTAAGCTTCTCCGGCATATCCAGGCGGATCTCCGTACAGATGGCCTCGGCGATCCAGCCCTTGCTCTCCAGATCCTTCCAGGGCACATCGTAGCGCTTGGGCCCCACCAGGCTGAACACCGCGTCCTCCGCGCCGTCCTCCCGGATCAGGGTGGCGGTAAGCCCCAGCCGCCTGACCGCTTGCAGTTCCGCCGTAACCCGGAACACCGGCGCCGGGAGCAGGTGGACCTCGTCGTAGATGATCAGCCCCCAGGGCCGTTCCCGGAACAGCTTGAAGTGGGGAAAGTCCGCCTTCTTATCGGGCCGCCAGGTAATTATCTGATAGGTGGCGATGGTTACCGGCGCAACCCCCTTGGAATCCCCGGTATACTCGGCAATCTGTTCCTTTGTTAAATCGGTTTTGTCCAGAAGTTCTTCCATCCACTGATGTACCGCCGCCACATTGGTGGTAAGCACCAGGGTATTGGTCTTAAGGAGGGCCATCAGGGCCATCCCCACCATGGTTTTCCCGGACCCGCAGGGAAGCACCACCACCCCGTACCCGCTGCCGGGCCCCCCATTCCCCAGCACCGACCGCGCCGCCTCGACCTGGTAATCCCGCAGCACAAAGGGCCGCCCCGAGGCCGCAGTGATACCCGGGGCGGAACGCAGGTTAATCTCCAGATCCTCCCCATTGATCAGGGGCGCCATATCCTGCACCGGCCAGCCCGCCCTGATAAGTTCCCGCTTAACGCTCCCCCGGTCGGTAAGCCGCAGCCGGAACCCCTCAGCGGTTTGCTGCAACAGCTTATCCAGGGACCTTACCGCCCCTATTTCCGCCAGGATCGCCCTATCCTCCGCAACCAGGAGCAGTTCCCCGCTCTGTTCCGCCCCTAAAAGCCGTATCTTGCCGTACCGGGCCATGGTATCCGCGAACCCCTCCTGTATGCCCTGGGGGATGGAGTAGCGGCTGTAGGTATCCAGGGCGGCCGCCACATCGGCGGGGCTTAACCCCGCGCTGGCGGCGTTCCAGAGGGACAGGGGGCTTATCCTGAAGGTGTGTATATGCTCCGGGGACTTCTCCAGTTCCGCAAAGGGCATGATGGCGGCCCGGGCTTCCTCGGCCAGGGGGGCGTGTACATCCAAAAGCAGGGTACGGTCGCTTTGCACAATCAGGGGGTTCCCGGGATCAATTGACATATCCTATCTATTATATAGGATATGGGGCGCAGTGGGAAGGGATGAACCGGGGCGATGGTTTCCCTTGTTAAAATCCTCCTGATATTATAAAATAAAACAAGGGGAGAAGGCATGGCCCGTGAACAGATAGCGCCCACTAAAAGCAACCTCCTGCGGGTCAGGGAACGGCTCCTTACCGCCTGCGAGGGCTATGACCTGCTGGAACAGAAGCGGGAAATCCTGGTGATGGAGCTGATGCGGAAGGTGGAGCAGGTGAAGATACTGGAACGGGATTTGGACCACCGGCTGGAGACCGCCTATCCCTGCCTGAAGCGGATGCTGGTGGTGGTGGGCCGGGATAGGGCGGACCGGCTTTCACGGAGTATCAGGTACCGGTTTGACCTGCGGGAAAAACGGGTGGCGGCGGCGGGGATGAGCCTTCCCAGCCTGGAAGTGTACCTGCCGGAGGCTGAATTGAAGTATTCCCCGGCGAATTCGTTTGCCGAATGTGATGAAACTGTGCTAGAATTCTTTGAGCTGCTGAAGATCCTTACGGAACTGGCGGCGGTAAGGACCATCGCCTGGCGCTTGGCCAGGGAGGTCCGCAAAACCCAGCGGCGGGTTAATGCCCTGGAAAAAATGGTGATCCCCACCGCACGGGATACCCGGAAATATATCGAAGCGGCGCTTGAGGAAAAGGACCGGGATGCCTTCTTCTCAAGCAAACTTTTAAAAAGGAAGGCCGGCAAGGAATGATAAAGCCACTGCTCTCCAATCTCGTCGTCGCAGTCTCCGGTTCGGATGCGTCTATACTGGCGGCGAAGTATGCAATCATCATGGCAAAACAGTATCGGTGCCATCTCTCTGCGGTCTACGTGGTGGATACCGCCACCATCCGGCAGCTCGCCCTGAGCAAGATCTTCATCCAGGAGGAAAGCCTGGATTATGAACGGAGCCTGGAGGCGAACGGGGAACGGTACCTGTCCTTTGTGGAGGAACTGGCCCGGGCCAAGGGGGTCAAGATCGAACGGGCCATCCGCAAGGGTGCGGTCTATACGGAGATCCTCGCCGTGGCGGATGAGAAAAAGGCGGACCTCATCATTTTAGGGGGCTGGGAAAAGGAACGGAGCGCCCGGGACATCATCTCCCACTCCCACCGGGAAATTATGGTCAGCGCCAAGTGTTCGGTGTTCCTGGTCAAGGAACCGCTGGTGGATCAGCTCTACAAACAGGCGTAAACACGGATAGTTATGGATAACTATTACTCGCTCCTGGGGGTGCAGCATACCGCCTCTCCTCGGGACATAAAAAAGGCGTTCCGGGAAAAGGCGAAGAAGGTCCACCCGGATATCGCGGGGCCGAAGACGCGGGAGGAGATGCGGCGGTTGATCAACGCCTACGAGGTGTTGATAGATGAAAGCCGGCGCAGCGAGTATGACCGGGTCTACGGGCGCTTTGTGGGGACCTACCGCTTTGACTACCGGACCTTTCTCCGGGAACAGCCGGAGGACCCCGCATCCCAGGCCAAGCTGATTTTCTTCGAGCTGCTCCATCGGGAATATGAGGCGGCCCTGGCGGTTTGGGAAGAACAGGGGGGGCTGGACTTTCCCCTGGAACGGCACCTTGAGCGGGAAGACTGGATGGACTGCACCTTGATTCTCGCGGAGGAACTGGAGAAGCGGCAGCGGTATTACGAGGCCTTCGTGCTCCTTTCGGCCCTGGTCCGGGAGGAACGGCGGCGGCCCTATTTCCGTCACTTCATGAGCGAGGTGGAGACCTTCCTCAAGGAACTGGTCCGGCACCGGCTCCGGCCGGCGGTGGATGCCGGGACCTACCTGGAATGTATGGAGGCGCTCCTGGATTTGACGTTCCCCCCCAAGGACGAGGCCCGGTGGATGCGCTCCATAGCGGAAACCCTGGCCGATATGGGGGACCTGCCGTCTGCCCGGAGGGTCTTCCGGGAGGCTCTCAAAAAGGACCCCTGTCTGTCCAGTGTGGTACGGCTCCGGCGTAAACTGAATGTGTAGGAACAATCATGATTAGGTTGAAGAACGAAAAGCAAATGACCGGGATACGGACATCCTGCAAACTCCTCAGCACCATGTATAAGGAGCTATTGCCCCTGGTAAAAGCCGGGACCGAGACCCTGGAAATTGACCGGTGGGTTCGGAACTGGATAAAGAAGGCCGGGGGGACCCCGGTCTTTCTGGGCTATGGGCCGAAGAAGAACCCCTTTCCCGCCGCTATCTGTATTTCCATTAACGACGAGGTGATCCACGGTATCCCCTCAAAGCGGAAACTGGCAAATGGGGATCTGGTGTCCCTGGACTGCGGTATCAACCTGGGGGGCTTTATCAGCGACCAGGCGGTGACCGTGGAGGTGGGGAAGGTGAGCGAGGCCGCCCATGCCCTGAACGTGGCCACCCGGGAGTGCCTTTACAAGGGGATCGCGGCGGTAAAGGCGGGGGACCGGCTGCTGCAAATTAGCCGGGCGGTACAGGCTCACGCCCTTGCCCACAACTACGGCATTGTAGAGGAGTGGTGCGGCCACGGGGTGGGGCTGGCCCTCCACGAGGACCCGCAAGTACCGAACTATCCCCACGGCCCCAACCCGCGGATGGGGGGGGGCATGGTTATCGCCATTGAGCCGATGATCAACCAGGGGACCGGGGATGTGGAGATTCTGGAGGATGGCTGGACCGTGGTAACCGCAGACGGCAAGCTGTCATCCCACTGGGAGCATACCATCGCCATTTTCAGCGACCATACGGAAATATTGACCGAGTAGACAGACCGAGTAGAAAAGACTTGACAAATACAACGCAATAGAATAGACGCATAGACGTTAACCCTCCCAGCGGACTCTACATGATCACGTCCACGACCTCACCCCACCCCCTTAGCCTAGCTAGGCGAAGCCCCGCGCCTAGGCTAGGCGAAGCCCCACGACTAGCTAGTCTAAGCTCCTTCGACTAGCTAGGCGAAGCTCCTTCGACTAGCTAGTCTAAGCCCCTTCGACTAGCTAGTCTAAGCCCCTTCGACTAGCTGGTCGGGGAAAACCACCCAATTGCCATGCCCGGCACGAAATGGCCCATCATGGTTGTTGTACTGCCCATCATGGTTGTAAGGTCTGGTCAATATCAGCGCCGATTGCTTCCAAAAGCTGCTTTTTAAGTTTCCGCCTAACTCGGTCGGGCAAACCGGATAGGAAATCCCTCGTTTCCCGGCCTTCATCCCCTTCCGCATCGGATTCGTCCTTGAACAGGCGGTAGGGTTCTACCTTGAGGGCGCCGGCAATCCGTTCAATCATCTCTATCGAGGCAAAGTGGCGGCCCAGCTCAATCTGAGCGATATGATTGGTACTCGCGCCACAGCGTTCGGCAAGCGCCTCCTGAGACAATCCTTCCTCTTTTCTGAATCGCCTCATGTTCACCATAAAAAGCTGCTTTAAACCCATAGATATTATCTATTAGATACGAATCACGCTTGACTATCACGCAATACTCATGTATTATATTCTGGAAAATATGAGTATTAGATAATAAGGAGGCTTACTATGAAAAAGAGGATGGTTTTGACGGGTATTATCAGCCTGTTGCTGGTATTCGGGATGATTCTGGCCGGGTGCGATAATGGGTCAACCAGCAGCGACAGCAGTGGCGGTAGCAACGGTGGCACCTACTACGGCGGTGGAGGTGGCGGCGGTGGCAGCGGTGACATCATTACCGGCGACCTGTATGGTACGTACAGTGTCACCAGCCCTTCCGAAGCGGTCGGCCATACCATTTCTGTTGGGGCCAATACCTGGTCAATGACCGGACCCATTGTTAATAGTTACGGAACATATACCCTTTCCACCGACCAAAGAACCGCAATCTTGTATGCGTATGATGTGGGCGGAACAGTGGGAACGGTCTATATTAGCGGCACCACATTGACCGGGATACTGAATAGCGCCTCCAGTTACCCGGGGACATATACAGCAACGAAAACCGTCGGCGGAGGTGGTGGCGGAAATCCTTTCATAGGAACATGGTATGGAACAGCTCCAGGTCCTTGTTATATATCTTTAACGATAGTAGAATCAACGTGGTTTCAAACACAAACGGGAACTGTTACCGGCTCGTCAAGTGGTACATATACTTACAGTTACACTAATGCCAGCTTCACCGTAGGGACAGTTAACGGTCTAGAGGGATATGTTACTGTGGGAAGTATATGGTCTGCAAGTATTAGTGGTACCGCACTAATAGCTAGTGGTGTCGTATATACAAAATCCGGCGGAGGCGTCGTCGTCCCGGTATACCCCCCGGGCCCAGCCCCGGATTAAAGTTCTGAAACGCAGCCCGTCACGCGGAATTGCGCGGCGGGCAACGCTATACAAAGGGAGTTGGAACATGAAGAAGAACGGGACTTTTGTGGTAATGCTCAGCCTGTTGCTGGCATTGGGTATGACTGTTGTGTCTTGCGGTGATAAGAAGTCAGGCGATTCCACTAGCCCCGGCGGTACTTACCCCGGCAGCACCAACCCCGGCGGTACCAACCCCGGCAGCACTGGCCCCGGCAGCACTGACCCCGGCAATTCAGGTTATACTTACACTGTTAGCGGTGGTAATATAACGATTACCGGATACACGGGGGCTTCAACAAATCTCATTGTTCCATCAACAATTGATGGTAAACCTGTTACCGCTATCAGATACTCTGCATTTTCCGGCCGTACCAACCTGATCAGCGTTAGTCTGCCAAATAGCGTTACAACCATTGGAAACTATGCTTTTAGTAGTTGTACCAATCTGACCAGCGTTACCCTTGGGACAAGTGTTACCACCATTGAGCACCACGCGTTTATGGGCTCCGGTCTTGCCAGTGTTACCCTGCCGAACAGCGTTACGTCCATTGGGACTAATGCATTTACGAGCTGCCCCATCCTGACCAGTGTTACCCTTGGGTCGGGTGTTACCACCCTTGGGGACAATGTATTTGTTGTCTGCCCTCAGCTCAGCGCAATTCATGTAAGTGCAAACAATGCCACCTATAGTGATAGTGGCGGCGTTTTGTTTAATAAAGCAGGTACGACACTGATTACCTATCCGGCGGGTAAAGGCGCCACATACACGATCCCCTCCGGTACTACCACTATCGGCAAGAGCGCGTTCCAGAACGTATCCGGCCTGACCAGTGTTACCCTGGCGGCCGGCATTACGTCCATTGGGGAAGATGCATTTTATGCCTGCTCCAACCTGTCCAGCGTTATCTTTACGGGCGCTACGCCCCCGTCAGTGCCATACGCTAATACATTTGCCAATACCGCCCTTGCGGGTACATCGGGGAGTGTCAAAGCCCCCGGCGGCGCCACCGGTGCGTATGCCTCGCTTGTTGGATCAAGGAGGCTTCCCTCCGCTGCCAAGTGGAGTGGCTATCCCTGATGCCGGATGCTTGACAGGGGGAGGAATATACCAATGAAAAGTGACACATTAATTAAGAGCGATGGGATGCGGATTCTGGCGGATACACTTGGGATCGTGGAAGCTGAGCGTTTTATCACCCTTATGTTACGGGAACCCGCGGACCTTTGGTCCGATAATTACACCGAATGGCAGCGTACGTTATACGGCGATATGTCCGTAAAAGAGCTGTATACAAAAATCAAAGCTTTCGAAGCCGGGCAACCGGCGTAGAGTTGCTATAAGGTATCCAGGGGATAGAGGAAGAAGGCCAGGGAGTTTCAGACAGAGCCCACGCTCGCTTGCGAACCCCGGCAGTATGCCCTATACTACAAGCATGAAACGGGGAGCGGCTAAAGTATGACAACAGAAGAAAAATACGCCATTTGGCTTCAATATGCCCAAGATGACTTGGACACGGCGGACGCCATGTATGCAGGCGGCCGGTGGTTCTATACCGCCGCCCTGTTAGCTCGGACCAAGGAGGCGCTCACATGGCTGCTGACATTAAAGAAATGACCCGGCTGGCCCGCGATTTCGCGGCGGATGTAAAAACGGTACTGCCCGTAGAAAAGGCAGTTCTCTTTGGCTCCTATGCCAAGGGCTATGCCACCGAGTTAAGCGATGTGGATATCTGTTTCTTTATGCCCGATTACGGGGGAAAAGAGCGGTACGAACTTATCGCGGAACTCTTAGGTTTAGGCAGAGCATTCGGCGGGAAATACCGTAAGGTTCCCTTTGAACCCCTGGTTTTTGAAACCGCCGACCTCGAAGACGACAACCCCTTTATCAAAGAAGTCCTGGCAACCGGCGTAGAGTTGCTATAAGGTATCCGGCGAATCCAGCAGCGCCGGGAGCCGCATAAAGGTTTCCAGGTACCCCATACGCCGTTTCTTTACATTGATGTCCAGCAGCGCATACCCGTCTTTTTCCTCAAGCTTGAAGCTCCGGATGAATATCGGGTCCTGCTCCGAAAGCCCCGCCTCATCGGCGATGGAACCCCGGACCACCTTTTTGACCAGGTAGGAGCCGGAAAGCCCACGGTTCATGGAGGGGCCCAGGATGAGGCCGAAGAGGGGGGCGGCCATCCGTTCCCGGCTGTCCTTTTTGGCAGCCTCCGCCAGGGGGACATCCGGACGGGGGGCGGTTTGAAGGACCCGGCGGACACCGTCGGAACTGGTCAGGGCTACCAGTTCCCCGGGACGGTCGGAGAAGAGCCGGTCCTGGAGGGCGGGGATCAGTGCGCCCTGGGGAGCGGTGACTTCTTTGCCGTTGATGCTGGTGATGAAAAGCCCCTCGGGAATCCGGTGTTCCGCCGCGGGGGTATAGGGGGCCACGTAGATGATCTCCGCCCCCTTGTTGGTTTCGCTGAGGGTGAGACCCAGCCAGGGCCTCTGGGCTTTACCCCCGGCCAGCATGGCCGGCAGGGCAGCGGCAAGCCGTTCCGCGGGGACCGCGAAGTTAAGGCCCTGGTAGGCTTCAACCCCGGCAAAGACGATGCCCACCAGGCGGCCGTCGGTGTCCACCACGGGACCGCCGGAATTGCCGTGGTTTACCGCCGCGTCAATCTGTATCACGTCCCCGATTTGGAGGAGCCGCCGTCCCAGGGCGGAAACGATGCCCCGGGTTACGGTCTTTTCCAGACCCACCGGGGAACCGATGGCAAGCACCGTATCCCCCACCTTGGGGATAACCCAGTCCACCAGGGAAAAGACATACTCCGGCTTTATTTCAGCCTTGATCAGCGCCAGGTCCATAGCCTTATCCCAGCCGATAACCTTGGCGGGGATACGGGGACTTGAGGCGTCCCCCAGGCGTATAAACATCCGTGAATACCCCTCATAGGTGGGGTCCACCTCGCTGGCGATGACGTGGTAATTGGTGATCAAGAGACCCGAGGCGTCCACAAAGAAGGCGGAACCCAGGACCCAATCCGCAGACCCGGCGCCCCGCTGAATCCGGTAGCCCCGGTTTACCAGGACCGTAACCACCCCCTTGATCATATCCGTGGCGGTATCCTGCCCCCGGGCGAATTGGCGCAGGTTCTCCGGCGCGGTTCCCCCCTGTTCCTCAATGATGGAAAGGAAGAAGGCGGCGGCCCTTCTTTGCTGCACCGCCGCCGCCCGTTCCAGAAACAACAAAGCATCCGCCGGCGACAGGGGCTTTAATGCGTGGGAACGGACGGCGTTCAGATAGGCGGGAAGGTTGTCCCCGGCGGAAAGGCGATCCTTGGCGTCCGCCAGGAGAAAATCCGGTTCCATGCCGGTATGGGGCACGGCAATCCCCAGGCTGGCCAGGGAACGGGCCTCCGATGCGGCGTCCTCCCAGCGCTTTTCGCTAATCGCCAGGGCCTGGGCTGCTAAGAGGTTTTGTACCGCCTGCTCCTCTAAGGACGCCAGGCTTTCCTCCATTTCCTGATGATATATGCTGCGGTACACCCCAATAAGGTGGATGGCCTTGGCCGGGTCCTCCCGGATATGGCCCTCAATATCGTCAAGCCGCAGGGCTTCGGTGGATCGCCACGGGGCAAGCCGTTTCTCCGCCCGTGCCGGGGAAATGCAGGAGGACAGAAGAAAAACGGCCCCCACAATGATAATCCTTCTGATTCTTTGAAAAGCCATGCTTACCTATCCCCCACACCGGTTTCAGTATACTCACGGGTGCCGTCCTTATCCATATCCCAGGAGCGGATAACCGTCTCCCCTTCATAACGCTCCCCATATTCATAAATCCCATCCCCATCCCAATCACTAAGAGAGGAGGCGATGCTTCCGTCGTCGTTCCACCGCCTGACCGTTTCCAGCCTGCCGTCCAGGTCCATATCGATACGCTGAAGGACGGGCTGCCCCAAGTGATACGTTGTATCCGCCACGAGGGTATCCCTCAAATACTCCCGGCTTTTGATGGGCACACCCCCGTTCATCTCTATCCATTCAATGCTTCCGGGGATCACCCTACCGGGCTGTTTTATGGTGTGGGCAAAGGAAACCAGGGTTCTCCGGGATATGCGCGTACTCCATTCCCGTTCAGGGTAGAGCAGGGAACTTCCCAGGAGGTCCCGGAATTGCAGGGGCTTAAAGAAAAACTCTTTAGGCCGGGGTATATATTCGACCCCCTCCAATTCCGCCCGGAATACCGCCGGGTATTGTTCCCATTCCAGATATACCGTGGATTGGTCCCTTTGTTCAGCCCGTACCGGAAGACCGCCGGAAAAAACCACTTCCAGCTCAGGCAGCCGGTCCCGGTCCGCGTCGTAGGAATAGCTGATAAGGGCTCCCTCCCGGTAGCCGGTTGCGGAGCAGCCGTCCCTATCGAGGTCTTCCGTAATAGTTCCGGTGAACCGGGAAAGGCTGTCCGCAAAATCCTCCCGGCCTTTCCCTGAGCGGAGGAGCCCCCGGACTGTTTCGATAAGGCCCTTGTCCAGTACCCCGTTCCCGAAGAGCTCCGTTATGGCCTCTTTATCGTCAATGATTCCCAGATTGAGGGCTGCGGGGAGACCCTCCGGATTGGTTCCCCCGGCGGCCCGGTAGGCAGAGACGAGCCGGCGGGCTTCTTCGGTATCCCGGATAAAGGGGGCCGCGAGAAAACTCAGTTCCCCATCCGTTAAGAGGAGGAAGGGCAGCCGCCGTAAGCACATCGAGACAAGCTCCCGGACATCTGCGGCGGGTATTCTGTTTGCTGCATACCGAAAGAGGATACCTACCGGTTCCGGGGAACGGGGGTATTGATTGAGAGCCTGGGTAATGGTTTGGATGAAACCCCGGTCATCCCCCAGCCCCCGGTAGGCCAGGGCGCGGAGGCTTATTGCCCGGTCACTTTCCCCGGCCATATCGAGACACCCCAGGGCTTCCTCAAAGGACCGGATGGCGATGAGGGTCTCCGCTAAGAGGAGCCGGGCATCTTCGGCGGAATAAAGGGTCCACTGTGAAACAGCCAGGGCATTGTTGAGGGCTTCCAGAACCATCCGCCGGGGCCGGTCCCGGTGATCCCGGGCCAGGGCCAACAAGTAGGAAAGGTCCGATGAAACATCACTGAAATCCGCCGCCCGTTCCAGGGCCTCCTCCGCCAGATCCCACTGATCCTTTTCGATGACGGTCCGGACCCACTCAAGGTAACGTTCCGCCACGGCGGCATCCTGGGCGGGAAGGGCGGCAGGCAAGGCTGCCGCCAGTATGCCGGCCAAAAGGGCGTTACGGAACATCAGGCCTCTGCAAGGCCGGCGCGGGGTGGAAGCCCCAGGATGGAGCGCACCTCATCATCAATGAGGGTTTCCTGGGTGATAAGCGCCTCGGCCAATCTTTCCAGATCCGCTTTACGGGCCAGGAGTATGGATTCCGCCAAGCTTTTCGCACCCTCCAGAATCTTCTTCACCGCCCCGTCGATAAGCCGGGCGGTATCCTCGGAATACTCCTTGTGCCGGGCTATTTCCTTGCCGATGAAGATGGGCTCGTCTTCCTGGCCGTAGGTTATGGGACCCAGTTCCTCCGCCATGCCCCATTCGCAGACCATCTTCCGGGCCATCTCCGTGGCCTGTTGCAGGTCCTGCTTGGTACCGGTGGTGGTTTCGTCGTAGAAAAGCTTCTCCGCCGCCCAGCCGCCGTAGCAGATGGTGATACGGTCTTCGATCCAGCCCCTGGTACGGCTGTAACTATCCTCCAGGGGGAGGGACATGGCCATGCCTAAAGCCCTGCCGTGGGGGATGATGGTTACCTTGTGGAGGGGATCGGCGTTTTTGAGGAAGTAGTGGAGCAGGGCGTGGCCTGCCTCGTGGATGGCGGTCATCCGCCGTTCCCTTTCGGAAACCACCAGGGTCTTCCGGGCCACCCCCATGAGCACCTTATCCCGGGCTTCCTCAAAGTCGGGCATTTCCACCGTGGGCTTGTCCTGCCGGGCCGCAAAGAGAGCCGCCTCGTTGACCAGGTTGGCTATCTCCGCGCCGCTCATCCCCGGAGTTGCCCGGGCGATGCGGCTCAGGTCCACCTCCGGAGCCAGGGGTATCTTTTCGGCATGAATCTTGAGGATAGCCTCCCGTTCCTTGATGTCCGGCATGGCCACTATCACCTGCCGGTCAAAGCGACCGGGCCGGAGCAGCGCCGGGTCAAGAACATCGGGCCGGTTGGTGGCCGCCAGGATGATGACCCCGTCCTTGGAGTCGAAGCCGTCCATCTCCACCAGGAGCTGGTTCAGGGTCTGTTCCCGTTCGTCGTGGCCCCCGCCGTAACCGGCCCCCCGGGTGCGGCCCACGGCGTCCAGTTCGTCGATAAAGATGATGCAGGGGGCGCTTTTCCGGCCCTGCTCAAAGAGGTCCCGGACCCGGCTGGCCCCGACCCCCACGAACATCTCCACAAAATCGGAGCCCGACATGTGGAAGTAGGCCACCCCGGCTTCCCCGGCCACGGCCTTTGCCATCAGGGTCTTCCCCGTACCGGGCATACCCACCAGGAGCACCCCCTTGGGTATCTTGGCCCCCATCCTGGTGAACTTTTGAGGGTCCTTTAGGAAGGAAACAACCTCCTGCAATTCGTACTTGGCATCCACCTGGCCCGCCACATCCTCGAAGGTGGTCTTCTTCCCCTCATCCTGGTAGCGCTTGGCCCGGCTCCTCCCAAACTGGAAGGCCCTGTTTCCCGGCCCCTGCATATTCCGCATCATGAACCAGATAAAGCCGAACCCGATAATCCAGGGGAGCAACTCCAGGAATATGCGCAGTGGGCCCACCTTACTTACCCCGCCGGAAACATTGATCCCCCGTTCCCGCAGGGTGGGCAAGAGCGAAGGGTCCTGGTACGGGATGAGGGTCTTAAACTGCAGGGAGGCCCCGGATGCTCCTTTGAGGGTTCCTTCTATTATACCGCTATCCATAATCCTGACGGAACTTATCTCATTTCGTTCCAGGTAGTTGGTAAAGGTGGAGTAGGAAATCTCCTGCATCGAAGGGGTGTTGGGCTTGAAGAAATAGGCGATAAAGACCCCCACGATGATGAGGAAAAAAAACAGGGTAAACCGGTTAGGCCTGCCGGTTTGCAGCGGCGGGCGCGACGGCGGTATATTATTATTCTTATCATCAAACATCACTATCCCCTTACTATTGAATAGAAAAGAATAACCCGCTTTCCCGGTTCTCTTCTTCCCTGGTTACCACAATCGAACAACCATCCCCTCCGCAGCCGATAAATGCCGCAGGCCCCCGTGCATCCTCGGCGGTGATGAGGCCGGAAGCCGGTAGGCCCTTCCCCCGGACATACTCCGACGCCCGGTGTTTCCGGCCCCCCCTGATTATATAATCCCCGGGATAATTCCGCCGCAGCGCCAGGGGAAGCCCCGCAAAGAAACCGGTGGACCTTTGGCCCGCCGTGTCCTCCGGGGAAGCCCTGATGGTAAGCCCCTTTAGCTTATATATTCCCGGCCCTTTAATCAACAGGAGAAATCCGGATTCCGGCTGTGGCAAGCCCACCGTGACCCGTTCGGCGTCCCTTCGGAGGATGGCGTGCCCCAGATCCAGTGCCCCAAGGGTTCCCCCCGCAAACAGCCGCAGACTCCTCCGCCGGGGCGGTTTGGCGGCTCCTGTCACCTTATCCAACACGGCAAAGAGGGCCTCCTCCCTTAGTATCGGGCTTTGGGAAAAGAAGTTCTTTGATGATGTAGACCAGGCTCTATCCCCGGTCCAGGGAATCCTGGCGGCAGCTTCGGCGCTAAGGAAATCTGCCGCCATACGCTGGGTTTCCGCTACATCAAGCAGGGCCCGCTTCCAGTTGGGGAAGAATTCGTCCAGACAGGGGATCAGCGTATGCCGGATACGGTTACGCAGGAACGCGGGGTCCGCATTGGTGGAATCGGTTCTGTAGGGGATGCCCCGTGCGGCAAGGTAGGCTAAAACATCGGCGCGGCTCCGGTCCAGGAGGGGCCTCTGTATGCGGCCACGGGAGCGGGGCATGGCTGCCAATCCTGCGGGACCGGAACCCCGGAGGAGGCGCATCAACACCGTTTCCAGGAGGTCGTCCTGTGTATGGGCTACCAGGACCTTTGACGCCCCCACCCGCCGGGCTTCGGCGTTCCACGCGGCGTGCCGGTACAGCCGGGCCGCCGCCTCCAGGCCGATACCCCGCCGCCTGGCCGTCCGCTCAATCTTTCCCGGGGGAATGGAAACCACGGAGCAGGGGATACGGAACTCCGCGCAAAGCGCCTCCACCGCAGCGGCGTCCCCCCGGCTTTCGACGGCGGGACGAATACCGTGTTCTACGTGGAGGCAACGGAGCTCAAACGGAGGGGTGCCTCTGAGACCGGCCAGGGCGGCAAGCATGGCGGTAGAATCCGCGCCCCCGGAAACTGCGGCGAGAAAGACCGTATCCTCCGGCCGGCTTCCCAAACCCGCAGCAACCGCTGTTTCAAAGGCCTGTGCTTCCATTGAGCCCTGTTAGGCTTTAGCGTCCTTGGCGGGTTCCTTAGCAGGTTCTTTGCCATCCTTGGCTGCTTCTGCGGGTTCAGCGGCGGCGGCTTCAGTTTCCGCGGCGACTTCAACTTCCGCTTTGGCGAATTTCACCAGGGCTACTACCTGATCGGGGTTGGAAATGAGCCGTACCCCATCGCCAAGCTTAAGATCCCGGACGTGGATGGACTGGTTCACCTTGAGTTCCGCGATATCCACATCAAGCCGCTCGGGGAGGTCCTTGGGCAGGCATTCCACTTCAATGTCGTGGAGGGGCGCTTCCAGGATGCCCCCTTCCCGGACCCCAACGGGATTCCCGTGGACGTGGACCGAAACTTTGGCCCGGAGGATTACCCCTGCTTCGACCTCGTAGAAGTCTACGTGGAGGACCTGTCCGTTGGTGATATTCCGCTGGGTATCCTTTACAAAGGCCTGATGGGTGATCCCATCGACATTGATGGTGACGATGGTACTTTCGGAAATACCCTTGGCACTGTTGATAAATTCCAGGGCGTCCATATCTATGGACAGGGCCGTGCCGGAGCGCCCGTACACCACTGCGGGAATACGTCCCTCCTTCCTTAACCGGCGGGCTCCCTTGGACCCCGCATCCGCCCGGTTTTTGGCGGCAAAAACAACGTTACTCATGTTAAACTCCTCTTCTCTGGGACGACAGGGGTCGAACCTGTGCATGCCGGAGCCAAAACCCGGTGGCTTACCACTTGCCTACGTCCCAATAACACCTAAATTTCTACAGTGGGATCATCCTGGACATTGCCGGAATCGTAGCGGTCCAGGATTTTCTGCTGTAGCTCCGCCCGGAACTCCGGGTGGATAGGATGGGCAACATCCTTGTACTCTCCTACCCTCGTTTTCCGGCTCGGCATGGCGATAAACACGCCGCTCTTCCCTTCGATGATCTTTACATTGTGGACGACAAAACAGTCATCAAATGTAACCGTCACATAAGCCTTTAGTTTTCCCTCTCCAGCTACCTTGCGGACCCTGATATCGGTAATCTCCATGGCGTCTCTCCTTTTATTGGTCCAGGTTTATTCACCAGTATCTATTTTAATACCGCATTACCCAAACGCGCAAGGGGAAAGGTTAAAAGAGTGAAAACTTCCGGCTTTAATAGCACCGGACCTACCGGTCCGCCTCCTCCTCCCGCAAATATCCCAAAACAGGCCGATCCCGACCCGGTAAGACCACAAAAATCCGCCCCCGCTTCCGCTAAGCCCCCCAGGATAGCCCGGTACGCATCCCGTTCCGCATTCTCCCCCTGTGCCAAAAAGACCTCCAGGAAGTCATTCCCATAGGGCCAAAGAGCAGGGGGGCCTTTCAGGGCCTCAACCAGGGCCTGCTCTGAAAGCTCAGCCCGGTTACCGCTTCCGCCTGCATCAAGCCGGTGGGCGTCCAAGAGCCCGAAGGCCCCGGCGGTATTACGGGAAAACCCGGGTTTTACCAGCAGCACCGCACAATCCGGCGGCCCCGGAATGGGCCGTATATGCTCCCCGCGGCCGGTCACATAGGCCGCGCCTGATGCGCCCAGAAAGAAGGGCACATCGCTGCCCAGTTCCAGAGCCATCTGCCGAAGCGCTTCGCCGCCGATTGACAGCGGATGTCCCATCCGTCCCATAAGCGCATTCAGGGCCAGCAGGGTTGACGCGGCATCGGAGGACCCGCCCCCAAGCCCTGCGCCCAGGGGGATACGTTTTTCCAGGCGTATCCGGAGGGGGGCATCAAACCCGGTCCTTGCCCTGAAAAGGTTCACCGCCTTAAGGACGATGTTGTCCCTCCGGGGCAATTCCTCCCGGCCTTCCACAAGGAACTCATCCCCTGCGCCGGCCTCTCCGCACTCGAAATGGAGGGTATCCCCAAAGGCCAGGGCCAGGAAGATGCTCTTCAAATCGTGAAACCCGTCGGTACGCCGGCCCTTTACCCGTAGGTGCAGGTTTATCTTACAGGGAGCTTCAATGCTCAGGACGTTCCGCATAGGGTAAGAGGAGTGTATACAAAAGGCGGAACTTTGTAAAGAAGCCCTGAGGGACAGACCGAGGGTCTCCGCCTAGCTAGGCTAAGGTCTGCGCTTAGCTAGGCGAAGGTCTGCGCCTAGCTAGGCGAAGGTCTGCGCCTAGCTAGGCGTGGCGTCTACCGGTGTAGACAGGCCGCTATTCCTCTTCAATATAAAACCACGCATCTGAATAGATAACTAAAAGATTTCCAGTTTGGTCAAGTTCTTTTTTTCCCAGGGCATATTTCGATGGAGGTAAATCAAGTATTTCTATTAATTTAGCTTCAGTAACGCCGGTATAGCGCTCAGAATCTTCTACAGAAAACTTCATAAGGTCTTCTCTGACCTTCAAAGTTTCTTGAAAAGTTTGGACATAATTCGGATCAAGATATTTAGGATCCACACTTCTCAGAAATGTAAGAATATCAGCCTCGGAAATCCAAGTAGTTTCAATACAATAAGTCGGCTCAGAATTATTATCACATCCGATAGCCACCATGCCAAAGACCAACATCATGCCAAACAATACCACTAAAAGCTTCTTACTTTTCATAAAAAATCCTCCTATTCCTTCTTAACCCGTAGTAAATCCTCCCGCAGCAGATTAGTCAATACCATCCCCCCATCCCTGGGGGGCAGGGGCTTTCCCGGCGCGGAGGGGCTCCATATACTTCTCAATATATTCCTTCTTAATCCGCAGTAAATCCTCCCGGGGCAGGTTGGCCAACACCTTCCAGCCCAGGTCCAGGGTCTGGTCTATGCTGCGGTCCTCGAACTCCCCCTGGGTTAGAAAGTCCTGTTCAAGCCGGTCGCCGAATTGCAGGTAGCGTTTATCCGCCTCGGAAAGTTCCTCCTCGCCGATGATCGATGAAAGGTTCCGAATCTGCTTGACCTTTGAATATGCCGCAAAGAGCTGGCTGGACACATCCTTGTGGTCCTCCCGGGTCATGCCGTCTCCGATGCCGTCCTTCATGAGCCGGGAAAGGCTCGGGAGGCCCGCCACCGGGGGATAGACCCCCCGTTGGGTCAGTTCCCGGTCCAGCACGATCTGCCCTTCGGTGATGTACCCCGAAAGGTCCGGAATGGGGTGGCTAATATCGTCGTTGGGCATGGTGAGGATGGGGATTTGCGTGATAGAGCCCGAGGAGCCGTTTATCTTTCCCGCCCGCTCGTAGAGGCTCGCCAGGTCGGAGTAGAGGTAGCCCGGATAGCCCTTGCGGCTGGGGACTTCACCACGGATGGAGCTTACTTCACGGAGGGCCTCGCAGTAGTTGGTCATGTCGGTCATTACCACGAGGACGTGCATGTTCCGGTCATAGGCCAGGTATTCCGCGGCAGTCAGGGCGCAGCGGGGGGCCACCAGGCGTTCCAGGGAGGGGGCGTCCGCCAAGGACAGGAATACTACCACGTTTGCCAGGACCCCGGTGCGCTCAAAGTCGTCCAGGAAGAACCGGGCCACATCGTACTTGACACCCATAGCGCAGAAGACCACCACGAAGGGTTCCGGCTCACCTTTACCATCGAGGTTCAGTATCTTTGCCTGACGCACTATTTGTGCGGCCAGTTTGTTATGGGGGAGGCCGTTGCCGGAGAAGATAGGCAGCTTTTGTCCCCGGATCAGGGTGTTCATGCCGTCGATGGAGGAAATGCCGGTCTGGATAAAGTCCCGGGGATAGGTCCGGGCGTAGGGGTTGATGGGGAGGCCGTTCACGTCCAGGCAGGTGGAGGAAAAGATGTTTCCGTAGCCGTCGATGGGTTCACCCAGGCCGTTGAAGATGCGGCCCAGAAGCCCCGGACCCACCCGCAGTTCCATAGGCTTCCCCAGGAATTCCACCCGGGAGTCCGCCGCAGAAAGCCCGGTGTTGCTGCCGAAGATCTGGATCGCCGTCCAGTCCTCGCTCATATCCACCACACGGCCCAGGCGGCGGCCCTCGTCACGGTCATAGACCGCCACCACCTCGTTGAAGCCCACGTTGCGGCTCCGTTCGGTTATCACCACAGGACCTTCTATCCGGGTAAGCCCGCGGTATTCAACACCCCTCATAAGGTCTCCTTCGTACGATAGCTCCGTTCCAGGTTTTCCAGGGCGCTCCTCATTTCATGTTCAAAATCCGCCAGCTTGCCGCCGTCCTCGTTTTTCACATCCCCCTTCAGCCGGGAAAGCCGTCCCCGTATCGGTTCGGGGCTGTCCATGCCTGAGAGGGAGCTAATCTTAATCAATGGCGCCCCCAGTTTGATACAGACCTGGGCTTTTTCATAGAAGGCCATGATAAGTTCCAGGAGCCGCACCTGTTTGGCGGGGATGCAGTACATATCCACCTCGTCAAAGGAATTCTGCTGGAGAAACCCGTCCTTGATAATCTCCGCCGTAAGGAGGACCAGCCGCTGATCGTCCGGCAATGCGTCCGGGCCGATGAGCCGCACTATTTCTGAAAGCCGCTGTTCCTTCTTCAATAAATCCAGCGCTTCCCGGCGCAATGTTGCCCAGAGGGGGTTCACCTTTTCCCACCAGGGCCCCACCTCCTCGGCGTATTCGGAGTAGCTTTCTATCCAACTGATGGCCGGGTAATGCCGGGCATTGGCCAGGTCCCGGTCCAGGGCCCAGAAACACCGGATAAAGCGCTTGGTATGCTGGGTCACGGGCTCGGAAAAGTCACCCCCCGGCGGGGATACGGCGCCGATGATGGAGACCGATCCCTCCACGCCGGAAAGGGTCTCTACCCGCCCCGCCCGCTCGTAGAACTCCGCAAGCCTGGTGGGGAGATAGGCGGGAAAGCCCTCCTCGGCGGGCATTTCCTCCATGCGCCCCGAAAGCTCCCGCAAAGCTTCCGCCCAGCGGCTGGTGGAATCCGCCATGATAGCCACATGGTAGCCCATGTCCCGGTAAAACTCCGCCAGGGTAACCCCGGTGTAGATGGAAACCTCACGGGCAGCCACGGGCATGTTGGAGGTATTGGCGATGAGGATGGTCCGCTCCATCAGGGAACGGCCACTCCGGGGGTCGGTTAAGTGGGGGAATTCGGTGAGCACATCGGTCATCTCGTTACCCCGCTCCCCGCAGCCGATGTAGATGATCACCTCCGCGTCGCACCACTTGGCGATGGCGTGCTGGGTCATGGTCTTGCCGGTGCCGAAGCCGCCGGGTATGGCGGCGGTGCCGCCCTTGGAGAGGGGGAAAAACACATCGATAACCCGCTGGCCGGTAACCAGGGGCCGGTCCTGGGGCAGCCGTTTCGCGCTGGGCCGGGGAATCCGCACCGGCCACCACTGGGCCAGGGTGATTTCCTCCCCGTGGTCCGTCCGGCCGATAACGGCATTGCAGTTGTAGTCCCCGGCGCCGGCCAGTTCCGTAAGGGCCTCCCCGTGTATACCCGGCGGAACCATGATTTTACACAGGATACTCGGAGTTTCCTGCACCGTTCCCAGGACCAGCCCCGGAACCGGGACAGGCTTTTCCCCGGCGGCAATCTTCGCGGCCAGGGCGGGATCGGGGATAAAGGGCCATAGTTTAGCGGTATCCAGGGGCTCACTCCGTGCGCCGCTTTCCATGAAGGCGCCGCTCTGTTTAAAAAGGGCCTCCAGGGGCCGCTGTATCCCGTCATAGATAGTACCGATAAGCCCCGGCCCCAGAAGCACCGACAGGGGCCTGCCGGTAGAAGACGCCCCGGCGCCTATCCGGAGCCCCGTATCATCCTCATAGACCTGGATCACCGCCTCATCCCGCTCAAGCCGCAGGATCTCCCCGATGATCCGCCTCTCCCCCACCTCTACCAGGTCGAAAAGCCCCGCCCCATCGAGACCGGAGGCGCGCACTATGGGCCCGGAGATACGCCGGACCTTTCCATTAATGGTCATCATTGCCCGCCTCCTTCCAAGACCGCCGGCCCCAGCAAGGCCTCTACCAGTTCCGCCCGGCTATCATCCAGCAACGCAGCCGCCAGGGCATCCACCGAGGCGGTGAGCCGTACCGCCGGTGTTTCCACGATAATGGCCGGGAAACTGCCGGGCAGTTTGTGGAAGTCCATCGCCGTTTGTACCGTCCAGCTTATTCCCGGAAGCGCTTTGTCCACCAGGGTTTTAAGTTCCTCCTCCGCAAGGCCCCGGCACCCCACTAAGAGGGGAGCAGCTTCCGGAAGCCCTTCGGCACAGCGCCGGAGTTCCTTTTCCAGCAGGGCAAGGAGTTTCTCCCGTGATAAGGAAAGCAGATAATCCCGCATAGCGGTAAACAGGTGGGCCTCCACCTTTTCCGAATAGGTCCGCCGCTTATCCAGGGGAAGCCGGGCCATAAGTTCTTCCCGGGTCTTTAGAGTCCGGCCTCTGAAGCTCCGTTTCAGTTCCCCGGTATCCTTTGCAAGGCGCTCTTCCCAAGCGGCGGCGGAGGCGGCAAGGGCGTCCTCCGCTGCTTTCAGGATACGCCGGGCCTTTTTCCGGGCATCCTCGAGAATCTCTTTATCCAACACATCGGTCGATAGCAGTTCTTCCATTATACGTGTACCCCCACGGCTTCCCTAATGGAGTCTACCAGGGTTTTACGGCCGCCTTGACGCCCCTGGATGCCGGGAATCTCCACTACCAGGGGATACTCACCGGAAAGCTGCCATTGGGTAAGTTCCTCCCCCAGCCAGTCCGCAGCCTCCTCGGTAAGGATCAGTACCCGGCAGCCATTGGCACTTGCCCCGGGCAGCACCATCCCGGCGGTTTCGTCCCAGCCCCGGGTTATCCGCAAAAAAGCGGCCCGGGCGCCTGCAGCATTGGATGCCGCGGTCCCGTCTATGCCGATAAAACGGAATGCGGTAACCAGCTCGGCATCCCCGATAAAGTAATAGTCCATTACAATATCATGATTAGCAAAGCTACCAGGAAGCCCCAGAGACAGATACCTTCCGCAAGCCCCGCGTAGGGCAATGCCTTCCCGGAAAGTTCCGGGTTTTCGCTCATGGCGCCCATAGCCGCCGCCCCGATCTGGCCTACGGCGATACCCCCGGCGATACAGGAAATCCCCACCGCCAGGGCCGCCGCGATATACCGCCATGCCGCAGTAGTACTGTTGGCTGCCTCAGCGGCCGCGGCTTCCTGGGCAAAGAGCGGAACCGACAGGGCAAACAGTACACCGATGGCCGATACTATTTTGCGTTTCATAATCAAACCTCCCTGCGAAACCGGAAGGGAGCAAAGGCCATCCCGGTCTCGGTAAAAAACTTGCTAAAGAACTCGTAATATTGAAGACGTACCACCTGGATGGCGACGATCATTCCCTCAAGCAGTATTATGACGGTATTCCCGAAGATCATCACCAAGAGGAACGCTGCGGGTCCGGCGATACTCCCGGCGGCCTCCATCACCATTTCTGAAAGGGTAAAGATGATAAACGAAAGTACCGCATGGGAAAGGGCGAAGGCCCCCACCCGGAGAAAACTCACCGTGTTGGAAATATAGGTGGACACCGTTTCCAGTATCTCCACAATTCCTTCCATAACGAACACCATAAGCCCCTCTTCCAGCACCGGCCGCTCCCCCGCAAAGACCCGCCACACCACGGGGCCAAAGAAGATGCAGAACACCGGAAAGGCCAGGACTATGCCGTCGAACCAGGCAAACCGCCCCCCAAGGAGGCAGCGGATGGCAATAAAGACGGCGTACCAAAACAGGAGCAGCCCGGCAACGCCGGTCTTGGAGAACAGGGCCCGCTCATATTTCTTAAGGATCAATTGATTGAGGATGTTTATCAGGAGCCCGATGGAATTGAAGATGATCCCCACCGCAATGGTAAACCCAAAGAAGTAGAACAGTTTTGTTACACTCCCCCCCTTTTCGGCAAGGGGCATCAGGGTAAGGATGCGGTCCACCGGATGACCGGTAAGGAACCCCGTCAAGGCCCTGGTGGGTCCGATGAACAGTTCCTCCGTGGCAAACAGTTCCCCGTTGAGAAAGCCCATGACCATGGAGGTAAGGCCTACGGCAATAAGGGGGGTGGAATAGTTTTTAAACTTCGACAGAGCCTTCACCCCCCGGCGGCCCGTGAGGACCCCCGCCAGAAAAAGTACGAACCCCTGGCCCACATCGCCGAACATGATCCCGAAGAGCAGGGTAAAAAAGAAGGCCACTAAGGGTGTGGGGTCGATGGTCCCGTACAGGGGCGCGCCGTAGGAGAACACCACCCCCTCAAAGCCCCTCACAAAGGCGCTGTGGCGGAGGGATACGGGGACCTTGGCCTTCCCTTCCCTGACATCGGAAATCTCGTTGGGGTCAAAGGTCCGCACCCCTATCCTTCCCCCGGTACGCTTCTCCAAATCCTCCACCAGTTTCCCCAGGCTGTCCGCAGGAACCCAACCGGAAAGGACATAGACGCTTTTAGTGGACACCAGAGAGTTTTTGAGGTCCTCGGTGATAGAAGCCATCAAAAAGCTGCCGTGCAAGGACACCAGGACGGGACCATCTTCCTCTTTAACCTGACCTTTCTCCGCCGCAAGGTCCGCCAGGAGGGACTCCATCCCCAGAAGCCGGGTTTGCAGCCCCGACAGCACCTCTTCGGGTACCCCCTTATAGTTTGCAGGGATCGTGATGGGGGCAAAGCCCTGTTTCTTCAGTTCCGAATCCAGGGCAAAACGCCCCTTTCGGGATGCGGCGGCAACAATACGATCATCCCCCTTCTCCAAGCCCCCAAAGGGAATGATCACCGCACGGTCCCCCAGGGTGTTCCGCAGTCCCGTCAACCGGTCCGGGTCCATCCGGCCGATGCGCAGGGTCAAATAGGAAAGCTGATCCAGGTCCGCGAAGGGGGCGTTGAGGTTCGCAAAGGCATTGGCCTCATTCAGGGCATCCAGAACCTTTCCCTTCTCCGTAAGGGTTTCATTTTCCCGCCGGTTAAGCAGTTCTATCCGGGAACAGAGCTTCTCCGTAAGCGCCGCCTCGCCGGGGCCGGGGAGGATACTGGATTCATCGGGCTCCTTAGGGAGTTCTATCCCCAGGTATACTGCGGCGGCCCTTATTTTTTCCAGGCTTTCCAGGATACCGTTCCGGGCGGCGTCTTTTGGAGCCGCCGCATCCTCTTTCTTGGGGAAGTGCATCACCGCCCGGCGACCCAGATAGCCAATCACCCCGTCAACATCCCGGTCAAGGACGCTGAGTTCAACCTGCTTCATCTGCCGAGGCCTAATCACGAGGGGAACCTCCTCACTACGTTCGTCGGGTGAGTGTTCACGAGGCCCCCAGCATGGAAAGCGTTTCCAACGCCCCCAGACCTAAGCTCAAACCCTCGGCAACACTGGTCAGGAGATCCTCCTCAAAGAGTTTGAGTTTGATAAAACAGGCGGCGGTATCCAGGGAGAAGGGCCTCTGACGGAAGGAATGCCGGGCCAAGCGGTAGAGATACTGCGCGGCGGCGTTTTGAAAATGCCGGGGATCCGCAGTCCAGTGCTCACCGGTGCGGTTCAGGAATTTCACCCAGCGCCACCTGGCCCAGTCGGCGGGACTATCCAGGGACATGGTCAGGGAAGCCAGGGCGTCATCCGCCAGGGTAGCATCAACGGCACCGGGCCGGGATTTTCTCACGGGGATAAACACCAGATATTCCCGGGTCTGTTCCGCAGACATGCCGTAATAGGACCGCATCCGCAGCGCCCAGGCGGCGTTCCGCAGGCTCAACTCCTCCGCCAGTATCCGTTCAATAGAAGAACGATCAGAGGGGGCAAGCTTGAACAGGGAATTCCAGAGGCAGGTGTAGTAGTGCCGGTCCAGTTTGTTCTGAATAAGCGCGGTTGAAGGCCCGGAAGGGCCGCGAAGATCCTCAATATCCTCCAGAAGGAATTCAAATTCCGTTCCCGTGAGTATTTTGTCAAACCGGGGATAATCACTGAAATCCAGGGCGGCAAAACGGCCGATGCCGGTTCGCTCCGGAAGCGTACGTTCCCCTCCGGCGACGGCGGTGATCGCCCGTTTCAGGTCCGTATACTCAAACTCCCGCACCATACGGACCAGTAGTTCCGGGGGCTCCCGAAAGGAATTCACGATGGTAACAATTTGTTTCGCCGTCCGGTTGATGATACGCCCTTCAAGATCCGGAAGCAGTTCCCGCTCAGGAAGATCCCGGGCATCGGTTCCAAAGATAAGCCGGTCCAATTCAGACAGCCGGCTTAAGGCGGCAAGCCGGGAACGGTTTTTCCCGATAAAGGATTTACCGGTAATCCCGCACGCCTTGGCATACACATATGCCCGTTCCCCGGATCCCACCACCTAACAATCCTCAAAGAACAACTTTTCCGCCAGTGCGGAAAAGGCATCCCGTTGAATTCCCATAGCCGCCAAGCTCGACGAGTATGCCTCAAGCTGCCGGGTATAGTCCTCTTTAACCGCCAGCACCGCCGCTTCGTACTCCCCGCTCAGTTCTGCCGCTAAAAGACCATACCGCTCATCATAGCGGGCGCGGTTTTCCTTTTCGCCTTCGGAGACCCGGCGATCCGCCTCCGCCTGAGCTTCATCAACCAAGCCGGCAGCCTGGGACTCAACATCCAGGAGATGCTGCAAAACGCCCTGTTCGCCATTATCTGAATCCATGCGTCCCCTACTAATTCAAAGCGATAAGAATATCCTCATGTTTTTTTATAACCCCATAGGCGCTTTGGGCATCCTTCTGGGCCGCCAGTTCCGCAAAAAACTGGGGATTAGTTAGTAACTCCGCCAGCCGCTGGAGAACCTTCAAATGCTTTTCCGAATCCCCCGAGGGGCCGAGGACCATGAAGAGGAGATGCACCGGATTCCCGTCCAGGGCTTCGTAGTCTATCCCCTTCCGGGAAATTCCCAGCATACCGTAGACCCTATCCACTGCGTTGGTCTTTCCGTGGGGAATGGCGATACCCTTCTGAATCCCCGTGGACATCTTACTTTCCCGGCTTCGCAGGGCTTCCAGTATCTCCTCACGGGCGTCGGACTTAATAACCTGGCAAAAACGATCTACCAGTTCCTCAAAAACTTCCTCTTTGTCCTCGGCCTGCAAACCAATCTGTATAAATTCCGGCGAGAACAGTTCATATAAAAACATCACGCCTCCACCAATCCTATTCCAGGGGATCCGGGGGGGAATCCGCATCATTAGCCTCGCCCGACTCCTGCCACCAGTCACTAGTACCCTCGGCCCCGAGCTGCCGTCCCGCGTCTTCAACCCCGGTACCGCCGGGGGTCCTGTTTAACAGCGCAAGACCAAGGCTAAGCACCAGGAAGATCCCGCCCAAAATAGAGGTTGCCCTGGTAAGTACATTGCCGGACCGGGACCCAAAGGCGGAGGAAGAGCCCCCCGCAAAGATCCCCCCCAAACTATCCCCTTCCTCGTTCTGTATCAAAACCAGGAGGATAAGCAGAATCGCCGCAATAATAAAAAACACCAATAACACCACACTGAGTACACCCATCTCATGACTCCATTGAAAATATTCTATAAGCTTACCGAAACAAAAAAAGTTATGCAAGTAACCGACTGCGGTAGGTGCAACAACTTTACCGCCTGGGTTGCGGACTGCGGTGCCCCCCGTGGAGGCCACGGTCCCCTCCGTAGAGGCTACGGTCCCCTCCGTAGAGGCTACGGTCCCCCCCGTAGAGGCTACGGTCCCCTCCGTAGAGGCTGCGGTCCCCCCCGTAGAGGCTGCGGTCCCCCCCGTAGAGGCTGCGGTCCCCCCCGTGGAGGCTGCGGTCCCCCCCGTAGAACCGTCTACCGCACTAGGGATTAAGAATTCGGGCCACCTGTTTTTAGGAACTATTGACGAAAGCCGGTTGGAGCCCTTGACATTTTTTCCCGGTTTATGTGAAGATAGTATCTCACCCGGAAAATTGATAAGAAGGTTAGGTATGAGAACGATATTTGTAAAACCCGCTCTGGTAGAGCGGAAGTGGTTTTTAATCGACGCCGAGGGCAAGGTTCTCGGCAGGATTGCGGCTAAGGCGGCTTCCATTGTCAGGGGAAAGGAAAAAGCGGTGTTTGCTCCCCACCAGGAAGTGGGGGATTTTGTGGTGGTGGTGAACGCGGATAAGCTCGTGGTAACCGGGCAAAAGGTCCGGGATAAGCTGTACCACCATCACACCGGCTATGTTGGGGGGCTTAAAACGGTCAACTACGAAAAGCTGGCCGCCCGGCACCCCGCCGCCCCGCTGGAGCTGGCAATTAAGGGTATGCTTCCCAAGGGGCCCCTGGGCCGGAAACTGTGGAAGAACGTTAAGGTCTATGCGGGGGCGGAACACCCCCACGGGGCGCAAAACCCCCAGGCCATTGAATTATAGGAGATGCAGGTGACTAAGAATCTTGGTATCGGAACCGGACGGCGGAAATGTGCGGTGGCCCGGGTGTATGTCCGGGAGGGGGAAGGCAAAATTGTGATCAACGGCAAGGAGTTGAGCCAGTATTTTTCCCTGAGTGAACACGCCATGGTGGTGCGTCAGCCCCTTATGGTGACCGCCAACGAAAACAAGTTTGACATTTTGATCAATGTCTACGGCGGCGGGCCCAACGGCCAGGCCGGGGCATGCCGCCACGGGCTTTCCCGGGCGCTTTGCCAGATTGACCAGGCCAACTATACCGCCCTGCGGAGTAACGGGTTCATGACCCGTGATTCCCGGATGGTGGAACGCAAGAAGTACGGCCAGGCAGGCGCTCGCAGACGCTTCCAGTTCTCGAAGCGCTAATCCGGGTAGACCGCCTAACCGTGGTTGACGACCTACAGGTTGTATCCGTAAAAACAACCTGCGCGATTATCCGCATTGGTCTTTCGGATGGCGTGCTTTTCTCCTTCAATCCCATCTATCTCCCCCACCCGTATCAGGGTGAGGGCTATTTTTTCCCCGGGAAGGAACTCGGGAGCGAAGAAGCGGCGGCCCTCCGTTTTGCCGCGGACTGTTTCCGGGCGGAGCGGGCCGGGCTGCGGCTGGCGGCCAGGGCGGAACAGACCCGGACGAAACTTGAACGGAAGCTGGAACTGCGGGGACACGGGGGGGCTTGTGTCAAAGCGGCGGTGGCCTACCTTGCGGAGATGGAAATTGTGGACGACCGCCGCTTTGCCGAACGGTGGATACAGTCCCGGCTGTACCGGGGCGCCGACAGCCCCTTCCGGCTCATTAGCAGCCTGTGCCGGCGGGGCATAGACCGGGACATTGCCTGGGGAGCATGCAAATCGGCGCTGGACTTTGAACGGGAAACGGAGCTGCTCAGAAGGTTTGCGGCGAAACGGTACGCCGGAGCGGACCCCCGGTTCCTTAAGGGGCAGCTTAAAAGGGAAGGGTTCTCTTCAAGGGCGCTGGAGTGGTACGAAAATAAAGACCGGTAATTCCTTATGGGTAAGGAATCACCGGTCTACTACGGTGTACTCCACCAAAGGTTCCCCTCTGGATGGGCGATAATTGACTTGAACAATCGACCCCCTGCGTGTCGAGCAGGTGCTCTAACCAACTGAGCTAACCGCCCCGGTATTTATGTATACCAGAAAAACATGACCTTTGTCAATAGTTTATGCCCGTTCCCGGACCGCAACATTGATCTCTATCTTCCCGATGGGCCCCAGTTCCATGGGGACGATAAGGGCTTCCACCGCGCTGTTGGAGATTTCCATGTTCTCCCCGGTAAAGAGGGCAGGCGGGGTAAGATCAAACTTGAAGCCCTGAGCATGGAGCTTGGTCACCGCCTGGGCGGTGACCATGTTGGCCAGCTCCTGGATGGTGGCCTTGGCCATTTCGTCCATGGCGGTGAAGGTTTCGCCGTTCATGGCCCCCGCCACCGCAAGGGCCGTTTCCTTTTTCATATCAAAAAGAACCCGCCCCTCAACATCGCCGGCAAGACCTACCAGGGCTGCAACCCCCATAATCTTCATGGTGGTGGATCTGAGGGAAAGCTCCCCCCGCTTTACATCGGCCTTGAGTTCCTTGAGCCGGTCGGCAAGCACTTCCTGCAAAACATCATGGGCCGCTTCAACAAAGGGATTAATATATTCGACTCTCATTCCATACTCCTTCCAAAATACCTATTAAGCCCGCATAAATGCGGAAACAGTGTCCTTCCCCAGAGGAATCCACTCGTTTTCCGGCAGTTCTTCATTGGTTCCCAGAACAATCAGCCCCCGGGCCTTCAATTTCTCGGAGAAATCGGCCAGGATCTTTCCCTGTTGCTGCTCATTAAAGAAGGAAACCAAATCCCGGCCCAGGATGATGTCCAGTTCCGGCAAGGGGTTCTCGTTCAGCACGTCATGGTATTCAAAGAGTATCGAATCCTTGATCGCCTGGCTGAAACCATGCCCGGTTTTTCCCTTGGTCATATACTCCCGGCAATATTCCGGCACATCCTCCAAGTCAAAGCTCATGTTCGGCGCCTGAGATATGGCCATGATGTCGCTGTCGTTGGCCCAAATCTTGATACGACCGTTGGGGTACCGTGACTTGAGTATACACGCTAATGAATAGGTTTCATAGCCCTTGCCGCAGCCGAGGTTCCATACCTGGATACTGTTGGAGGGCATATCCGGCAGAACCGACTTGAATGTAGCGGCGTAGTCCTCATCCCAGAAAGTCCCGGTAGAGGGGGAGGGGAATGTTTGGAGGAATTCGTCGGCCTCCGCGGCGTTTTTAAGCTGGATATCGCTGCCGCCGTGGGTCCCTGTCCACTCGCGGAAGCGCTTCCCGACCCAGGAATCATTGAGGGGGCTTGCGGTAAAACGCTTGAGGGCGGAGAGGCTTTCCTTGATAAATTGAAGGTCCGACTCCTGGTATGCCGGGGCCGGTACGTCGGCGGCGCCTTCAGCTGCCGGCGGCACGGGGTAAAAATCATCCGGCGCAGGGCCGGAACTGACCTGTATGGCCTGACCCCGGGGTTTTGCCTTATCATCTTCGCTCTGGGTAAAAATCCGGATCACGTCCAGAATGATGAAGAGATCCCCCTGCTTTTCCACCACCCCGCTGATGTATTTGACGTTGATATCCCCAAAAATGGGGTGCGGGGGCTGGATTTGCTCGGAGTTGATCCCCACCACCCGGTCAATCTTGTCCACGATGGTGCCGTAGACCCGGTCCTCAATACGGAGGATCAGCATGTTTTCCAGGTTGTCCGTCTTTTTATCCACCGGAAGGTGGAAAAAGATACGCAGGTCCACGATGGGGATGATATCCCCCCGGAGGTTGTAGACCCCCCGGACAAAGGACGCAGCGTTGGGGACATAGGTAAACTTATCCGCCTTGGCAATTTCCTTGACGTTCATGATGTCCACCGCGTAGTCCTTGCCCCCCAGGGAGAAGGTGATCATCTTGAAGTCCACCGTGTCCGCCCGCTCTTTCTGTACCTGTAACTCGGCGTTTACTTCCGCCAAATCTCGTATCACTGCCGCCATGGTTTCCTCGCTCTACCGGGAATGGGTTTCACGGACACGCCGGGCTTCTATTTCCTGGTGCAGTCCCAGTTCCAAAAGCTGGCCCACGTCGATGATCAGGGAAACCGAACCGTCTCCCAATATGGACGCCCCGGCAATTCCCGGTGAATTGGTGAACTGGTCCCGCAGGGGCTTGATGACCACGTCTTCCTCGCCGATGAGGCTGTCCACCATGAAGCCCATCTTCTTTTCCGCAGTCCCGACAATAACGATGAAGTTGTACTCCTGCTGTTCCTCGGTACGGATGCCGAAAAGCCGGTTGAGCCGGAGCAGGGAAACCACATCGTTCCGTATATTGAAAACTTCGTAATTATCTATCTTCTGTATCTCTTCGGGCTTGATCCGCAGGCTTTCGATAACCGAGGTAATGGGTATGGAGTAGATTTCCTCCCCCACCCGGACCAGGAGGCCCTGGATGATTGCCAGGGTGAGGGGCAGTTTGATGAGGAACTTGGTGCCCTTCTCCTTTTCCGAGGTGACCGTCACCGTGCCGTTAAGCTTCTCGATGGACCGGCGGACCACGTCCAGGCCGACCCCGCGGCCTGATATGCTGGTGATGGTCTTTGCGGTGGAGAAGCCGGGCTCAAAGATGAGGTTGAAGGCTTCCACATCGTTGAGGAGCTTGTTCGGACTGATAAGGCCCCGCTCAACCGCCTTTGCCTTGACCGCCTCCACGTCGATACCCTTGCCGTCATCGGAAATCTCGATGACTATCATGTTCCCTTCGTTGGTGGCCCTGAGGAGGACCATGCCTTCCTCGGGTTTGCCCACAGCCCGCCGTTCTTCCAGGGACTCGATACCGTGGTCGATGGAGTTCCGCACCGAGTGCATGATGGGGTCCAGCAGGTCTTCAATGACCGACTTGTCCAGCTCGGTCTCCTCCCCTTCGATAACCAGGTTGATCTTCTTGTTGAGGCTCTTGGACAGGTCCCGGACCAGCCGGGGGAAGCGGCTGAAGATTTGGCTGATGGGTACCATGCGGATTCGCATAACCCCTTCCTGGAGTTCCCCGGTGATCCGGCCCAGGTTCTGGGAGGTTGCCCGGAATTTGCCCATATTGGTTTTCAGGGAGGTCTCAAAGCCGTCAAAGAGGGTAAAGATATCCCCATAGTCTTCGTTGATTTCCTTGCGGATATCCTTGATGGAGCGTCCCTCCCGGATGCTGTCCAGGTAATCCGGCAGGCTGTCAAAGAGGGCTTTAATCTTTTCCCGGTAGACCGTTTCGATACTGTGGAGGTCGTTCAACAGGTCGCCGAACTGGTAGCTAATCTGGTTAAAGGTGGCCTTGGTGATCACCGTTTCGGACACCAGGTTGAGGAGGTCGTCGATGCGCTTGGAATCGACCCGGAGGATGGACCCCGCCTCTTTCCCCGCTTTCTTGGCATCCTCTCCCCCTGCAACGGATTTGGCTGAGGGAGCGGCTTCCGTGGGCGTGGGCGCGGGTGCTGGCGCGGGTGCGGGTGCGGCGACAGTTATATCAACCACATCCGCCGAAAGGGATACATCGGGCATGATGACCCGTTTCTTAAGATCCTCCGGCGATTTGGTACTGGCGATGTAGTAGTCCACGGTTGGATGGAAAACATCCTCGTAGAGCGCCTCAAAGTCCGGGACCGTCCGGAGAACCGTGCCATCCCCCTTGAGGGCGGCGTAAATCTGGATGCCGCCCACGGTATTCATCAGGCTGCTTTCGTCAAAAACCACGGAGATACGGTAAATCGGCATGCCGCCATCCACGGATTCCCGCAGTTCCTGGAGTTCCTTTTCGGGAAGCCCTCCATCGGAGGGCCGGCTCCCTGCGCTTGCGGCAGGCGCGGGTGCGGCGGCCGGTTTGGCCTTGGCAGCGGACCCCTTCTTGCCCTTGGCGCCTTCGGGGATCAGCGCTTCCAGGGTGTCTTCCATTGCGGAGGTGTCCTCCTGATAAACGGCCCCTTCCATGCGTTGGCCGAGCATGGCTTTGATGATATCGATAGCCGCCAGGAGGGTATCCACCACATCCTCGTTGACCGAGAGTTTGTCCGAGCGAATAGCGTCCAGAACATCCTCCACCATGTGGGTAAAATGGGATAGTTCCATCATCTCCACGGTTGCGGACCCGCCCTTCAGGGTGTGGGCCGCACGGAATATTTCGTCCACCGCGTCTTTATTGCCGCCATCGTTCTCCAAAACGAGGATGTTTTGCTCCAGGGTATCAACCTGCATCTGGGCTTCGCTGAAAAAGTCCTTGAGCAGCTCCTCGTTATTGGGATCCAGGTAATCACTCATATGAAACTAATTCTAAACACATTCCGCCTTATGTCAAGGGAACAAAAACTAATTCCGCCTCGGGGATTTTGACCGCCGAAAGGGTCAGGGTGATGGGATCGTTGGGGGCCAAATCTCCCCTGGCCGCGACCTGGGTTTCCAGGGCCAGGGCGGGGATCATCACCACAAAACGATTACCTTTTCTTTCCATTATAAGGCCCTCCCATTGGGCGCCTGTTTTGCCGGCAAGGTACACCGCAGTCCAGTGGGCCCGGGATGCCCGTTCGGCATGGACCGTGGCGGAGGCGGCGGCTTCTCCGGCGGCCAGGGCAAGCAGGACCTCCTCTTCGGAAAGCGGGGGGCGGCCTTGCAGAAAGGCGCGGATTTGCTGGTGGGCAAGGAGGTCGGTGTAGCGCCGCAGGGGGCTGGTCACCTGGGTGTACTGCGAAAGGCCCAGGCCCCAATGGAGGCCCGGTTTGGCCGAGAGGGTCCGGGGGCGCATACAGCGGCGGAGCTGGTAGGAGCCGGCCATGCCGGGAAGGGGCGATTCGGGAAGGTCCCCGGTTTCCTGGCTCACAAAGGGGAAAGGAAGCCGATGTTGGAGCGCCCAGGCGGCGGCGCCCTCCCCCGCCAGAAGCATACACTCCTGAACCAGGCCTGTGGATTTGTAGGGTTCTATCAGGTTTATAGCCACCGTTTCCCCGTTTACGGCGATGTGGGTTTCCGGCAGGTCTATCTGTGCCGCTCCGGCGGCAATCCGGCGACTCAGATTACGTTCCGCCACCTGGAACAGGCCCGCTAAAGAGGGCTCGGTATCCGCCTGGGCGTAGGTAAGACGCGTCACACGAATGAAGGAAGGGAAGATATCGATTTCCCGGATGGAGCCGTCTTCCGCCAGGAGCAGCTTAAAGGTGAGGGCGGGACTAGGGGCGTCAATAGCCGTACCGCCTTCATCGGTGGAAAGCCCTAAGGCATACAAGGCCAGCGTTTCATCGCTGAGCATACGGACGGCGCCCTCGGGAAGGTAGAGGGTGGCGCCCCTGCCCCGGGCTTCCCGGTCTGCGGGGCTGCCGCTCAGGATGGAGGCCGCCGGGTCGGCGATGTGGACGTAGAGGGTATCCCCCAGGGGACCCTTCTCAAGGGACACGGCGTCGTCCGGGTCGTGGCTCCAGGGGCTGTCTATGGCATAGGCGTCAAGGTGGGTCAGGTCGGTACGGGATTCACCGGCCGGGGGCGGAGGGGGGACGCACCGCGCCGGGGTGAGGGCGAGACCGTAACGCAGGGGATGGGGGTTTACCCGGACCGTCCAGGCGCCGGAGCCCAGGAGGAGCCGGTGGGCTTCCTGGGGCGTCTCCTGCCGATCCAGATCGCGCAGGGTACGGCTTTTTTCGGTACGGCCGAATGCCAGGGCTTCCACATCCTGCAAGAACCGGCTATCGGCGGGAAGGTCCAGGGCGGCGGATTTAAGCCGGGCCAGGAAGGCCTCCCGGTCGGCCTGCTCCCGCTGCTTCAGGTTCCGGCGTTCTTCACCGGCAGCCACGGCTGCGGCGTCCCGGCTGCTTATGGCGGTGATGTCCCCCAAAAAATACAGCCCCTCACGAAGAAGGGCGTAGGCGGCCCAGGCGGACTGCACCGTGTACGCGCCGTAGGCCAGTTCGGCCAGATCGCAGAGGGGGACCGTAGTTCCCAGGAGCAGTTCCCAGGCGCCCTTCACATCCCCGTCAACAGTACCGGAGAGAAGCGCGTCAAGATCCGCCTGGGTACAGGGGCCGCTGTGGAGGAATTCGATATCCTTCTCCCGGACCTTTAGGGTTTCACCGCCGGCAAGGGAAATGCTTATTTTTTCGCCGGTCTCGAGAACCAAGGCGGGTTTTGTTTTGTATACCACGAGACTTTTTTCCGGAATCATTACCGGAAGTTTACCACAGTTACGGCAAAGAGTACACGGAGGAAGATGGGGGATTCCGGGCAGCCGCTTATAAAAAGGGATTGTAAAACCGGCTCCCGTCCTTAAAGGTAATCCACATCCCCAGGGCAAAGAGGAGCCCCGCGACAATCAGGACCAGCACATCCGCCCCGGTAAAGGGCCGCCCGGAATACCAGGTGCGGCGTTTATGTTTCCCAAAACTGCGGAGTTCCATGGCCTGGCTTATCACATCAATGCGGTCCAGGGATGAAAATACCAGGGGGAGGAGTATCCTTCCCGCGCCCTTGAAACGCAGAGCCAGGGACACCTTCCGGGAAAGCTCCACCCCCCGCCCCTGCTGTGCCTGGGAGATGCTTTCGTAGTCCCGCTCGACATCCGGGATATAGCGCAGGGCGAGGCTTACCGCATAGGCGATGGAATAGTTTACTCCCACCCGGTTCAAGGAGGCGGCGAATTCGCTGGGGTGGGTGGTGACGATGAGGATTATCGCCATGGGGACCATCATGGAATATTTGAGCAGGATATTGAATTCGTAGAATACCTGTTCCTTCGTAAGGGTAAAGCGCCCCACACCGTTTAAAACAATATGTCTGGTTCCGTAGATTACCACCCCCTGTTCCGGCGCAAACAAGTAAATAGTAATAATATTAATAATCATGAATAAGACAAGCATCTTAAAAATAAATGACGCATCCCGGAACTTTGTGCCGGAGACGATAAACACTCCTATGCTTAAAACGCTCATGACCAGCATGACCCGGGTGTCGTAGCCCGCCATGGTCAGCACCGACCAGAGGAGAAATACTATCAGCTTAGTTGCCCCGGAAAGCCGGTGAACCGGGGAGGGGCGGTCTATGTAGGACAGCATGAAGCGGCTCATGATGCGGTAACCCTCCTGCTTTGCTCGTAGTCAATGAAGCGCCGGACAAAGGCCCGTGGGTCGGACATCCCCGCCTTGACCGCCAAATCGTAGAGGCTGGTCCGTTTCAGGCTTGCCGCCTCCACCAGGGTATCGTCGGTTAGTATTGCTGCGGGGGTATCGCCGCCGCCGGGGCAGTCACGGGTTAGGAGATGCCCTTCGGAGAGGACCAGGGCGCGGCGGGTGTATTCCATCATCAGATGCATATCGTGGGTAATCAGCAGGAAGCTAAGGCCCTGTGACGAATTGAGCTTCCGCAGGAACTCCATGATCTCCGAATAGTGGCGGTAATCCTGTCCGGCGGTGGGTTCGTCCAGGATGATCAGGGAGGGGCCCATCACTAATACTGAGGCTATGGTAAGCCGCTTTTTCTGGCCGAAGCTCAGGGCATTCACCGGCCAGTTGCGGAAGGGGTAGAGGCCGCAGATTTTGAGGGCCTCATGTACCCGGTCCCGGATTTCATGTTCACCAACACCCCGGTTCCGCAGGGCAAGGGCGGTTTCGTCAAAAATCAGGGGGAAGGAAATCATCTGGTTGGGGTTCTGCATCACATAACCGATGTGCTCAGAGCGTTCCTTGATGGAATAGTCCGCAAGGTCCCTGCCCTCCAGCAAAATCTGCCCCGCATCGGGGTGGATAAACCCCGCGATGAGCTTCGCCAGGGTGGATTTGCCCGCGCCGTTTCTCCCGACCAGGCTGACGCACTCCCCTTTCGCCAGGGAAAAGGACACCCCGTCCAGAACCTGTTTCGTTCCGGGGTAGTGATACTGCAAGTCCCGTACTTCCAGCAATACCGGCGCCTGGATAGGGGGCTGTTCCCCCTGCAAGGCCGCGTCCCAAGCCGCAAGGGGCTTGGGATCAAAGCGCAGTGTTTCTACCGACTCAAGCCCCATGCCGGGATTCAGTTCAATACCGGCGTATCTGAGGGCGCTCAGGTAAAAGGGCTCCCGTATCCCGGTCTTCCTCAGTAGATCTGACGCCAAAAGCTCCGCCGGCTTAAGGTCCGCAAGGATTCTCCCCTTATCCATAACCACGATACGATCCACCGGCCGATGCAGCGCATCCTCCAGCCGGTGCTCCACGATGATAAGGGTCTTTCCCGTTTCATTATGAAGCCGGTCAATCAGTTCTATTACTTCTTTTCCTGCGGCGGGGTCAAGATTCGCCAGGGGCTCGTCGAACAGGAGTATCTCCACATCGTTCACCAGGAGCCCCGCCAGGGATATCCGCTGCTTCTGCCCCCCGGAAAGGTCCTGGGGGGATTTGTCCAGGTGCTTCTCCATGTGGACCATCTTTGCCGCCTCCAGCACACGCCGGTGCATCTCCGCCGGGGGCACACAATCGTTCTCCGCCGCAAAGGCGATATCCTCCCCGGCGCTGAGCCCCACGAACTGACCGTCCGTATCCTGTAGTAGGGTCCCTACTTTTGTTGAAAGGGAGAAAATGTCCAGGGCCTGCGGTGTTTCCCCCATGATGGAACAGGAACCGCTTGAGACGCCCTTAAAGGCGTGGGGGATAAGCCCGTTGATGCAATGGGCCAGGGTAGACTTCCCCGACCCCGAGGGGCCGAGGATGAGTATCTTCTCCCCGCGGCCAATCGACAAGTTAATATCAAACAGAGTCGGTTCAGCCTGGGACCGGTACTGAAAACCAAAGTGCCGGAAAACCAGTACCGGGGAGGGAATACTACTCCGCCTTTAAGCTGCCCGCCTTAACCTTGGTACGGCTGTAGCCAAAGGCCAGGATGGTACCGAGGATCAGAATAACGGCGCTGTTAAGCCCGGCGGCAACCAGCCCCTGGAGATACACCTTATCCGCCGGCTCCTGATAGATCAGGATGTCCAGGGTGGGGGCGATGGCAAGCCAAGCCACGGCATTGGCAAGAATCTGTATCACATTAAAGATGATCGCGTTCTTGACCCCGAATTCCCCTTCCTCTATCTTGTAGAACTTCCAGCAGAGGCCCACCAAAAGGCCGAAAACCGCATCGGCGATAATCCAACTCCACCAGGGCGCTCCCCAGGTAAGGTCCGTCAGGGTATGCCCGACAAGGCCGATGAGAAACCCTGCCAAGGGACCGAAAATCGCCGCAAAGACCGTCAGGATTGCCGGAGCAAGCTGCAGGTTGGTATTGGGAATCCCCGAGGGAATCGCAACGAACCGCATCAACACAAACACCAGGGCGGCGCCGATACCCACCGCCACCACGGTCCTGACCGAGATAATCTTTTTTGCCATAGAAAAGACCTCCTAAAATATTGTCCAATGTAATACATAGATAAATAGTAGGCAATAGTCTGTTCAGGAGATAAAAATCGTTTTAAGGTCAATACTCAGGCCCGGCAGCACCGTAAAGGGCACCCTATCCGATACGTACCGGTCCGTATTAATGCCTTTATCCGTATCATTTGGATCGTAAATGCCGTAGACGGAAGTAACATACCGGCCCTGTTCCAGGACATGGACCTGTACCGACTGTGTCTCGGGGTCCACAATCCAGTATTCCCGCACCCCCGCATCAAGGTAGAGGTTGAATTTAAGTACCCGGTCCCTGCTGGACGTAGAAGGGGACAAAATTTCGATGATGAGGTCCGGCGCGCCGTTACAGCCCCGTTCATCGATCTTGGAGGGGTCGCATATAACCACCACATCGGGCTCCAGCACCGTATTATCGCTCCGGTCCTCTTCCGGGAACAGCCTGACCCCAAAGGGGGAAGGGAAGACCTCGCAGGTTTTTCCTTCCAGGTAGTTTCCAATCTTTATCGTTAGCTTCCTGACAATCCTCTGGTGAATGGTGATCGGGGGACTCATAGCGTAGACCTCCCCATTGACAATTTCCGCACGGAAATCCTCGTCCCATGCAAGGACATCGGCATAGGTATAATGGTTTTCTTTTTCCTGTAGTAAGGGCATCATCTTCCCAGTATACCGCAAAGGACCGGTTCAAGGCAACACGCAAAATAATTTGCCGCCCCGCATCCTTTTCCGTATCTTATTAATATAGAAGAAAAATAAGGAAGGTAAAAACGTGGATTACGAGTACCAGGTGCTGGACAAATACTGCCGGGACCTTACCGCCCTGGCCCGGCAGGAAAAGCTGGACCCGGTGATTGGCCGGGACGAGGAGATACGCCGGGTGATGCAGGTCCTGTCCCGGCGCACCAAGAACAACCCGGTCCTCATCGGTGAGCCCGGTGTCGGCAAGACCGCCATTGCCGAGGGATTAGCCCGGCGCATCGTTGCGGGGGATGTGCCCGAGGGGCTCAAGGGGAAGAAGCTCCTGGCCCTGGATTTAGGCGCACTGGTTGCGGGGGCCAAGTTCCGCGGCGAATTCGAGGAGCGCCTCAAGGCGGTGATCCACGAGGTCCAGGCGGCGGACGGGAACATCATCCTGTTCATCGACGAGCTTCACACCCTGGTTGGCGCCGGGGCTGCGGAAGGGGCCACCGACGCCTCCAACCTGTTGAAGCCCGCATTAGCGCGCGGGGAACTCCGCTGTATCGGTGCAACCACCCTGGACGAGTACCGCAAGCATATCGAAAAGGACGCCGCCCTGGAACGGCGCTTCCAGCAGGTCTACACCGCAGAGCCTTCCGTAGAGGACACGATAGCGATACTGCGGGGATTGCAGGAACGCTACGAGGTACACCACGGGGTGCGGATTAAGGACGAGGCATTAGTTGCCGCAGCAACCCTGTCCGACCGGTACATCACCAGCCGTTTCCTCCCGGACAAGGCCATCGACCTGGTGGACGAGGCGGCAAGCCGGCTCAAGATGGAGCTGGACTCCAGGCCCACGGAACTGGACAAGCTGGAACGGAAACTACTCCAACTTTCTATCGAACAGCAGTCCCTCAAGAAAGAGGAGGATGATGCTTCAAAGGACCGGCTGGAAAAACTGGAAAGGGAAATCGCCGACCTGACCGCCGAGCGGGACGCCATGAAGGCCCGGTGGGATAACGAGAAACAGGACATTCAGAAGATACGGGAACTGAAGCAAAAAATAGAAGAACTGCGCAAGGACGAGGTCCGTTACGAACGGGATGGCAATTTGTCGAAGGCCGCGGAGGTTAAGCATGGGCTGATCCCCGAGACGCAGAAGGAACTGGCCCGGCTCACCGACTTAATGGAAGCAAAGCGGGAAAACGTTGCAGGGGGCGCGCCGGCATTGCTCCGGGAAGAGGTGAGCGAGGAGGACATTGCCCAGGTGGTAGCAACATGGACGGGTATCCCGGTTTCAAAGATGCTAAGCGGGGAACTGCAAAAATACCTAGACTTGGAAAAAGTGCTGGAACAGCGGGTGGTGGGCCAGCTTACCGCAGTGGAAGCGGTGGCGGACGCTATCCGGCGCAACAAGGCAGGTCTCTCCGACGCCGCCCGTCCCCTGGGTTCATTCCTGTTCCTGGGTCCCACCGGCGTGGGCAAGACCGAACTGGCGAAGACCCTGGCGGACTTTCTCTTTAACGACGAAAAGGCCCTGACCCGGATCGACATGAGCGAGTACGGCGAAAAACATTCCGTGAGCCGCCTTATCGGCGCGCCTCCGGGGTACGTGGGCTACGAGCAGGGGGGCCAGCTTACCGAAGCGGTGCGCCGCCGCCCCTACAGCGTTATTCTCTTTGACGAAATCGAAAAGGCCCACCCGGAGGTGTTTAACGTATTCCTCCAGATCCTCGACGACGGCCGCCTCACCGACGGTCAGGGCCGGGTGGTGGACTTTAAAAACGTTATCATCATTATGACCAGTAACCTCGGCTCGGACCTGATCCTGGAGGCGAAAAACCCCGCCGATATCAAGGATGGGCTCATGGAACTCCTCAAGCAAAGTTTCCGCCCGGAATTCCTCAACCGCATTGACGAAACGGTTATCTTCAACCGGCTGGGTAAAGGGGAGATTAGTAAAATTGTGGAGATCCAGATCAAGCGCCTTACGGAACGGCTTCTGGACCGGAAGATAACCCTTACACTCAGTGATGCTGCCAAGGAACTTTTAGCGGAACGGGGCTACGATCCCCTCTTCGGCGCACGGCCCTTAAAGCGGACCATACAGGCGGATCTGGAAAACCCCCTGGCTAAGCTCATCATAGCGGGGAAGATCAAGGAAGGCGATATCATTACTGCGGATCAAGGGAAGGACGGGGAAGGAATTGTGTTTAAGAAGGGATGATATAGTCCCGCAGTTTTTCCGCCATCTGTTCCTCCACCCGCGCCTCCACCTCAATATAGGTCCCCTCGTAGGTTTCCGCCAGCACCGTCCCGTTCCGGTGTACCAGGGCGGCCAGGTCGGAACGGTCTGCGGGAAAGCGGAAACGCTGCACCGGGCCGGAAAGAGCGGCGCCTATCCGCCGGGCCAGTTCATCCAGGCCGCTGCCTGACAGGGCGGAAACAGGAACACTGTTGGGGTAGCGGCGGAGCAGACTGTCCAGGGCCTCGCCGGATTCCAGGCGGTCAACCTTGTTCAGCGCCGTGAGCATGGGTTTTTTATCCGCCCCTAAATCCCGCAACACCGATAGGGTGGTTTCAAAGTACCGGTCTATGTCCGGATCGGAAGCATCCAGGACGTGAACCAGCAGGTCCGCCTGGGCAGCTTCTTCCAGGGTGGAACGGAAAGCGTTAATCAGAGAATGGGGAAGCCGCCGGATAAAGCCCACCGTATCGGTGATGACCAGACCGGGGCCCTTGCCGGGAAGGATGCGGGTAGTAGCGTCCAGGGTGGCGAAAAGCTTGTCCTCCGCCAATACCCCGGACCCGGTCAGAGCATTGAGCAGGCTGGACTTCCCCGAATTGGTATACCCCACCAGGGCGCAGGACGCCGATTCCTTGTCACGCTTTTTCCGCTGAACCGCCCGTTGCTTACGGACCTCCGCCAGTTCCTCTTTGAGCCGGTGTATGCGCTGCTCCACCTGGCGCCGGTCGATTTCCAGCTTGGTCTCCCCGGAACCCTTGGTCCCGTAGCGGCCTCCCCTTTGCCGGGACAGGTCGATGTACTTATGGGTCAGCCGGGGCAATGAGTAGAAAAGCTGCGCCAGCGCTACCTGGATCTCCGCCTCCCTGGTCCTGGCCCGCCCGGCAAATATCTGGATGATAAGCTCCTGCCGGTCCACCGCAGCAATCCCCGTAAGCCGTTCCCAGTTCCTCTGCTGGGAGGGACTCAAATCCCCGTCGAAGACCAGGCAGTCCACCCCCAACTCCGCCGCCTTTTCGGCAATCTCATCGGCCTTCCCGGTACCCATCCCAAATTTATGATGACGCTCCCGGATATGCACCTTTTCTTGGGCGGCGATTTCCAGCTCCAGGGTCTGCACCAGCCCCGCCAGTTCTTTCGCCAGGGATTCCGCTTCCGCAATGTCGGAGCGGCCGTCACGTATGCCTATGAGGAAAGCCCGTTTAGGAGCAGGTTCGGTTTCGTATAATATAGCCACGGATCTACTATAATTGACTTTCCCGTCCATCTGCTATACCATGATAAAGAAAGATTATTTTAGGAGTACATGTGGCGAAAGAAGAAGCGATTGAGGTCGAAGGGGTAGTCCGTGAAGCCCTTCCCAATACTATGTTCAGGGTAGAACTTGACAATCAGAACGGACACCTTATACTAGCCCATCTTTCCGGAAAGATGCGTAAACACTACATCCGTATCGTCCCCGGCGACCGGGTACGGATTGCCCTATCCCCCTACGATTTAAGCCGCGGCCGGATCATCTACCGCGAACGCTAAAAGTCCGTTTTTAAAAGGACCCAGGTGGACCCGCTTCCCCCGTCGGCAGCCTCCCCCTGGCCGCTTTCCCCGGCAAACTGACAGCGTTCAATAAACTCCCGGACTGTCCGCTTGAGTACCGTATCCGTTTCGGAGTGAAGTCCCTTCCCATGGATGATGAGGAGCTTCTCCATCTCCTGCTGCCGGCAGGTGTGGAAAAACTCCTCCAGGGCTGCCCAGGCTTCGTCACGGGAAAGACCGTGGAGATCGAGCGCCGCGTCCGCTTTTTTGGCCCGGAGCCGGCGGCGGCGCAGAGAGGAGGACACGGAGGTCTCGGCAATTTCGGCGTCCTTATCGGGAACGCCGTATATCCGCATCCAGGCCGTAAGGGGATCAACCTTTTGTAAGGAAGGGTTCGCCGTATCCTCTTCCGCCTTAACCGCCTTCTTTCCCGCAGGTTTCCCGGTCTGCCGGTCCCATTGATCCAAAATATCGCCAAAATCCATGATGTATCCTCAATAAGCCTAATAAACCTAATAAAAAACCAGATTATCCTGGGGCACCCACCCGGCCTCCCCATCGGGGCTTTCCGCATAGGCCCAGACACCTGCGGCGGCGCGAATGCGTACCGGCTGTCCTTCCATCCAGCGGGCGCTGATTGCCCCTTGGGTATCCGGTACCCGGTAGGCCGCCACCGGCAGCAAGGTTTCCCCGGGGCCTGCGCGGAGTACCGCGGCGCTTTCCCGTAAGTATCCTGTCTCCGGCGCGGTTTTTTCAAGCCCCAAAATACCGGTCACCAGTAAAAGGATACACAGGGAAATCCCGCCCTTTTTTACCGCGCTTCCCCTCCGCCGTCCTCCCAGGGAAAGCCTCAGGATCAAGAACAGTGAACAAAAACTAAGGACGATCAGGGCTGAAAAGAAATTGCGCGGACGCCATTTTTCATCCGCCGTACCGGCCTTCTGCGTAAGCCCCAGGGCCTCTTCCGCCGCCCGGCGGGGTATAGCCAGTTTCGGACCCGATAACAGGTCCCGTTCCCCCCGGCGAAGTTCAGCCAGCGCCTCGGCATAGCAGGCCCGGCTCCAGAGTTCACGGGCTCTATCCAGGGTTTCCTCATAGGCTTTGCGGAAAAGGGGGAAGGGCTCATCCGCGTTTTCGGGAAAGGGCGGCGGCGCCCAGATGAGCGGGGAGCTTACTTCAGGGACGGTGGAAATAGGGGCGGCATTAGCGGGAGCAGGGTTACCGGAAACCGGCGGACGGAGCCGTATTGAGACAGCCGGGGATTCCAGGCGCAGGGTATCAAACCGGAGCGTGAAGGGGCCCAGGGTAACCAGGGTTCCCGAAAGAGGCGTAAGGCGTATTCGCAATACCCTGCCCTGATCCAGATCAGAGTCGGTCAGGGGGAGTTCCTCCAGGATCGCCTCCGCCGGGGCGGTAGCGTGAAAAGGCCCCGGACGAAGACTTCTCCCGGGCTCCCCATCGCGGATGCGGAGGCTCAGTTCCGCGGTCTCCCCGATACTCAGGGCGGCGGGCAGGGCCTCCCAGACCAGGCGGGGGTGGTATTCCGGGGCGCCCCCTGCGGTGGTCACGTAGGCCCGCAGTTCCTCTGTCCTGATGCTGAAAACCGGGGTCAGTACCTCGAAGGAGCCCAGGGTGACCTCTCCGGTCCTATGGGGGACATACAAAAACTCCGCCAGGGTCCAGCGCCCTCCCCGCTTTTCCTTCCGGGACTGGGCAAAGGTGAGGGAGGGGGGCAGTTCCGGCGGGATGACCGTCACCTCCTCGGGAACCGGATGATCCACCTGGATAGAAATCCGCCAGGCGCCGTCCAGGACCGGGCGTGCCGGGGAACTTTCCACCAGTACCGTGGATTCTCCCCCGGGAACCTCCCCGGACTGCCCAAGAAGGAAAATCAGGGGGAGCAGAATTAGTAATCGGGGCCCGTGGGACCGGTGTCCCCGGCCCATTCCCGGCTTTTCCATTGGTCTTGCTCCTTACGGCGTATATAGTCAAAAAGAACCTGGGGGTCCTTTTGTTCATCCTTAAAATTCAGCGATAGTGATGCTGCGGCTTCCTCTTGAGACAGGGACAGGAGGCTGAGTTCCAGATTCCGTTTCGCCTCAATACGGCTGCCGTCGGTTTCCAGGGCAGTGCGGAACTGATCCGCCGCAGACCCGAAGTCTCCGGCATGGAACCGGATCACCCCCCTGTTGTAATGTATCCGGTAGATCAACTCCCGGTGATCCACCCGCAGTACCTTGGCCAAGGCTTCCTCGGCGGCGGCAAAGTGCTGCAGCGCCGCTGCGCCCTCATCCAGGGAAAGGTACACCGAACCCAGGCTGTATTCCGCATAGGGCGCGGTTTCGGGAAAAGTCAACGCTTCCAGGTAGGCGAGTATCGCCTCGGTATACATGCCCTGGGCATTAAAGAAATTCCCCCGCAGCAGCATGAGTTTTCCCGGGATCTGCGAGCAGGAGGTGATAAACAGAAACAGTACTACGAACAGAAACCATGTAAGGTATTTTCGTTCAGCCATGTTTCCGCCTCCCCTTCTCCATAATTTTCGAGATGCCCATAAAGATCAGGGCGGCGATGACAAAGATATACCCCAGGGGTTCTGTCTCCCGCCGGAATCCCCGCAGGGCAGTTCCGGCGCCTCCGCTTCCCGGCACGGCCTGGGACGCCAGGTAATCCGCCAGTGACCCTGCGGCGCTGCTCCGGTTTCCATCTATGTAAATACCCCCCGTCCGCTCCGCAGCGTCCCTAAGGGTATCACTCCGTAGTACACTAATCACCGGACGCCCGTCCTCCCCCAGGGGAACTGCGCCGCCCTCAACGGACCCTAACCCTACGGCGATGAGGGTGATCTCGGCGGCCCTGGCCCGATCCAGGGCGTCCGCCAGGGAACCGGTCAGGGCTTCCCCGTCCGAAAGGAGGATGATCCGGCGGCGGCTGGGGAAGGCGTCCTGAAAAGAAGCGGAAGCGGCGTCCACCAGGGATTCCAGATTGGTGCCCCCTCCGGTAATGGCGGCCCCGGAGAGGCTCGACAGGAAGGCCAGGATCGCCTCGGTATCCTCGGTCAGGGGAAGGGCCGATACCCCCCGGCCCTTGCCAATGGCCGCCCCAAAGCGGATACCCGGGGATCGGGTAAACCAGGGATTGTTGACCAGCTCTATGATCAGAGAAGCCGCCCGGCCAAGCCGGGAGGGACCGCCGCTTACAATATCCCGGACATCCATGCTGCGGGACAGATCGATGGCAAAGACCACATCCACCCCCCGTCGGGTTTCACTTACCAGCCGGCTCCCGCCACGGGGCTGGGCCAGGGCGATGATCACGCAGGCCAGGAAGAGATGGAAGGCAACGGTGGAAACCAGGTACCGGAAACGCAGCTTCGAGGCGAGGCCGCCCCCGGTATCCGAAAGGAAACCCAGCACAGCCCGCCCTTTACGGTAATGGAGGAAGGCCAAAAAGACTGCAGGGATGAGTACTATGAGGGCAAGCAGCGCACGGGGATTATCGAAACTCACAGGAAGGCCCCCAGTATATGCCGCCGTATATATCGTGCGGCGCAGATCATAACCAGGGCGGCAATGATAAGGGGGACCTGAAAACTCCGGGTCCGGTTTATGGAGCCGGAACGGCGGATGATCAGCTCCCCTTCATCGATGCGGGAAAAGGCATGGGAAAAGGCATCCGCCGAGGGGGCGGGAATATACTGTCCACCGCCGCTCAGGGCAATGGACCGCAGGGTTTCGGCGTTAAACCGGGAATCGAAGGTTCCGGTACGGCGTATCCGGGTAACCGGATCAACATAGTCAATGGGAACCTCCCCGCCCCCCCCCACGCCAATAACCCAGAGGGATGCTCCGGCATTTTGCAGGGCCGCTGCCGCCGTTTCCGGGTGAATCGCCCCGGCGTTGTTTTCCCCATCGGTGATCAGCGCCACCGCCCTCCGGGGGGCCGAGGAATTCCGTATGTGCAGCGCCGCAATCCCCAGACCCATCCCCAGGGCCGTACCGTCACCCAATTCGCCGATACGCAAGCCTTCCAGGCGGGAGAACAGCGCAGTCCGGTCAACCGTGGGGGGTACCAGGAGGCTCGCGTCGTTCCCCACCGCCACCAGGCCTATGGCGTCGGTGGGCCGCCTCGAGGCAAAATCCCGGACCAAATCCCGGGCCGTATCAAAGCGGCTCCGGCCGTTCATATCCTGCCCCGCCATACTTGGGCTGACATCCACCACAAAGAGAATATCCGCCCCCCGGTTAAGCCACACCGTTTCTGTGCTGATAAAAATAGGCCCCGCAGCGGCGATAAAAAGGGCAAAAACACCGGCCAGGTCCAGGAAGTGAATTATCTTTACCAGGAATTCCACGTTGATGGGGGGCTTGAAGGGGGTTCCCCCCGGGGGGCCCAGGGGTATAAGCAGGGTAAAAGCGCCCTTCAGGAAACGGGAGACCGTGAAACACACAAACACTATTACTGCGCCGGCAAACAAGAGGAAGGGCCGCTCGAAACCAATATTCATCTGCGGGCCTCCTTGCCGCCCCGGTACCGTTCCTTTTCGGCTAGAGCCAAAAGAAAGGTCATCTCCTTAAATTCATCCAGAAGCTTCCTCACCACCGCCGGCTCAATACCCGCCCCGCTGAACCGGAGGATATCGCAGCGGCGGAAAAGTTCCGAAAGCGCCGCCGGCGAAAGTGCTAAGGGGCCTCCCAATGCGGGAAGGGAAAGGAATTCCCGGGGTACCATAGCCCGGCAGTTAATTCCCGTAAGTATTCCCAGGCAGGTGCGGAATTCCCCCGAGAGGGTCTCCAGGATTTGCCCTTCCCTGCCCACACCCGCCTCCGCCCCCGCAAGTGCGGACTGCAGCCGCTTGATGTTCCGTTCCATGGCCCGGATAACCCGGCGCCGCCTCCACCGTTCGGCAAAATCCTTCACCCGGATTTTCCCCCAGAAGCCCCCCAGGGTCAGCACAAGAACCAGGAGGATGATCCCCAGAACGGTTCCGTAGATCAGCGCCGCAGTACCCGGCGCCGCCAGAGGTTCCAGGGGCCCCGAAAGAACCATCCCCCGCTGCTCCACCTGCAGGATGGAGCTGACGGTAACCTCAAGCCCCGTAAAGGTATGGGAGACGCCGTTCAACGCAATTTTGATGGGGGGCAGTGGTATACGCCCCGGTGTAAAGGCCTGGAAATCTACCAGGAGCCGGACAGAGGCCCCCCGCTGCTCCACCTCCACCCGGCTGATTATCAGGTCCCTTGACTGGGGCAGGTCCGCTCCCTGGATTACGGCGCCAATGGCGCTTATGTCTGTATCATGTCCCAGGGGAAACACCAGCCTCCCCTTATCGCCCACAAAAATCTTCCGGGGGATGAGGTAGGGAGCATCGCCATCCTGGGGAAAGACCGGGAAAACCGGCAGGATAAGCCACGCAAGGAGAAGAACATACCTCATGTGGTCCTCCGTCCCCCGAAGAACCGAGTCAGCACCGTGGGAGCATCTTCGGCGGTGGAGAGTTCCACGTAGGCGGCCCCGCAGCGGCGGCAAAGGGACTTCCAGAGGGTGGTCCGGTCCCCGTGCCATTCTGCCCAGGCGGAGCGGAAGGAGGGAAAACCCGTGGGAGCGTGGAGCACCGCGCCGGTTTCGGGGTCCCCCATGGTAAGAAGCCCCAGGTTGGGGATCTCCGCGTCCAGGGGGTCGGTGATCCCGATGGCGATCACATCATGCTTGGCGCAGAGATGCCCCAGTTCCTGCTCCCAGTTGATGCAGAGGAAGTCGGAAAGGATCACCACCAGGCTGCGCCGCTTGAGGAGCCGCCCGCATCCCTCCAGTGCAAGCCCCAGATTGCTGCCCTTCCCGCCGTCATTGGTTCTTAAGAGTCCGCTGATGATGCTCATGATATGGGATCGCCCCTTGCGGGGGTTAAACACCCGGGTAATTTCCCGGTCAAAGCATACCGCCCCAATCCGCTGCCCCGCCCGTTCCGCGGAAAAAGCCACCAGGGACGCCGCCAGGATAGCCTGATCCCGGCGCCGCATACCCGCCGCGGCGAACATGGAGGCGGACTCATCCAGCACCAGGCACACCGTCAGTTCCCGTTCCTCCCGGTACAGCTTTACATAGGGGGTTCCGAACCGGGCGCTCACATTCCAGTCGATGGAACGGACATCGTCCCCCGGCTCATAGCGGCGGACCTCGTCAAACTCGATTCCCTGGCCTTTAAAAACCGAGCGGAAGTCCCCGGAGAGGAGGTCCTCCGCGAGGCCCCGGGCCACCAGGGGAAAGGTGGTGATTCTCTGCAGCAGTTCGTGACGGTCCATTTTCAGGGTACCGGGACAAAGGCCAGGATACGGGAAATCACCGCATCCGGATCCAGGGCGTCCGCTTCGGCCTCATAGGAAAGGACGATGCGGTGCCGCAGTACCGGCAGGGCGGCGGTCTTTACATCCTCGGGGGTAACAAAGGGACGGCCGTCAAAGAGGGCCAGGATACGGCAGCACCGGTACAGGGCGATGGAGGCCCGGGGAGAAGCGCCGAAGGAGATATACCGGTACAGCCCTTCCCGCCCTGCCCTTCCAGAGGCGGCAGTAGCAGCGGGAGGCCTCGTGGCCGCAACCACCGAAACAATGTATTCCGCTATTTTATCGTCAATACGGATCGCATCCGCAGCAAAGCGGAGGCTCTCCAGTTCGGGCGCTCCGAGAATGGGCGCCAGGGCCGGTGTGGCATTAAGGGGCCGGAGGATACGGAGTTCCTCCTCCGGGCTTGGGTACCGCACCAGCAGTTTAAGGAGGAACCTATCCAATTCCGCCTCGGGCAGGGTATAGGTTCCCTCATGCTCAATGGGATTTTGGGTAGCCAGGACAAAGAAGGGGTCCGGCAGGGGATAGCTCTCCTCCCCGATGGTAACCTGATACTCCTCCATAGCCTCCAGCAATGCGGACTGTACCTTGGCGGGGGCCCGGTTGATCTCGTCCGCCAGGATCACGTTGGCAAAGACCGGCCCCCGGCGCACGGAAAATTTTCCCGTGGCCTGTTCCCACACCAGGGTCCCGGTCACATCCGCAGGGAGCAGGTCCGGGGTAAACTGTATCCGTTTGAATCCCAGCCCGGTAATTTCCGCCAGACTCTTAACCGCCAGGGTCTTGGCAAGCCCCGGCACCCCTTCCAGCAGGATATGCCCCCGGGCAATCAGGGCCATAAGGAGCCCGTCGATCATCTCCCGCTGCCCGATAACCCGCTTGGCCATCTCCCTTCGGCAGGAGTCCAGCACGTTCCGTGCCCCGGTCAGCAGGGCATCCGCATTTTGTTGAGCCATGTTTTTATTGTACCAATATATTGACGAAGGGGCAACGTATATGGATACTCACAGGTATATGAATCCACTTGCAAGCGAACTCAACGCCGTTTTGGACGGTACCGTCACGGGTCGGCTTCTGTCCTCCCTTGGCCGCCGCCTTTTTTTCCCCCGGGGGATCATCGCCCAATCAAACGAGGCGAAACAACTGGCCCCGGTAAAAAACGCCACCATCGGCATGGCTTTTCACCAGGGCCAGCCCCTGATCCTGTCCGCCATTAGCGACGCCATGCCCACCCTTACGGCGAAGGAAAAGGTCACCTATGCCCCCACCGCGGGGGTCGAAGAGGTCCGCAAAGCCTGGAAGGATTCCCTGGTTAAGAAAAACCCCTCCCTCAAGCCCGAAGGGATTACCCTTCCCGCCGCCGTCCCCGGGGTCACTGCGGGGATCGCCTTTGTGGCGGATCTGTTCCTTGACGAAACCAGTACCATCATTGCCAGCGATCCCTGCTGGGACAACTACAGCCTGATCTTCACAGAGCGCCGGGACGCCAAAGTCCGGGGGGTCCCCTTCTTCGGTACAGGTCCCGGTTTGGACCTTGTTGCCATTGAAGCGGCCATCCGGGAAGAAGCCAAGACCGGTGCGGTGCGGATCATTTTCAACTTCCCCAATAACCCCTCGGGCTACTCCCCCACCCGCGCCGAGACGGATGCCCTGGTAGGCATCATCCGGAAAACGGCTGAAAACGGCGCGGACATCCTGGTAATCTGTGACGACGCCTACTTCGGCCTCTTTTACGAGGATGATATTTACCGCGAGTCCCTGTTCAGCCGCCTGGCAGACCTCCATGAAAAGGTCCTGGCAGTAAAAATCGACGGCCCCACCAAGGAAGACTACGTCTGGGGCCTGCGGGTAGCCTTTGTCACCTTCGGCTCCCCGGGTCTCAAACCGGAACACCAGGACGCGCTGGGCAAGAAACTTTTGGGGGCCATCCGTTCATCCGTATCCTGCGCCAACACCCCCGCCCAATACCTGATCCTCAAGGTCCTCTCGGACCCCCGGACTGCGGGCGAAAAACAAGCCAACTACGAACTGCTCCGGGGTCGTTACCGGGCGGTGAAGGCATTCATTGCAACCCATCCGGCCCACCCCAAACTCAGCCCCATGCCCTTCAACTCCGGCTACTTTATGAGCTTCCGCTGTAATGGTATAGATGCAGAATCCCTGCGGAAAAAGCTTCTGGCGGAACACGGCATCGGGACCATCGCCTTAGGCCCCGGCATACTCCGAGTGGCTTTTGCCGCGTTGGAGGAAGAGCAGATTGCGGAGATCTACGGGACTATTTACGAGGCGGCGGGGAAACACTAATCCCAAAATGAAAAATAAGTACCCGTTTCATCATTGCTTTCCCGATCGGTTATGGGTAGCTCGTAGACCACCGCATCATCCGCACCGTATACCCTTAGCGAACCGGAATAGGTACGCTCTGTTGTTTCTAAACTCTCCAAATCCGCCATTGTTTTATCGCTTGCGGATAGTATGTACGTGCATTTCGCGTGTAAAATGATTTTAGCGGCTTTCAAGGTCGTAGTATCTTGTACCGTAAAACCAAACGCATAGACATATTCAGTCGATCGGGATACATCTACTTTTGTAGTTTCCCATGTACCGGTAGTCGTTACCGTATAATTCTGATAGTCTTTGCAGCTAAAATCCCAAAAACTCCCGCTTAGCGCCGTTATAGTAGACCGGGTTTTATTCTCCGTTAGTTTGAGTTTCTGCTTTTCTTCCGTTGAATTACCGCCGGACTGACCCACCGTGTAGGTGATAGTATCATAATCATCTCCAAGCCAAGGTCCTGTCCACGACTCCGCATATTCGGCTTGCACCACCATTACGCCGTCTCCCGGTATATTGTTGAGGCTATAATCATCCTTCGGAGTTTTGCTTTCTACGGCAAGCGCCGCTTTAACTACTGCCCTTGCCTCAGAATCGATAGTTCCGCCAATATCGCTCGTGTTAAACACATTCAATAGCGCTATCGCCTCGGTATCGGAAGCAACAGCCGTTATTCCGACAGGCAGTTGCGGTAAATCGCCCGGTCCCGGCGGTTCGCTGTTTTTTGAATTATTTTTTGGATCAGGGCAGCCCGCCAAAACCAGTGCGGCTGTTAGGGTAAGCGCCAACAGTGTTACAACATCCTTATGGCGCGTCATGGCAGAATCTCCCTGATTTTGACCGCAAGGGCTTTCCCAAACTTCAGGTTTTCCTCTTTGTCAAAATGTACGCCGTCAATGCTATCCTTAACCGAGGCTGCCGATCCTGCGTCAAAGAATTCGATTCCTTCCGACAGGGCAATTTCCCGGTAAAGCGGGGCAAGCTGGGCGGAAAGCTCGTAGCCTCCCCCCTCAAAGATACTGTTAAGCCCCTCGTGTTGTCCCGGGCCAAGCGGCGGCGGCGCTACAAGCAGAATCTTAGGTGATGATATATAGGTACCCAGTTTTGCGATTCTAATCAGTTGGGTTATGGAATTTCTTATATCTTCCAAACTCTGTTTTTGATAGGGACGCACGTCATTTGCACCCAGAAAGATTACTATCAAGGCAAGCGGTTCATGGCTGTGGATAACCGGCAGAAACGAAGGCCTGCCATTAAGGTTCAAATCGCCCTGAATCGCGGGATCCAGTTCGGGAAAATCGTCAACACCGGCTGTACGGCTATTCAGCCCTTCCTCAATAATCGTATAGCCGGAACCAAGTTCCTTTTGTAGTATCCCCGTCCACCGGACACTGAAGGGGTAACGCTCAAATGGCAATTTCGCCAGCGGTACGTATCCCCATGTAATGGAATCTCCGTATATCAATATACTTCCGGCATTGTCTTCACGGACAAATGCCGTCCGGGTTGCACAGCCTGCCATTAGAGCAAAAATTAAAATCGTACATGTTACCGCTTGTGACTTTTTCATAAAGCCTCCCATAGTATTATATATAATATATTGTCAATTGCTTAGTAGACAGCGCACTTGTCATATAACAGCACTCCCTTTTCGGCGATGGTGTGTTCAAAGGGATAGTCTTTGCTCCGTTCCTCGAACCTGCTGCGATATTGGGCAATAAAATCGACGGGCATGGGCTTTGTTTTCATGCCCAAACGCTTATTTTGCCGGATCAAACCTAACCGGAAATGTCCATAGGACACACAGAGGTCTTCCGTAACCAGCATCGGGTTCTTGGCGGTGTCGTTCAGGACTACGTAAAAGTCATAGTCCGAATCCTCCCGGGGGGTTCCGTAGGCGTATGAACCAAAAAGGTATATCTGCTCGCAGTCGGAATTGGCAACGATGAGGTCTTTTATGGCAATTATTTCATCATTGATGACCATGCTTTCAGTTTAGCCTATCTGCGCCGGGATAGCAAGCACGGCACGGAGCGAAGGCAAGGGATAGGCCCGGTATCGGCAATAACAATCATGAGGAGGCCAGCAGGCGTTCCAGTCTGTCCGCATCAGCCATTACTTCTTCTGCTGTTTGCTGGCGTATTTCAATGCCGTTCTCCACAAGGCGATCCGCAAAGGAAAAGCGATCCATTCCGGCTACCCGCGCAGCCCAGGCGACACTTACCCCCCCTTTTCTATACAGGTCCATGGCAATGAGCTGTTTTGCGGTTTTTTCACCATAGGGCAGCTTATCTTTTGCCGATTGAGGAAGTTCTATGGTCAATTGGTAGGTATCGGACATACAGGTCTCCTTCCTTGTTCTAAATATATACTAAAATGAGGCCTTTGACAATGTTGTATAAGGGGTGGAACAAATAGCGCCATTGACACTATCACCGGTAGGCACGGACGGCGCCGGTATCGGCTTCAATGGTATCGCCTTTTTGGCGGAGAATACCAATTCCCAGTTCCTGGGCTCTCTGCAGTACCTTTTTGTCGAAGGACATACTGCCGATGCCTAAGTAGATGGGGTAATCCCGGTATTCAGGAAAAAGCGTACGGAAGTCCGGCAGTTTTTTGGTAACCAGTTTTTCTAAATGTTCCGTCTTCGCCTTACTCTTCACTTCAACGATTCCTACACTGGCGGCGTTGTGGAGGACAATGTCGTATTCACCTTCGAGAGCGCCGAGTTTCCTTTTGAAATTGCGATCTATGAAATCGTAGTGCTGCCCGGCAAAGGTCATTTTGGATTCCAATGAGGTAAAAAAAAGTTCTTCCGCCAAATCGCCGTCACTTTGGGTCATTCCGCCAAGATGCTGGGCAACCTCTTTGATTCGCCGGTCTGTCTCTTGCCCTAATTCCTGTAATATCCGGTCGGTCTCCTGAATTTGCCGGTCTGTTTCCTTCTGGCTCTGGGTGGTCTCCTGGACTATCCGGTAAGTCTCCTGTAATATCCGATCCGTCTCCTTCTGGCTCCGCCCTATATCCTGAAACATTGCCCGAATCTGCTCATAGGTCATCGGGGCTTCGGACTGTACTTGCGTTGTGGTCATAGCGTTCTCCTCCCTACACTATACCACAATTCTCCCCCGTCAACCACCACTCAAAGGGGCAGGGAAAAGGCCGGCCCCCAATAGGACTGGGCCTTTCCCCCAAAACAAGCTAAGTAATAATAATTACCACAATCGCGCAGAAGTCCCCCGGCTTGCCGCTGTGATTGAGGAAGCGGCCCGACACATACATGGTGCCGCCGGAATATTCCTGGGGCACGCTGATGGTCAGGTGCAGCTTACGGTCGTTGATGACAAGACCCAGGTCCTGCTGCTCGTAGCCGCCCGCCGGGGGAAGCACCCCCGGCCGGTCCAGACGGTAGTGGATCTCGTGGGTGGCTTCCTCGTCATTGGGATCCGCCTGGGACGTGGGGTCCCAGTCAAGCCGCAGTCTCACCTGGCATCTGGCGGGGTTTTCCACCCCTATCCGGATTATCCCTTTGGGCTTATTCTCCTTGGTTTTCTCGGTCGCTTCCGGCGCCGCCCCCATTTTGTCCAGGTTCTCCTCCGTACAGGGAGGGATCAGGAGATACCGCTCATTACCCTCGACCAAAAACCCCTTCTGCTTCTTAATAGCCGCAGTGTTGGCTAACACATCCTGATGGTTTTTGGTGTCCTTGTTCTCAACCTTCCCCAGGGTCACCCGGGCAATGGCAGTACCGGCGGCATACCGGTCGACAAAATCCTGGGGGTATCCCATGGCGGTTCCGTGAACCATCAGGTACGCAACCTGCTGCTCATTCAGGGTAAGGACTTCCCGGTGCTTTTGAGGAATCTTCACCTTTCTTCTTCCCATTATATACTCCTTTGCGGGCTACCCCGCTATCATCCATAGGTGCGAATGAGTCATCCGTGGGTGCGGATGGATCATCCATAGGTGCGAATGAGTCATCCGTAGGTGCGGATGAGTCATCCGTAGGTGCGAATGAGTCATCCGTGGGTGCGGATGGGTCATCCGTAGGTGCGGATGAGTCATCCGTAGGTGCGGATGGGTCATCCACGGGTGCGAATGGGTCATCCATAGGTGCGGATGACTTTTCTCCACCAATCTGATGAGGGGTAAATTACGAAAGGAGGGTTCCAAGGACCTTCACGTAAGGTACGGGTACCCCGGACTTCGTGTCGGGATAGGGGGCCGGTCCACCGGGCCTCTTTATGGGTCCCGGCATCACCGCCTGCGCGAAGGGGCGGTGTGGACCAATCAGACCAAGGTCTGGGATCCTCAGGCGCCCGTTCGTTTTTTAATCAGGATGGAAAGCCGCCCCCCATACAGGAGGCGGGTTTCGTTCACATTACGCGACTACTCCCGCGCGGGAGGATTATTAGCTACCGCAAACGGAAGTTTTATCCAACTTGCCGCCATTGGCTGAGCTGCCTGTTATTGCTGATGCTTGGGTACCACTGGCTGTTATTACACCGCCTGAAAGGGCGATATTAGAGTTAGCGAATGTTAAGCCGGTATCGTAATTAGTTCCGGCAACAGTTCCCTTAAGAGTAGCTCCGGTTTGCGCACCGTTAAAATAGGTGGTTTCGCCGGAATGTACGCCTGAAATCTTTCCGCCAGAGCCGCTCATTCCAAGCGCACCGCTTGCTCCGATACCTATAGCGCCCGAACCTGTTCCTATGGAAAGATTAGCGGTTACTCCGAGTTGGAGGCTGCCGTTGGTAGCACCGATTATTATAGTATCGGTCAACAGTTTAACTTTGTTCGCTCCGGCTGCGGTAAATGTTGCAGTCGTAGAGGGGCTGCCGTATGACAGAAGGCTTAGGTTGGTAAATGCATTGGTACCCAAGATGAGCCCGTCCCCTGCCACGTGTGAGGTACCTGCGCTTGCATCAATGATAGCGGAAGCGGTGGCCGCTGTTATGGTGATTTTCTCGCCTACTGCCGTGAAGGTGTTTGTGCCAGAGCCGCCGAGTTCAAGTAAACCCCCTGATACAATCACCTTACCGGTACCCTTTGTTACAATCGTGCCGGTCCCTAGCAGTTCAAGAGACGCTGCGTTACTGCTATAGGGGACAAGTACCTGGCCGTTAACGTTAACTGAGATAAGCCCAGCGGCGTTGCTTTTCAGCAAGCCTTTGGTGATGGTGACGCTGTCGGTGCCGGTGCCGAACACGACTTTACTCGCAGAGGCGTCAATCGTTTTGCTGCCGGCAAGTGTCGACGCGCCGGTGATGGTGACACCCGCCGGGTTGGTGTTGGTCAGGGTGAGGTGGTTTGTCCCGGTGAGGGAAGCGATGGTGACCTTCCCGGCTCCGCCAATCTCTAACGCTGCCCCGGTAGTAAGCGCCCCGGTAGTGGTAAGGCCGTTGAAGTAGTACTTACCTGACCCCGCGTTGGCCAGCGTATTCGTGATGTCAGCTGTGCCGCCTACGGTTAATGTATCGATAGTGAAGGCCACCGATATGGTGGCATTGCCTGACACATGGAGGCTGGTTGGGGTCGGTACATTATTCACGGTGAGGTTGCCTATGACGAAGACATTTTTGGTGCTAAGATCCGTTGGCAAGACTTCCCCGGCTCCCGAGGCGCCTGTCTTGACAGTGATGGGGCCGATGAGGGCCACATTGGTACCGGTTATTGCGGACGCCGGAATGGCACCGGAAGCGGGAGCCGCAGCCACCACGCTGACCGTGCTTCCAGCGATATTTTTCGCAGCAATGGCTGTTCTCTGCACCAGGAGAGTACTGGCAGACCCAATGACGCCTTCGCCGCTTACACCGCCCGCCACAATCAAAGTCAAACTGCTGGGGGCAGAGGACACGGCATCAATTGCAGGATTGTCGACCAGAGCTACGGTCTTCCCTGCGGGGATGAGGACGACGCCGTCAACCTTCAGCCCGGCAAAGACAACCGGTGCTGCGGAATTAAGAGCGGCCTGCACGCTATTCTGAGTCTGAGTTCCGCTCAGATAGACGGTGCCCGGGTTACCAGTGCCACCTGGAGCACCTGCGGCACCTGCGGCACCTGCGGGGCCTGTGATGACTTCGGCTTCTGTGGCGCTTTCGCACCCAACGAAAGATACTGCCGCCAAAAGGAGTACGGCAAGACCTACTATGAGACCATGATTAATTCTCTTCATGGTTTCTCCTTTATTTAGTGATTCCCCCCTGCTTCTACGCGGATCAGGAATCACACTTTGAAATTACCTGCCCATACAGGCGGGTATTAACTCCCTCAGCCAATGGCTGTTGTTCGGAAGCGTATAAAAAAGCCGCTAACCGGCCTTTTTTCATTGATGAGGCCCCCGGAGACCCTGCATGGTTCCCCAAACAGCGTTCCTCCCGCCACTGGGCCAGGCGGCGGCGGTACATTACCCGGCGGTATTCAAAGACCGGTCTGCCAAAGTTGAGGATGAGTCCCAGGGGAATGTCTGCGGCGTACATACGCCGCCACATATCGCGGCAGGAGCCTTCCGAAATGCTTTGTTTATAGAAGACAATTCGGACTAAGACATGCCGGTTAAAAAAGGTAAAGTCCGCCCTAATAGTTTGGGGCCTGGGGAAAACCGAGTTCCATTCGGCCTCCGGTATGACACAAGGCAGGGCTACATTCTGCTCGCAGCCATAGCGGCCGCCGCTGAACCGTTTGGCCAGGGCCATCTCACAGTGTTTCCGTTTATAGTCGGAGCCGACGAGCTGGGCATGGATTTCCCCTGCGGCCCGATAGATGGTGCGAATGAAACCATAGGGCCTGCTCATGGGCGGCCCCCTATGCAGTTACTTAGTAAGCGAAGGTCACTTGCTGGGGGGGGGGGGGGGGGGGGGGTATTTTTGTGCTATAAAAGATATTAGGGAAAATTGCAAACAGCTTAATATACTTTCTCCCTTTTGTGACCGTTTGTGGGTTCCCCAGAAAACCCGTTTTTTTAAACTTTTTCTGGAGACATAAAAAAAATTAATTATTTTTTTTTTTTTTTTACAATAAACACAAGAAAAAAAAAAAACTAAAACA
>BNUX01000002.1 GCA_025997675.1 Spirochaetia bacterium | reverse complement strand
TTCACAATACCTGCTCTCTCCGGAACTGATGCTATAAAGGCAGGGGCTATCATAATCGACGGTGAAATCACAACAAGTAATTTAGTCGGAACTGATGCTATAAATGCAACCTCAATCACCGTGAACATATCAACAGCTTCATACACTTTCCTCCCGTTTGGTATCGTTGTGGGGCTTCATCCGAAACCCCGGTTATTTAATACTATATCGTAAGCCGATAAAATAATCAAGTACTTTTTTCTTTTTTTTTAGGATAAACGCAGGAGGGCGGGAACTTCAACGAATCGCTGCCGTCTTGTTACCCCGGCGCAGGTAGGCTAAACTGAACGCGTGATCATCAATGATGAAATTATTGCCATAAAAGACCTCATCGTTGCCAATTCCGACTGCGAGCAGATATACCTTTTTGGCTCATACGCCTACGGAACCCCCCGGGAGGATTCGGACTATGACTTTTATGTGGTCCTGAATGACAATGCGAAACTCCCGCTACTGGTTATGGAAGACCTGAATATGCGCTTAGACCATTTGCCAATACTGATGCCCGTCGATTTTCTTACCCAGTATCGCAGCACGTTTGAGGAACGCCGCAAATACCTGACCCTTGAACACACCGTCGCCGAAAAAGGAGTCCTTTTGTATGATAAAAAGAATACAGGGAAATCTCCTCTTGAAGATATTCCCCGTATGAAATTGAATATTACAACACAGGAAATTGTGGAACTACTGCGGGAATGTAGAGCTGGGATATAGCGGCCTGTTGAATTTGTTTTCATAAAAAGCCATATAAATAGAATCAAATGGCAGGCCCATTTTTTAGGTTCTTCTTTTTTACTATGAGTAAATCAATATCGCTTTTTTGCGTATTATCCCCTCGCGCATACGAACCAAAAAGTATAATCTGATCCGGTGATGCAAGCGATATAACAATGGGAAGAATTTTATCAATATACGGTATATTATCACCCATGCTTTCATATTGATTCATTTTTTTCATCATGTCAAGCCTTCGTTGCATTGACTGGTAACTCCTATTGATATATCGTACAATAAAATGTATTTTTTGGAGGAGGAATGTATGGAACTCAAAGCAAAGGATAATAGTGTCTTTTGGCTCATTGGGACCGGCGTCGTCATTGGCGGCTTGGCGGTCATGCTTACCAAGCTGGGGAATCCCGCAAATATGGGGCTCTGCGCGGCCTGTTTTCTCCGGGATACCGCCGGCGCCCTGGGGCTTGATGTCGCCGCCGCGCCATCGTATCTACGGCCGGAGATTCTCGGGTTTGTGTTGGGGGCCTTTCTCTTGTCCCGAATCAAGGGGAATTGGAAAAGTGAAGGCGGGTCCGCCGGCCTGTCCCGGTTCTTCGTCGCCTTTTTTGTGATGATTGGGGCGCTGGTTTTTCTGGGCTGCCCCTTGAGGGTAATGCTCAGGCTGGGGGGCGGGGATTTAAACGCCCTGGTCGGGCTCATCGGGTTTGGCGCCGGGGTCGGTATTGGCAGTATATTTATCCGCAAAGGGTTTTCCTTCGGGGAAACGAAACCGCAAAATGCCTCCAACGGTATTATTATGACCATCCTCGCCGTGGTGCTGCTTGCCTTCCTTATTATCAGGCCCGCCTTTATACGCTTTAGCGAAGCGGGGCCCGGCTCTATGCATGCGCCGGTTGTCATTGCCCTTATAGCGGCGATTGTCATCGGCGCCCTGGTCCAAAAAAGCGGGCTGTGTATGTCGGGCAGCATCAGGAACATCGTGCTCATCAAAAATCCCACCATGTTTTGGGGCTACTTTGCCATCTTTGTCGCGGCCCTTATCGGCAACCTTGCGTTGGGGAACTTTAAGCTCGGGTTTGCCGGACAGCCTATCGCCCACACCGATAGCGTGTTTAACTTTTTAGGGCTGGCCTTAGTGGGCTATGGCTCCGTGCTCTTAGGCGGCTGCCCCCTGCGGCAGCTCGTTATGGCCGGGGAAGGGAACTCCGACGCGGGTATCTCCGTCCTGGGCTTTTTAGCCGCCGGCGCCACCGCCCATAACTTCGGCATTGCCGCTTCTCCCAACGGGGTGCCGGTAAATGGGAAAATCGCCGTGATAATCGGGATGCTTGTCATTACCCTTTTTGCCTTTGCCTATACGAAGCAGGCCAATGGTAAAAGGATGGCTTGACCAAACCATTGTCTACTGACACTATGATTTTAGTAGGATATAGCGGTTTCATCAAAGATAGATGATTCCGCTAAAAAATGTTCTATATAATAGGAGTTCAGTATGAGAATGAGACAAGTGGTTTTGGCGGGTTTGTTGATTGGGATCTGTCTGGCGGCGGGTAGCTGCAAGGGCAAGGCAAAGGCGGTGGCGGAGGATGACTATGCGGTCAGGGTGGGGATACCCATCGCCGGGACCCTCTGTTCCGCGCCGTTTTTTATCGCTCATCAGAAGGGTTTCTATGAAGCTGAGGGGTTGAATTTCGAGGATGTGCGGATCGACTGGAGTCAGCGGGCGCAGCTCCTCACCACCGGCCAGATTGATGTTACGACGCACCTGGTATCGGCGATGATTCAACCCATCGCCAACGGCCTTGAGGTGAAGATGCCCCTGGCCATACATACCGGCTGTATCAAGGCGCTGGTACCCCCCGATTCGCCTATCAGGACGCCGGCGGATCTCAAGGGGAAGCGGATAGGTACGGATAGCATGAATTCATCGGCGACTATCATCGTCCAGCGCTATCTTGCGGAACTGGGCATCGGGACCACGACGAACAACCTTGAGGTGGAGTGGCTTATCTACCCCAATTCAGAACTGGCCCTCGCCATGGAACGCGGGCAGATTGACGCTATGGCCGCCAATGACCCCATCGCCTCAATTGTAGAAAGCCAGGGCAGGGGGCGGGCGATAATCGACACGGGGAAGGATGACTACCTCAAGGACGAATACTGCTGTATGCTCATTGCCTCCTCGGCGATTGCCAGGGATCATCCCCAAGCGCTGACCAAATTCACCCGTGCCATACAGAAGGCGGCCCTCTGGGTACTGGAAAACCCCGCAGAGACCGCCCGGCTTATGGGGGAAGCGCAGTATGTCGCCGGGGACCCGGAGCTTAACGGCAGGATATTGGCAACCTACAATTATCGTGCGGTGGTGAGCGATGCGGAAACGGCGATTGAGCGCAACGCCCGGGACCTTCAAAGGATCGGGCTTATTGATTCGTCGGTGGATGTGCAGGCGCTGACGAAGAACACCTTTATTGCGCTTCCCGGCGTACCGGATAGACTGTAGGACAAAGCCCTGTTGAGGATTGAAGGAGGAGGTTCGTATGTTTGAATCCGGAACCCATGCATTACCGGACATCTTTGAATCCTTTTCAGAGGCCCGCAGGCAGGGCTTTATCGCCATGAAGGAACTGAAGGAACAGGGGAAGGGGGTAGTTGGAACCTTTTGCACCTATGTCCCGGTGGAGCTTTTCCTAGCCGCCGGTCTCATCCCGGTGGGCCTCTGTTCCACCAGCGACGAAACCATCGGCGAGGCGGAGAAGGTACTGCCCCGCAACCTCTGTCCCCTCATTAAGGCTTCCTACGGGTTCGCCGCCGCCGATAAGTGCCCCTATATGTACTTCTCCGATCTGGTGGTGGGTGAAACCACCTGCGACGGGAAAATAAAAATGTACGAGCTGCTGGGGAAGATCAAAGATGTCCATGTGATGGAACTTCCCCACAGCCAGGATAGGCCCGCTTCCCGTGCGCTTTGGATGGAAGAGATCAAACGATTAAAAAACAGGGTGGAAGAAAAGTTCGGCGTAACTATTACGGTAGAAAAGCTGCGCCAGGCTATAAAGGAACGGAACAGGGAACGGGGGCTTTTAAAAAAACTGTATGAACTATCGGTGATGAATCCCCCGCCGTTCACCGGGTTACAACAGCTTCAAATATTATTCGGCACCCAGTATAAATTCGACCACGAAAAAAAGGTACAGGAACTGGAAGATACCATCAACAGTATTACTAAGGAATATCAAAACGGGAATCGTCCTGTTGCGGTAAACGCCAAGCGCATCATTGTTACGGGCTGTCCCACCGGGGGAGCCACGGAAAAGTTCACCCGGGTCATTGAGGAAAGCGGGGCCGTGGTGGTGGCCTATGAAAACTGCACCGGGGCAAAACAGTTTGACCGGCAGGTTGACGAATCCTCCTCCGATCCCTACGAAGCCCTCGCTGACTATTACCTAAACATAGGATGCAGTGTGATGAGCCCCAACCCGAACCGGCTTGAACTGCTGGGACGGCTCTGTTCCCAATTCAAGGCCGACGGGGTGCTGGAAATGGTATTGCAGTCCTGCCATACCTACGCCATAGAATCACATACCATTGGGGAATTCCTCAAGACCCGTAACATACCTTTTATGAGCCTGGAAACCGATTATTCCACCGGGGACACGGAGCAGCTTAAAACCCGCATCGCCGCCTTTATCGAGATGCTGTAAATGGAGGAGGGATACGCCATCGGCATAGACTGCGGCTCAACCCTCTGCAAGGGAGTGTTGCTGGGGCCGAATGGTATTGCCGCTACTTCTGTGCTGCCCACCGGGTGGGATTTGCCGGAAAGCGCCTCCCGTGTTTTGGTGGAATTAAAAGGATCTGTTAGTAATACTGTTACCGATATACCGGTAATCGCCACCGGGTACGGGCGGGACACGGTGCGGGAACGGAAGCAGGCCGTCACCGAAATAAGCGCCCACGCACGGGGCGCCTGTTGCCTTATACCGGGGACGAGGACGGTGATTGATATAGGCGGGCAGGATTGCAAGGTCATCGCGGTGGAGAACGGCCGGGTGACATCCTTCCAAATGAACGACAAATGCGCCGCCGGTACGGGCCGCTTTGTGCAGATGATCCTGGAGCGGTTTAAGGCGGATATACGCCTCATGGACGAACTTCTTGCCGCCGAAAAATCCATTCAACTGAACAGCACCTGCGCGGTATTCGCGGAATCGGAAATCATCGGGCTCCTGGCAAAGGGGCATAGCAGGGAAGAAATTGTAGGCGGGGTGGCGCTGTCCCTGGCGGTAAAGATAAGCAGTCTTGCCGCCAGGGTCGGGCTCCGGACGCCGGCGGTACTAAGCGGGGGGCTTGCGGAAAGCGCCGGTATCCGCAGGGCGCTTTCAGAGGTGCTGGGTGTTGAGGTGCAATTTTTATCACAGGGACTCTACGCAGGGGCTATCGGGGCGGCTTGTATGGGGTTGAACAAAAAATAACCACCGGGGTCCTAAAGAAAAGGCTCCGGGGCCGGAAGTTTCGTCCCAGAGCTTCGGGCCATCGGCTGCGCTTTTATTGCTAGAATTGTTCCCATACTGTCACCAGCAATTGTGCCGTCTTTTCTAAAGCACGAAACGTGAAAGCTATACGACGCCGCTACTGCGGCGCAGCGTATAGCGTATGTTGAGATTGTAGGAAAACCCTTTCATGCAAAATTTTACCCTCAGTTCATGCCATAAAACTACTATAAAACACGCATTTAGAGACGTGTTTTTTCTGCAAAATGGCTTTTCCTACAGCCTCGTTATGCGTCAGACCCTTGGTCTGCGTTGGGCGTACTTTACAATTTATGTATTTTTAATTTTGTTTCTTTTGCTATTAATTCAAAATCCTGATCTTTATGAAATACTTGAATATTATTTCGAATAGCATATGAAGCTATTAAGCAATCATTTTGTTTTCGAATTGTTATACCTTTCTTCCTTAACATTCTATAAACATTTATTGCATTATTTGTTATTTCCATTATATCATTGTTTAAAATGGAAATATTATTAACATTATTATGTTCTACCAAATTTTGCAATTCATCAGCTTCTTCTGATTTATAATAATTGAAAAAATCTATCCAAACCGATGAATCAACCATTATATCCATTATCCTTCCTCCCTTATCTTTTCGAGATCGCCCTCCCATATTTTCGTTCCACGATATTTTAATATATTCTTTTGATTATATTTTCGAATATATTCACCTAATATAGTGTTTATAGCGGCTTTTTTGGTATTTTGACCACTAATCTCCATTGCTTTTTTAACCAACGTGTCATCCAAATCAATATTCGTCCTCATATTTTCTCCCAATGTGTAAATATATTTAGAAATATACACCGTTTTTATAGTATTGTCAAGTGTTTTTTACATTATTAACGAAAGTTCAATCCTTTTTCGTGCATTTTGCCACGTTATTGGATGGAAATAAAAAATAACCATAGAGGTCCTAAAGAAAAGGCCCCGGGGCCGGAAGTTTCGTCCCAGGGCTTCGGACCATCGGCTGCGCTTTTATTGCTAGAATTGTTCCCATACGGTCACCAGCAATTGTGCCGTTTTGGCGTTCACCATAATTGTTCTTATAATAATTATTTATTGATTTTCACATATTCTTCTGCTGTTTGTATTATTATATCCTTTACTTTATAATCTTCCCCATTTCTTGTTATTATGGCTAAAAGATTATTTTCTTTTGCAGTAAAATATTGTAAACCATCTTCAAAATCACTAAATTTTGAATTCAATGACATATCAACAATATTGGTATTTATTGGTAAAACATTTACTAAAAGTCTTAAATCTTTTAATTGTCGTTTTGCTCCTTCATTGCCTTTAAGTTTTCTTAAAATATAAAAAACATTTGCTAATACTACTGCGGTTGTATATAATTCTATTTTATTAGTATAAGCAAAAGTAAATAATTCTGCCGCATGACCGTAGAATAGCTCTCTTTGTGCCAATAAATCAAGAATTATATCTGAATCAACAAAAAGTTTTTTCTTCATATATTTTCTCTTAAAATATAACGTGCCCGTTCGTCATTTTTGGCGAGATTTTTCAAATCTTTCTCTGATATAACCCCGCTTAATTTTTCGATTAAAGGCGGATATTTTGGAGGTGGCGTATAATCATAAACCAAATTTTTAAAATAGTCTTCAACCAATTTTGATAGACTTTTATGGTTATTTTCCGCATATTGTTTTGCTGAATTTATAACCATTTGATCCAATTTTAGAGTTAATTTTGTTTCCATAATATATTCATCGAACCTACCGGTTCGAAGCCTCCATACGCCTAATAATATCAAGATTTATACGTATTGTCAAGTGTTTTTTTTAATTTTTTGAGAAAATTTTAGCTAAAATTGCACATAGCGTAGTTGAGATTGTAGGAAAACCCTTTCATGCAAAATTTGACCCTCATTTCATGCCATAAAACTACTATAAAGCACTCATTTAGAGGCATGTTTTTTCTGCAAAATGACTTTTTCAGCAGTCTCGTTATGCGATGTGGCGCTTTTTACAATATTTTATTCTTCCGCTAAATCATTCGTTAATATATTTATCCAATCTCGACGACTATACATAAACCGATATAGAAATACTTCATTGGTTTCTTCTTCAACATAATATATTAACATATAATTTTTTACATTCATAAATCTAATCCCTTTCGATGCTAAATACTTATTATGAACTAATGGTCTCATAAAAGGGTTTTCTTCTAATTTTTCATATGCCTTTCTTAATTCAGAGACATGGTTTTCTGCCGCCATAGGTGCTTTCAATGTATTTTTTATATAGCCAATTACTGAGACAATATCATCATTAATTTTGGAAGAAAATGTCAATTTATACATTTTTATTTTGCTAAGGCATTATCCATGTTTTTTATAATTTCTTCCTTCGTCAAAGTTCCTCCATTTTTTATATCATCTATTCCATCCTGAATTAATTGATATAATTCATTTTTCCCCGATAAAGTTTCATATGTTTCAATGCTCATTACCGCAAGATCCCCTTCGCCATTTTTTGTTATAAATACTGGTTCCCTATATTTATGGCAAAATGCAGAAATTTCACCATAATTATTCCGTAATTCGGCACTTTTCTTTATAACCGGCATAAAAAACCTCCAAAAAAGTCTATATCTATATATTATCTATGTTTTGATATCTTGTCAAGGTGATTTTTTCATTGTTTCCAGAAAATTTAAGCGCCATTTCGCATAGACGTGAAGCTATACGACGTTTTTATGGCCCGAATAAGGAAACCGAAGGTTTCCAGGGCCACAAAAATGTACCGGAGAAAAACCCCACTAAGGCGCTACTGCGCCGACTGGGGTTTTTCGTAGGTCAAGCCGCTACTGCGGCGCTATCCCTAATGGTAGATTTTTCTACCACTTTCCCATCAATGCTTTTTTCAATAGTTAAGTAATAAGTAGTGGAAACCCCATCAGGGACTTCTGTTACTACTTTTACTAAAGAATCAATAGAAGCCCCATAAGTTGAAATAGGTGGGGTTGAAGCACATCCAATAAACATAGTGGATATTGCCACCACAGCCGTCAAAAAAGCAAAATAATTCTTCATATAATACTCTTTTTAGCTTAAAACAATAGCAAAAATATTTTTTATCTCTTTTCGCCATTGTTATAACTATAATTCAAAAATAATGCCACCTCATATGTTAGAGTGTCATTAATTAAATAGCCCAAACTAATGCTAGGTTTAAGAGCAAACCGATGGTCTTTAGAACCAAAGGCATATTGATAAGAATAGGTCGCTATTACACCAACGGGGATGAAATACCCGAATAATCCTCCCACGCCGATAGAATGTAATTGTTTATTGCTTTTAGTGCCTATAACAAAGTCAACTCCCAATTCTTCCGCTATTCCTAGGTAGGTATTGAGGTGTGTCCCCACCCCTATAGGAACATTTGAACCATACCAACTGACTTGAAAATCAGTATCAACCAAGGAAAGACCCGGCCCAATTCCCACATCCAATTGAAATACCATATCGGCAAATGTACTAGTTGATAATACAACCGCCGAAACCAAAAAAAACATGAACTTTTTCATACAATACTCCTTAGCGTTTTTTACCACGCGTCATAACAGACTTTATGGTCTCTCCCATCCTATTCTTTACTAAAAAAAGAACCTATCCCCACATCTGTTCCAGCAACCCCTTCCATTCCCGGCGTATGCCCGCGGTCAAACTCCTTTTTAGCCGCATTTTCCGCAATACGGCATAAGCGCGTACAGGCGGTCAGACAGGCCCTGTTTTCCGGGGTTAATTGAGCGTAAATATCCGCTAAATCCTCTCTTTCTTCCATTATTTCCATTAAGAATGATTATTATATCAAAAAATGGATTTTGTCAATACAAAATTTCTCATTTAATGGCTTTTTTATTGCATTATATTCAGGCATTCGATAGTATGAAACCAGAAAAATGAAAGAAAGAATCATCGCCCTTCGCAAAGTCCTTAAAATGACCCAAGGGGAATTTGCGGAACGGTTAGGACTTAGAGGTACCTCCCTTTCCATGGTTGAACAGGGGAGAAATGCTCTTACCGAGCAGAATATCAAACTCATATGCATGATCTTTAATGTAAACGAACAATGGCTGCGGGCAGGAGAGGGGGACATGTTTAATCCTGCCAATACTCCCTATGAAACGGAATTTTTTGAAACCTACAAAGGCCTTTTGCCGGAAACACAGCGGGCATTGCTGCAATTTGCCAAAACACTCCTTGAAACCCAGAAAAAGCTGACCGGAGGAATTCCAAATACGAAATAAAACTCTCGCACCAAAAAAAGCTGTCCGGAGGCACTCCCCCGGACAGCCAAAGCCTTAGGTCGCAAGGACCGGCTTGCCCCACTCATCCATCAGCACGGTGACTACTTCGAAGGAGTTGCTCCAATGCCCCTTCTCTCCGTTATCACACAGCCAGCGGGCCTTGGCCAGGCACTTCCGGTTGCATAATTCCGGGGGAAGGTTGATCTTCGGACGGGCGGTGTGGAAGGTTTCGGTCCAGGTATGTCTGCCGTCTTCCCCGTCACATTCAATACGGACTTCCAGGCTGTCCGCAGTCACGGGGATCCCCACCGCAGAACTGCCCTCATCGTGAAAGCGCCCCTTGAGCTGTCCCGGCCCATTGTTAACCAGTTCACCTTCCGGGTGGGTCAGGGGCTTTACCTTGCGGACACGGCTCTTTTTCCAGATCGGCAGGCCCATCACCTCCAGGTTCGAATCCGACACCTTATCGTTATAGCGCAGGTGGTGGTTCACCAGGGTACGGTAGCTGATTTTCATAGCGTCCCGGGCCGCCTCGTGGTCTTTATAATCCACTGGGCCGGGATTCCCGCCGTCAACTTTCACCAGGGTTACCTTAAGAGCGGTATGCTTCACCGCGGCCGCATCGCTTTCATCCGTGGGCACCCCCACCCTTGGTCCGTCGGTAGACAAAAAGGTGTTGATCTTTGTCCCCAGGGCGACTAATTTGTGGTCTTCGACCTCAAAAACATCTGTTTCTCGCATATAGTTTCCTTATAAAAGAAGAATCTCCGGACTTTCCATCCGCCGGACCTACGGTCCGGGTGCGTCTACGCACGATTATTGCCGATTCCTTACCTACGGAACGCCGTTCCTTCAAGAAGGAATGCCATCCCTTCAAGAAGGAACGCCATCCCTTCAAGAAGGAACGCCATCCAATTCAAGAAGGAACGCCTCCACTTCATGAAGGAACGTCTCTACTTCATGAAGGAACGCCATCCCTTCATGAAGGAACGCCATCCCTTCAAGAAGGAACGAGGCTCCTGGACCGGAAAACTAGGGACTTTTGCCGGGATTTGGGTAATGCCGCCCCCTGTCGGAACGGCGTGGACTCGGGCCACAGAAGGCTTCACCGGGAAAGACCCGCGCCGGAATGCGGAACGGATGATTTAGACGCGTAACTCTGCCGGTCTCAGGCAGCATCAGGAAGGTTAAGACGGCGTAACACTCTTCATATCTATCAGTATAAACTACTATCCCCGGGAATGCAAGGAAAATTAATAAGCCATCAATGCAGGTCAAAAAAACCGGCCTGAACACCGCCCTCGCCCCATAAGGCAGGACTGTTCCAGGCCGGTTTCCGCAGTTTAACCCACCACGGCGGCGTTAGCGGCGTTCTTCCGCTTATCCACCAGGCTATCGTTTATGGCTTCTTCGGTCACCACCTTCAACGCTTCCGTGGGGCAGACCTTCACGCAGGACGGACTGTCCGCCACCCCAATGCAGAGGTCAGGCATGCCCTGAAAATGACCCAGCCTCAATTTGCCAAGGCCATCCATATCAGTCAGGGGTATATTGCCGGCCTTGAGAACGAACTTCGCAATGTCAATGACCGCATCATCCGTTTAATCGCCATGACCTTCGGGGTAAGCGAGGCCTATCTAAAGACCGGCGAGGGGGAAATGTTCAATAAAGTCCCTACGGACAAAAAAGAACAGATTTTGCGCCTTTTTGACGAACTGAACCCGCAATTCCAGGACTATGTTTTGAATGTGGTCAGCCAGCTTATCAAGGTACAGCAGGAACATCAGGCCTTTGGTCTGCGGGATACCATACCGGAATAGCGAAAAATACGGCATTTATAGCTAAGAAATTGATTTGAGCAACTAAAGAATTGATTCGAGCAGCCATTGCGGCCTATTGTACGGCAGCCCAAACCTTACTATACTTGAGTCCAAGAGGTAACTAATGAAAGAACTGTTTGTGATCAATGCCCAATACAACCATGAAGCGGATAAGGTAATCCTTTCCATCTTGAACAAACTTTCCAACGATGAGCGGGAGCAGGATCGGGGGAGCTACTATAAAAGCCTTTCGGGTCTGACCGCGCATATCCTGGGGGGGACGGTCTTCCTGCTGGGGATGTTTAAAGACGCGGTGGCCCATAATGACGCCGCACTCAAGGCCCTTGCCGCCCTGAAAACAGTTACCGTCCCCGAGGGCAAGCTCTCCGAAGCCCAATGGAAACAGCTGGTGGCCGATATTGAGACCGCCGATACGGCCTATATCAACTTTGCCAAAGCCCTGACCGACGCGGACTTGATGGCTCCCGTAAAACTCCCCTGGTATAATGGCAATCCTGATTCGGTACCCGTCTTCTTTTTGCTCACTCAGGTGCTGACCCATGGGACCCATCACCGGGGACAGGTATCGCACATACTGGACGCGCTCAAGATCGATAACGATTACTCCGGGGTGAATGTGTCATTCCTGGGAGATAAATAGGTCGTAGTATTTTGTGAACACCCCCTGTATAGTTTTCCATACAATTGGGGTGTTCTCACCCCGGTAAGTACCGCCGGTTTTTCGTAAGTTATTGCTATATAAGGAAATAGATGCTATTCCTTGTATAGCACTTTATGTGGCACGGTATTTGCTATTAACATGGTATGGAACGGATAAATATAAGACTTAGTACAGAGGCCCTTGAGCTTCAGGAAATAAAGACCGAACTTGTCAGGAAGTCCCTTCATTTTCTTATTGCCCTCACTCCCAGCATGGCGGCGTTGAACCGGCCTTTTACGGCGGTGATTCTCATGGCTGGGACCCTGTTCTATGCACTTATGGAAACCCTCAGGCTTTACGGTGTCGAAGTTCCCCTGGTGTCTTCCCTTACCAGCATGGCTTCCCGGCCCCGGGACAGGGACCGTTTTGTGCTTGGGCCGGTTACCCTGGGTCTGGGCGCTCTGCTTGCCCTGCTTCTGTACCCCTCTCCGGCAGCGTCTATCGCCATCTATGCCATGGCCTTTGGCGATGGTTTTGCCAGCCTTGTGGGTAAGGTATTTGGTCGGTACCGGCCTGAGTTTATGATGGGGAAGAGTATTGAAGGGTCCCTGGCCTGTTTTAGCGCGGTATTTGTTACCGCCTATGGCGTTTCCCGGAACTTCAGAGCGGCCTTCATTGCCGCCTTTACCGCGACCCTGGTGGAAGTCCTCCCCCTGGAGGATTACGATAATATCGTCCTGCCTATATGCGTTGGTTTTATGGTGCAGTTGGCCCTCCTTTGACATAAATCCTGCTGATGGGTACAGTCTTCTTATGAATCAATACTTCATTGAGGGCGGTGTTCCCATCAGCGGGATCATTCGGGCCAGCGGTAACAAAAACGCCGCTTTGCCCTGTATTGCCGCCGCCCTACTTTCCGACGATCCGGTAGTACTCCGGAATATTCCCGATATTGAAGATGTCCAGGTGATGCTTGCCACCTACCAGTCCTTTGGCGGGTCCGTGGAAGTTTTGGGGTCGAATACCTACCGGATGAAGCTGGGCAATATTGGGTCTTCCGAGGTGCCCCTGGAGTATGCGCGGAAAATCCGGGCCTCCATCCTGTTCGCGGGGCCCCTGTTGGCCAGAACCGGGAAGGCGGTGCTGCCGCCGCCGGGGGGGGATGTTATTGGCCGGCGGCGTTTGGATACCCACTTCCTGGCCCTCACCGAACTGGGCGCCCAGGTGGAAATTAACGGGGCCTTTGTTTTTACCGCTCCGGAACTAAGAGGGGCGGATATTTTCCTGGATGAGGCCTCGGTAACCGCCACGGAAAACGCGGTCATGGCCGCCGTACTGGCTAAAGGGGAGACTGTCCTGACCAATGCCGCCAGCGAGCCCCATGTCCAGGACCTGTGCCGAATGCTGGCCGCCATGGGGGCGAAAATCGACGGAATAGGTTCCAATATCCTGCGGATACGGGGGGTTACGAAACTTTCGGGCTGCGATTTTGAAATTGGCACGGACTTTATGGAGGTGGGGTCCTTTATCGGCCTTGCGGCGGTTACCGGGGGGGAACTTTGTATTGAGGGGCCTCAATTTCAGGATCTGCGGCCCGCAAAGATTTCCTTTGGCAAGCTGGGTATCCTGTGGGAGCATGAAGGGTCCACCCTCCACGTGCCGAAAAACCAGGCCATGGCGGTGAACTGCGACCTGGGGGGGATGATCCCCAAGATAGACGATGCTCCCTGGCCGGGTTTTCCCCCGGATCTAATGAGTATTATCACCGTGGTGGCAACCCAGGTCACCGGTACGGTGCTGGTTCACGAAAAAATGTTTGAATCCCGGATGTTCTTTGTGGATAAGCTTATCGGCATGGGGGCGCGGATCGTGCTTTGTGATCCCCACCGGGCGGTTATCTCCGGGCCTGCCCGGCTGGCGGGGTCGGAACTGCAAAGTCCGGATGTCAGGGCCGGGATGGCCATGGTTATCGCAGCCATGTGCGCAGAAGGGCGGAGCGTTATCCGCAATGTTTACCAGATAGAACGGGGTTACGAAAATTTGGTGACCCGGCTTTCTTCCCTTGGGGCGCGAATTCGGGGGGATGAGGACTGAGCCTCAATCACTCCCCCCGTTGTGACGCCAAAATTATGAGGGATAGGATGAAAAACAGCACCGATCCGGCGACAAACATGGCGATGGCCGAAGAAAAACCCAGGGAAAGAAGCAGCCAGAGTCCCAGGACACCGGTAAGGCTGCGGATTAAGTGTGTCACCCCGTTGAAGACCAGGGGGATGATGAGCAACATGGGGAAGCCCAGGTACCGGGGCGCCTTTTTGGCCCGGAAACGCCAACCGATGACGATGGCCAGAATGGTCATGGGCAGCAGCATTACCGGTTCGGCTATGCGGCGGATAATTTCCGCCTGAAATACCTGGGGGATATACCCGTAGTTGCCGAAATCCCTGCTCATGGCCAGGAGATCCGTAAAAAAGAGGCTGCCCACTTGGCGGCGGGCCTTGGAAAGCCGCAGGAAATTTTCGTAGGTGGTGTCCAGGGCTATCTGGGCCTCCCCCAGATCGGAGCGCCCGGGGCCCTCCCATACCGGTTCCCAGTGGATATTCCGGTCGTTCCGGTCCAGTGCCCGCAGCAGGATTACCAGCCGGGGGGTTCCCTGGACCGTCATGGGGATAAACTTGACGTATGGGGCCTTTACCTCGTAGAGGGGCCGGTTGTTGCCGTCAAAAGCGGCGAGTTCAAGGCCGATGGCGTAGGAATAATCCGGGTAGCTGATGAGCGAACCGGCCCGCATCACCACCCGGCCGCCGGGGGCGAATCCCGGGACCAGGGGGATGGAAAATACCGCCCCGGTCAGGGTTTCCCCAATCCCCGCCGACAGTTCATCCCTGAAAAAGGCAAGGCCGGCGATACCTTGTTTACTCTCGGAGAGAAATTTTGCTACATCGGGATCATTGGGGGTTTTTTCGGAAAGTTCCCGGAAAATATAGTAGGCGCGTATCCAGTCATCGGAGGCTTTGCTGGAAGCCTTGGCGGCGGCCATAGCCTCATAACCCTGCCGTTTGAGGTGATATAGAGAATAGTTTTCGGTGGCGCGGTTATTGGGTTCCAGGGAAGAGACTTTGTTCCAGGCATCGCTTGCGATCCGGGCGGCTTCCTGGGCTTCAAAGCTCCCCGGGTCGGCAAGCTTGGATGCCAGGGTGGCCTGCCAGTGGGCATCGTAATACCGTTCTTCGCTGAGGGCCGTTTTAGCCATGTTCAGGGCTTCCGCGGCATCCCGTACTGCCTGCCGCTGGGCTCCGCTCCCGGACCTTGCGGGTCTGTTGGATCCACCAATAACGGTTTCCGTCGAATTTCCGGAATATCGGACGCTCTCTATCCCTATGGTAATCCTTACCCGCAGCTGATCCATAACGGGACTCTCGGGCCAGATGTTTTCACAGACCGTGAGGTAATAGAACGCTTCCTGCCAATTACTTTTTGAAGCATCTATTGTCGCCCGGTCCCGGGCCATATTAAATAGTTCCCCTTTATACCGCATATCCGATTGTTGTTCCTCTGCCAGGGGCAGGGCGATAAAAAACAAAAGACCGTAAACGGCGGAGGCGATAATGGCGGCAAGGATGGTCCCCTGGATTTTTTCGATAAACCTAGGGGAAAACCGGGCGAAAATTTCTTCTCCATTTGCATTAAAACCAAAGGGGATAACCAGGGACGAGGCGGCCAGGGCCGGGAAGAGGCGGATAAAACCCAGGACACCCATTACCAAGCGCCAGGAAAGGGAAAAGCACTCCAGGGGAACTACCTCTCCGGGGAAAATGAGGCGGTATATGACCAGGACGAGGAAGGACCCCAAAAGATAAAGGGTAAAAATAACCGGCGTATTTCCAAGGACGCGTTCACGAAAATTCATTGAGACATTCCCCTCCGGTCCTGTTGACGGCGCTCCAAGCCCCCATAGGGTCCGGAGTTCTGTTTACGACGCTCACGGCCTTGGGGAACGCTCTTGCGGTTTAGACTGCCCCGAGCCAGGCTGACCAGGACGGTATAAATGAGAACAAGCACGGCAAGACCGGTAAAAATAACCGGACTGAGGAGGGAACCCTCTATCCGCCCATCCACAAAATCAAAGAGAAATTCCTGGATGATTCGGGAGTCGAGGAAGGTTTGAAAGGCCAGGATGCCCCGGAAAGCCAGTGCGCCGGAAAAAAGGTTTGCCAGAGGCCAGGAACTGAGGTCCATCACAAAACGGAGGGACACGAGCAGCAGGATAAGGGCCCCGGCATAGATGGCGAAGGGGACAAGCCCCTCCTCCAGCCGGGTTTCAAATTGTTCCGCAGCCAGGGCGGAATCAATGAGGATGCTGTTCATCAGGGAGGATTCTTCGATCCTAAAGGGAGCAGGGGGCAGGGCGGTAATGGTATTATTCGGGCCGGAAGGCAGTTCCTGATACAGGAGGGGCCGTCCGGGAAGTGATACCACCCGGGGACTCCCCGCCTCTTCCGGCGCCCCCAGGACCACCAGTACCGTGTCACCTTGGGAGAGAATAAGCCCGGGCGCCCCCAGGGTTTTCCGCTCTCCTTTGGACAAAAACAAGGGACCGGCAGCTGAATCCAGGGATTTTAGGTGGAGGAGACCCAGGGATGAGCCCAGGGCGCAGCTTCCGGCCAGGATAAAGAGCCCGATAATGGCCAGAGGCAGGGGAATACCCCGACGGGTGGTATAACTAAGCCCCATCAGGATAGAAGCAAAGAGGATCAGAGGAAGAATTTTTTGAAGAGCGGCAACGAATTGCCCCAATTCCACCGAGGGACCGGCGGGAATGGTCCTGGCGGCCTCCAGGGCAAGCTGGAGGTAGCTCAGAGCCCCGGCAATAGCGAAGATTATGATGAAGGAGAGGCTGAAAAAGAGCACAAGCCGGGCCATATTCTTCATATACAGTAGCCTAGCATGAGAGAACCCTCTATGCAACCGGTAATTTAATGCACAACTTATGCACAGGTAAATACTTGCCTGTTTTGTATAGGTTTTTTGTTATTTCCAGAGTAAAAACATTAAATACAGTAAACAAAGTATATAATTTGTTATACTATATAGAATTACGTATCTGAATGTAAATCCGAAGCATCCACTTAAAATTGGGCTGTATAAAAACTAATACACCCGCTTTCTTAAGCCCGGTATATCAACACTTTATCCACAGGTATTTCACATAGTGCGATGCGGGATTATTCGGTTTTTTCCGGCAGGGCCTTCATTTTTTCTTTTAATTCAAGGAGCATAAGGTCCGCGCTGTCATCCGACTTTTCCAGTTCCTTAAACTTCTTTTCCAAGTCGTTATCGGCGGAAAAGTCGTCCAGTTCCTTGGCGGCGTCCGCCTGGGCTTCCAACTGGTCCACCTTCGCCGATATACGGTCAAAGGCATTAAACGCGCTACGGTTACCGGTGACGCTGGACATGGTACTCTGGATTTTCTGCTGCGCCTCCGCCCGTTTCGCCCGGGCTATGAGGAGGTTCTTTTTCCGCTGGGCCTCGTCAATCTTATTTTGCAGCTCCCGCAGGGACGTCTTGAGCTTGTCCACCGCCGCTCTCTGGGCTTCCCACTGTTTGCGGTATTCCGCAGCGGCATTCTCGTATTCCTGCTTCCGGAGCAGGGCTTCCCGGGCCAGGTCGTCCTTCCCCGCCCGTACCGCCAGCATGGCCTTCTTTTCCCATTCCTGGGCCTGGGCCTCCTGGTTTGCCGTCTCCCGTTCCAGCTTCTTCTCGTCCGCAATGGCCATAGCCACCGCTTTCTTTGATTCGATAAGCTGGGAATTCATATCGATCAGAAGCTGGTTGAGCATTTTTTCCGGATTTTCGGCCTTATTGATTAAATCATTCACATTTGAGGATATAAGGGTTTTTAGTCGTGAAAAAAGTCCCATAGCAAAAACCTCCGCGATATAAATTACCGGTATTGTGCAAGAATCGGATAATGTTGAATCAGGGCCAGGCTGAAGGCGTCCAGAGATGCCCGGAATTCAGTATAATCCATGGTATCATATTCCAATGTATCAATTAATACGACTTTGTTCCCCTCCAGGGCATAGGCGCCGTGAACCAGGTCGCTGGCATTGAGTTCCAGGAGCTTGGTAAACAGCTCCAGCCGGCCCTCCTTGGGGGCGTCCATCACCTCCACCCGGAAGACCACCAGGGGCTCATTCAGGGCCACCGCCACCCCTTCCATACCGTGTTCCTCATCATCAATGAGCCAGACATTTTTCCCAATCTCCTGATAGGTAAACATGAGATCGATGAGGTACTGTTCTATTTTAGCCAAGGAAGACCTGCCCCGAATCATCAATGGCCAGAATGGTTTTACACTCGGAACACCGGAAACGGCCGGCTTTTAAGGCTTTTAGCTTCTTGGAACAGATGGGGCAGGAGAAAACCTTGGGGAAAAGGGTGGCCTGCTCCCCGGAACCGCCGCTGCCGCGGAAAAAATTGACCGAATCGTTCAGATCATCTTTAATGTTGAAAAATTGAGAGAATCCCAACAATTGGAACACCTCATACACCTTGGGCTGGATTTCCAGGAGAACCAGATCCCCGCCCTTGGGCTTGGCGGACTTGAGGAAGGCGGTAAAGGAACCGATACCGGTGGAGGAAACATAGTTGAGCCCTCCGCAATGGAATATCAGGCGGATAAACCCTGCCTCAATAGCCTTTGCCACCCGTTTTTGGAAATAGTTACTATTATATGTGTCAATATAGCCGGTAAGATACAGGACAAGACACCTGTCAACCTCGGATACCTTCTGCAGTTTTATCTTGAGGCTCTCATCCTTTTCATCATCAAACCCAGGTACAATGTCGTTATTTGCCATGACGCTTCCTTAATGTCGTTTTGTCAAATTCAGAATAATACACATACAAGGCCGGCGTCAAGGGGGCTCCTGCTGATTTCTGCCGACCCACTTGACACTTTCGTCCCTATCGGGGTATAAAATATACCACTCGTATCGGAAAGGATGATAAGTATGTACGCATTGGTTGAGTTTAAAGGAAAACAGTATAAGGCCGAGAAAGGGGCCGTGTTAAAAGTTGACCGGATAGACGCCGAAGTCGGCGCCGCGGTGGATATTGATTCCGTGCTTTTGGTTTCCGGTGAAGCGGTGACCGTGGGGGCTCCCTATGTTACGGGCGCCAAGGTATCCGCGGTGGTGGAAAGCCACGGGAAGGACCCCAAGATTATCGTGTTTAAGTATATGCCAAAGAAGGATTACCGGCGTAAGCAGGGGCATCGCCAGCAGTATTCTATTATCAAGATACAGGATATTGTCGGGGCGTAGCCATGATAACTATCGACGCGGCTTTGGATAAGGCGGGACTATTGAAGTCCTGCCGGGTCCGGGGCCACGCCGGGGCGGGGCCTAAGGGCGGCGATATTGTATGCGCCGCCGTATCGGTGTTGACCAGGACGGCATTGAGGGTCCTTTCCCGTGGGGAGGGGATCACGGTTCGGGGAACGGCCCCTGAACGGGGGCTGGTGGGGATGGAGATTGAGTATACCGGCCAGGGAAGGGAGTTCCTTTCCGCAGTGGGCGCTTTTCTGTTGGAGGGGCTGGAGTCGGTCGCCGGGGAATACCCGGACTATTGTAGTATATATATATTAAGCGAAGGCTTAGAGGAGGAATGATATGGCTCGGAAAAGAGGCGGAAGCGGCGCGAAGAACGGACGGGACTCGAATCCCCAGTACCTTGGGGTTAAGGCGTCCGACGGGCAGCCGGTAAAGGCGGGGACTATTATTGTACGCCAGCGGGGAACCAGGATACATCCCGGTGCAAATGTGGGCTGCGGCAGGGACTATACCCTCTTTGCCCTTGCCGATGGGACGGTGGCATTTTCCAACCGCCGGGGCCGGAAACTTGCCGGGATCGTACCTGCAACGGTGGCTCTTTAGGGTACCGGTTTGTCAGAAAATAGGGCAATGATGTACGCGCGGCGTGCCTGGGGGTGCGCCGTTTTTATTTACAACACCGCACGTACCACATCCAGGGAGCTTGGTATCACATCCAGAGGTTCTCCTCTTGATCGATAAATTTGCCGATGAGGCATTGATTGAGGTTTCCTCCGGCTCCGGGGGCAACGGGTGTGTGGCATTCCGGCGGGAAAAGTACGTTCCCCTGGGGGGGCCCTCCGGTGGTGATGGCGGGCGGGGCGGGGCGGTGGTCTTCGAGGTCCGCCGCAACCTGCGTACCCTGGCCCATTTGCGGTATAAGCAAAGCTTCAAGGCGGAAAACGGCCGGGATGGGGAGGGCTCCCAGCGCTACGGCCGTAACGGGGAAGACGCGGTGATACCGGTGCCCCCGGGGACGGTGCTCAAGGACGCGGATACCGGGGAGATTATCCGGGACTTTGGCCGCCAGGAGGGGTCCTTCCTGTTTCTCAAGGGGGGGAACGGCGGCTGGGGAAACGTCCACTTCAAGTCGTCGGTGACCCAGGCCCCCCGGAAGGCTTTGCCGGGGAAGCCGGGGTCCTTACGGCGGCTCCGGGTGGAGATACAGGTCCTGGCGGACATAGGCTTGGTGGGTTTCCCCAACGCGGGGAAGTCCTCCCTCCTGGACCGCTTCACCAATGCCCGGCCTAAAATTGCCCCTTACCCATTCACCACGAAAATACCGAACCTGGGGGTCCTGACCCTGGGGGACCGGGATATCATCCTGGCGGACATACCGGGGCTTATCGAAGGGGCGTCCAATGGGGCCGGCCTGGGGATACGGTTCCTCAAGCACATTTCCCGTACCGCTGCCCTGGCCTTTCTTATCGACCTGTCCCAGGATAATTACCGGGAAGCCTTCCATATACTATACAAAGAGCTGGAAGCCTTTTCGCCGGAACTGGTAAAGAAGCCCCGGCTCCTGGTTGGCTCCAAGACCGATCTGGAGAACGCCGGAGAAAGCTCTCCATCAGAACGGCTGGCAACACTGCAAGCCACGTATCCGGGGGAAAGGGTGCTGGGGATATCGGTGTTTTCCGGGGAGGGCTTGGCTGAGCTGGCTGCCTGCCTGGGTGCTCTGGCAGCCGAGGCGGACCGGGAAGACCGGCCAGGCTGGGGAACATGAAATACGCTATCCTGGGGGGAAGTTTCAACCCCATCCACATGGGCCATCTGTTTCTGGCGGACGCGGTCCTTTCCGCTTTTGGGTATGACCGGATCATCCTGGTCCCTGCCTATAACTCCCCCTTTAAACCCGGCGCAGAGGGGGCCTCCGCCAAGGACCGGCTGGATATGCTCATCGCCTCCATACCCGCCGACCCCCGGCTTACCATTGAGGACTGCGAAATCCGGCGGGAAGGGGTTTCCTATACCATTGATACTATTAAGGATATCCGGGAACGGTACCGGCCCGAGGGGAAGCCGGCCCTTATCCTGGGGGATGATTTGGCCCGGGACTTCCATAAATGGCGGAGCGCCGATGAGATAGTGTCCCTTACGGACATCATCATCGCCCACCGGCTTTCGGCTGCGGATATCCCCTTTCCCTATCCCCATAAACGGCTGGAAAATGAAATTGTGGAGATTTCCTCCGGGAATGTCCGGGACCGCATCGGGTCAGGCCAGGCCTGGAGCTATCTGGTCCCCACGGGGGCGCGGTTTATAATTGAGGACCGCGCGCTTTATGGCTTGAGCAAGGAGAAGAACGCCGGCATAACCCGGGAACTCATTGCGGGTATCGAAAATGCGGTACATACCATGATAAGCCCCTCCCGGTTCCTCCATTCCCGGAACGTTGCGCTCCTCACCCGGGATCTTTGCGTCCGTTTCGGCATGGACCCCCTCTCGGGCTATCTGGCCGGAATCGCCCACGATATGTGCAAGTCCCTGCCGGAAGCGGAACTTGTCCGCCTGACGAAGAAGGACGGTAAACCGGTATTGCAGCTGGAACGGAAGAAGCCCACCCTGCTCCATGCCCGGGCGGCGGCGGTATTGCTTAGGGAACGTTTCGGCATACATAATAAGGATATCCTTGAGGCGATACGGTTCCATACCATGGCGGACACCGAAATGGGCCCCCTGGCAAAGGCGGTGTTTATTGCCGATAAGATTGAGGTTTCCCGGGAACAGGTAAGCCCGGCCCTCCGGGATAACGGAAGCTTTGACGATTTGGACGCCTTGTTTGCTGCGGTCCTGGACGAAACCGTGGCGTATCTCCGTTCCCGCTCCCTTACCCTGTCCAAGGGGACCCTGCGGTTGTTGGAAGTCATAAAAGGAACCAAAGGGTGAGAAAAATAAAGGCTGATGCCAGCGCGTTTCTTTTAGTACTCATCCTATTACTCCTGGGAGGGGGCATTGCCTTCATCATTTTAGCCCTACGCTCGGATCCGATTGAGGAAGCCCTTTCCGGGGACCGGGTTATTTCAACCCTCTTCATCATTGAAGAGAATAGGAAACCCCTGAGTTCCTATGTTTTGTTCTATTACCCGGAAACCAAACGGGCGGCCATCTTCGACATACCCGGTGAAGTGGGGCTGATCATCCAGCGGATCAATCGGGTGGACCGGATCGATACGGTATACGACCCCCAGAGAGTGGGGGCATTCGAACGGGAAATGGAAAACTTTCTGGGCATTGAGATCAATTTTTCCATCGTGATAGAGCTGGAGAACCTGGGAAAGGTGGTGGATTTAATTGAGGGGGTGGAACTGTTCGTCCCCGCCCCGGTGGAAATATATGAAAAGGGCAACAGGATCCTCTTCCCCTCAGGGGTGACCCGGCTGGATGGGGCCAAAGCCCGAAGCTACATAACCTATGAATTGCCCGAAGAGGACCGGGAACTGGCCCATTTCCGCCGGCAGCGGTTTTTCCTGGGGCTTATCAAGCGGCTGGGGGAAAAGGCCGGCTACCTCAAGCAGGCAAGCGTGGCCCAGATATACCAGCCCCTGCTGAAAACACCTATGGATATCCGGACCAGGGTCCGGCTTTTTGACGAACTGGCCAAGCTTGACACGGACCGGGTGAATATCCAGTCCGTTCAGGGTATTGCCCGGGAAGTTTCCGGGCAGAGGCTCCTCTTTCCCCTCTACGACGGCAACCTGATCAAGGAAATCGTCCGCCAATCCCTTGCGTCCCTGACCAGGCAAATGAGGGGGGATATTTCTGAGCGGGTCTTAACCGTGGAGGTCCTGAATGGAACCGCCACGGCGGGGCTTGCGGGAAGGACGGCGGATTTACTCCGGGGTTTTGGGTATGACGTTATTTCCATCGGTAACGCGGATCGGAACGACTACGAAATCACGGAAATTGTGGATCACTCCGGGTACGAGGACATGGCCAAAACCTTTGGAGAGATTATCCGCTGCCGGAACATCCGGTCCAATCCGAACATAGACATACCAATTCAGAATCTGGAATATCGTTCAGATTTTACCCTTATTATTGGAAAGGACTTCAATGGAAGATACGCTTCGGGCGGATGACAGGGCCGCCCTCGAACTAGCCGCCCTTATCAGGGACCACCGCGGGGAAGAGGTCATAGTGATGGATCTCCGGGAAATCAACTACTGGACCGATTTCTTTGTGATCGCCACAGTCTCCAGCAATACCCACATGACGGGCCTGCAGCGGCACATCAAGGACTATGCCCGGGAAAAAGGCATACCGATACTCAGGGGACAGAGGAAAACCGCCGCCGATGATGAATGGAACCTCACCGATCTGGGAAACATCGTGATTCACCTCATGTCCGCGAATTCCCGTTCGTTCTATGAACTGGAACGGCTTTGGAGCGCCGCCTTGATAATAGACCCCTAAAATCCGCTCTTATTAATCAAGGTCGTCATCAAAATCCGGGTCCTCTTCAAAGTCATCGAAATCATCATCGTCGTCGTCGTCGTCATCATCAAAATCGTCGTCGTCATCGTCGAAATCGTCATCAAAATCGTCTTCGAAATCGTCTTCCATGTCATCAAAATCGTCGTCGTCATCCAGATCATCGTCGTCGTCATCATCCAGGGCCAGGAAGGATGGAAAATCGTCTTTGTACTCTCTGAACAGAACCATAGCTTTCTCCAATAAAAGTGATTTCCCTTGAAACATAAGGGGTAGATTCAGTATCTGTCAACTGGTTTGTGTAAAATATAGAGTTTTTTTAATAACCATGAAAAAGATCTTGACAAGGGGAAATTTCTGTAGTACACTGTGTATTACAGGAGAAAAACGCCATGACCAGTGCCAGACTGCCCGAAGATTTAGAGTATCGTCTCGATGTAAGCGCTAAAGCAAGGGGTATAACCAAGACCGAATGTGTACGGGATGCGGTGGCAACCTATCTGGCCCAGGAGGAAAAAGAAAAAAGCTCCTGGGAGCTTGGGGAAGCCTATTTTGGACGATACGGCAGCGGGGACGGCGGCCTGTCCACCGGCTATAAAACCCGTATAAGGGAAAAGCTTCATGCTAAACACCATCCTCATTGACGCGGGTCCCCTGATAGCCCTCTTTGACCGGGATGATAATTATCATGAACGGATGAAAGATTTTCTTAGGGGGACGAATTACCGGTTTGTAAGCACCCTGGCGGTACTGACCGAGGTTTGCTACATGCTGGACTTCAGCATCAAGGCCCAGATGGATTTCTTTGAGTGGGTGAACCGCCGGGGGCTTATCCTCCACGATATCTCTCAGGGCGACCTTTTACGGGTATCGGCGTTAATTAACCAATACCACGATTTACCAATGGATTTTGCCGATGCTACTCTGGTACTCGCCGCGGAAAAACGGGGTATCATGTCCATCGTCAGCATTGATTCGGATTTTGACATTTACCGCCTGCCGGGGAAGCGAATGATCAAAAACGTGTTTCGTACTGCTTGACTTTTTTTCCCCCATTCATTAGGCTACTGGAACGTATGGGGGCGTAGTGAAGCTGGTTTATCACGCTGGCCTGTCAAGCCGGAGATCGCGGGTTCAAGCCCCGTCGCTCCCGTCGAATCGAAAGATTCGCCAAGCCCGTCCTTGGGACGGGTTTTTTTTCGGGTAGTAGCGCAGTTGGTAGCGCGCTTGGTTCGGGACCAAGAGGTCGGCGGTTCAAATCCGCCCTGCCCGATTACGTTTTTACTTGCCTTCTTTCAGCTGCAATTACTTAGATCTGTGTATCCATAAGGAGGATATATGTCTGGTTCTGTTCAGACCCTGATTGGTATGGGCGCCTATCTGGTGCTTATTATTGCCATTGGGTTGTGGTTTGCCCGGCGGAGTAACAGCAACCCCGAGGAGTTTTTCCTGGGGAAACGGGGGCTCGGTCCCTGGGTGGCGGCTATGAGCGCCGAGGCTTCGGATATGAGCGGCTGGCTCCTGATGGGGCTGCCGGGGGTGGCCTACTTTACCGGGATGGGGGAGGCCTTCTGGACTGCGGTGGGCCTCTTCATCGGTACCTGGATAAACTGGAAGCTGGTGGCCAAACGGCTCCGTTCCTATTCCCAGGTGGCCGGTAACGCTATCACCCTGCCGGATTACTTCAGCAACCGGTTCCACGACAAAAAGCGTATCCTTATGTCTATCGCCGCAGTGATGATCCTGGTGTTCTTTTCCATATATGCAGGAGCCCAGTTTGTGACCTTCGGGAAGCTCTTTGGCTATGTGTTCGGGGCGGAACAATACTTTGCCGTCATGGTTATCCTGGGGGCGGTGCTGGTGCTGTTCTATACCCTCCTGGGGGGCTTCCTGGCGGAAAGTACCTGCGACTTTGTCCAGGGTATCCTCATGGTCTGCGCCCTGCTCCTGGTGCTGGCATTCGGCTTCGTCCACGCCGGGGGCTTTGCGGGGGTTTCGGAAAACCTGGCGCACTTCCCCCGGTTTACGGATATTTTCGGTATCTATGTGCCGGCGAAGGCTGCCGGGGCGGACTACGGTTTCCTCTCCATCCTGTCCTGTCTGGCCTGGGGGCTTGGGTACTTCGGGATGCCCCAGGTGCTGCTCCGATTCATGGCGATTAAGAAATCCTCCAAGATTGCGGAATCCCGGCTCATCGCGGTGACCTGGTGCGGGCTCTCCCTCTTCGCGGCGGTGGCTATCGGCCTTATCGGCCGCGCCTACCTGCCCGACCTCTTAACCACGGCGGGAAATGCGGAGAACATCTTCCTCCACCTGGCCCAGCGCTTCTTCCCCCCCCTCCTGGCGGGGATCGTGATTTCCGGGGTCCTGGCGGCGTCCATGAGTTCCAGTGACTCCTATATGCTCATTGCCTCCTCGGCCCTGGCAAACGACCTCTTCAAGGGGCTCCTCAAGAAGGACGCCGGGGAACAACTGGTGATGTGGGTGGCACGGATAACCATGCTGGTAGTAACGATCTTCGGGGTGTCCATCGCCCTTTCGGGGAACAATTCCATCTTCCGGATCGTGTCTTACGCCTGGGCGGGGCTGGGCGCCACCTTCGGCCCGCTCATCCTTTTCTCCCTGTTCTGGAAACGAACCACCCTCCAGGGGGCCATCGCGGGGATGCTCACCGGCGGGCTTATGGTGTTTATATGGAAGGAAGGGATCAGCAAAATCGGCGGGGCCTTTGGGGTCTACGAACTGCTCCCCGCTTTTATCCTGTCCTGCCTGGTTATTTTCCTGGTGAGCCTGGGGACCCCGAAGCCGTCCGGTGCAATCGACAAGGAATTCGAAGCCGCCCGGACTGCGGAATTCTAAGGCGGGGGTTTGATCTAATGGGGTTAAGTTTGTATAGTCCTATAGTCTGTTTAGTTTAGGAGGAGAAAAATGAAAGGTTCAAGAGTTCTTTTTATTACTGCGGTGTTGTTTCTGGGTTTGACCCTTGGCGCCTATGCCAAGGGGAGCAGTCAGCAGCTCCGCATGGCTACCGGGGGAAATACCGGTACGTATTATGCCTTCGGGTCGGCGGTGGGCCAGGTTCTGACCGAAAAAACCAAGGTTCCCATCACCATCCAGTCCACCGGGGCGAGTAAGGCAAATATTCAGCTTATTGCCGCCGGGGAAGTGGAAATTGCCATCGTACAGAACGACGTGATGGATTATGCCTACCGGGGGGTGGATCTCTTTACCGGGGAGCAAACCCAGGATTTTGTCGCTATGGCGGCGCTCTACGCGGAGGTCTGTCAGGTGGTGGTCAATCCCGCAACGGGTATCCGGACCATCGCGGACCTCAAGGGGAAGAATGTCTCCGTGGGGGATGCAGGGAGCGGTGTCGAATTCAACGCCAAGCAGATCCTGGATGCCTATGGGATTACCTTTAACGACATCAACAAGCAAAACCTCAGCTTCGGCGCCTCTGCGGACGCACTCCGGGACAACAAGATCGACGCGTTCTTCTGTGTCGCCGGTGCGCCCACCACCGCCATTGTGGATTTGGCCATTGGGAAGGAGATCACGATTCTTGAAATTGACGATGAACACGCACAGGTGCTTATGCGGGATTATCCCTTCTATACCCAGTTTCCTCTAGCGGCGAATTCCTACCGGGGACTGACCGCGCCGGTGAACACCCTGGCGGTAAAGGCTACCTTCATCGTCAGTAAAAAGGTTCCGGCGGATACGGTCTACAGCCTTACCAAGGCCCTGCTGGAAAACAAGGCTCAAATCCAAACGGCCCATGCCAAGGGGGGGGAATTGTCGGTGGAGTATGCGGTAAGCGGTATCTCCGTACCCTTCCATCCGGGGGCTGAACGGTACTTCCGGGAAATCGGCGCCATTAAATAGGTGTCCCGGCTCTGGCCCTGGGTTATTGTAGGTATTATTATAGCCGCCCTTGTTGTTTCGGGGGCGGTATTTTATGGGGCGGGCGGTAAGCATCTTGTTATCGCCGATGCCGCTTCCGGCAGGGTCTATGGCAGGTGGCCGGTAAAGACGGGGACGGAGTTTTCCCTGGAGTTTATCCATTCGGTTAATCAGACGCCGGTGCGGGATACCTTCCGGGTGGAGGGGTATACGATGGCGCCTACGGCCACCCGGTTCGGAAGCTTTGGGGCGGGTATGCAGAGCCAGCTTGAAACGGGGCAGACCCTTACACGGGACGGGGACGCTCTGGTGATCACCGGGTTTACCCAGTCGTATAAAAAGCTTAATCTAATCGTCGGGACCGTTTCGGATCATCTGTTGATCATTGGAAGGGAACAGGTGAGCCTCCGGGAACGGTGTGGACGAAATGCCCATATAACTATTATGGTGCGATGGAACCAAAGGTTCTAAGGAGTTACGGTTATGACCCACGACAAGTCTATTCACATCATGACGGAAGAGGAAACTGAAAAACTCATTGCCCAGTTCGACCGGGAGTCGAATGTGCGGCGGTTTTCCGGCGTCCCAAACATCATTATCAAGGGTCTCCTGATCCTTTTTACTGTCTATGTGCTCCTAGTCACCCTGGTGATATCCCTGCCGGAGCAGGTCCGGCGGAGCGCCTTCCTGGGGATTCTGGTATTCATCGGGTACCTCCTCTACCCGGTCAAGCGGGGGATGACCAAGCATGAAAACCGCATAGCCTGGTACGACATCGTTCTGGGGACCCTGGGGGCCATTGCATTCTTCTATTATGTGGTGAATTTCCAGGCCATCGTAGGCCGGGCAATCATGCTCCAGGGTCTGGATATGGTTATGGGGGTAATGGGGATACTCATCCTGGCGGAACTTTGCCGCCGGGTGGTGGGGATTCCTATCCTGGTGGTGGCCGGAGGGTTTATTACCTACGCCTTTGTGGCGGGGTTTTCCCTGCGCCGGGTGGTGCATCAGCTGTTCTATACCACCGACGGTATTATCGGCACCCCCATCGGGGTCTGCTCCACCTTTATCGTGCTCTTCATCTTCCTGGCCTCCTTTCTGGAGAAGTCCGGGATTGCCACCTTCTTTATCGACCTGGCCAATTCCATCGCGGGGTTCGCCTCCGGGTGGCCCGCCAAGGTGGCGGTCATAGCCAGCGCCCTGGAGGGGATGTACTCCGGCAGTTCCGTGGCCAATACGGTGGGTTCCGGCAGCGTCACCATTCCGGTGATGAAGAAGACCGGGTATAAGCCGGAGTTTGCCGCTGCGGTGGAAGCCGCCGCCTCCACCGGGGGACAGATCATGCCCCCCATCATGGGGGCCGCCGCCTTCCTCATGGCGGAGCTGACCAATATCCCCTACGCGGTGATCGCCGTTTCGGCCATCCTGCCGGCGATACTCTACTTTACGGGGATCTTCCTGATGATCCACTTTGAGGCGAAAAAGCTGGGCTTGAGGGGGCTTCCCAAGGAGGAAATCCCCCATTTCTGGAAGCTCTTCATCGCCAAGGGCTACCTCTTCCTTCCGGTGGTCATCCTGGTAGCCCTGATGAGCTTAGGGAAGACCCCGGCCTATGCGGCCTGTTACGCCATCCTGGCGGCGGTGGTGGTGACCTTCTTCCGGAAGGAAACCCGGTTTACCCCGAGATCCTTTGTGGACGCCCTCTGCGGAGGGTCCCGGAACACCATCGGGGTGGCTATGGCCTGCGCCATCGCGGGGGTAGTGGTGGGGATCGTCTCCCTCACCGGTCTGGGGCAGGTGCTTATCTCGGTGCTTCTCTCGGTGGCCAATAACAGCCTCTTCCTGGCCCTGGTCCTGACCATGATTGCCTGCCTTATCCTGGGGATGGGGATCCCCACCACGGCCAACTACGTGATCATGGCCACCATCACCGCCCCCATCGTGATACGCATGGGGGTGCCGGTTCTGGCGGCCCATATGTTTGTATTCTACTTCGGGATTGTGGCGGACATTACCCCCCCGGTGGCCCTGGCGGCCTATGCGGGGGCGGCGATTGCCAAGGCAAACCCCATTAAGACCGGGGTCACCGCCACACGTCTGGCGATCACCGCCTTTATCATCCCCTATATTTTTGTCTTCGACCCCTCAATGCTCTTTATCGACACCACGATTCCCGAGGTTATCCGTATCATAGTCACCTCGGTTATTGGCATGTTCGGTCTTTCGACGGGCCTGGAAGGGTATATGCGCCGCCACATTGCGCTCCCCCTGCGGTTCGTCCTCATTACCGGGGGATTGTTCCTGATACACACGGGCCTCTTGACCGATATCGTCGGCCTGGTGCTGATTGCCATTGTTACGGTGACCCAGTACATGGGTAAAAAGCCGTGACCGGGGCCCGAATTCTTATATCCTAGTGCGGTAGACGGTTCTACGGTGGGGACCGTAGCCTCTACGGGGGGGACCGTGGCCTCCACGGGGGGGACCGTAGCCTCCACGGGGGGGACCGTAGCCTCTACGGGGGGGACCGTAGCCTCTACGGGGGGGACCGTAGCCTCCACGGGGGGGACCGTGGCCTCTACGGGGGGGACCGTGGCCTCTACGGGGGGCACGGGCATACTTGCTCAATTCCCCCCAAAGACATATGCTCGAAACATGGGTAAAAAGCCGTGACCAGGGGTATCCTCATCGCCGGTAATGAATCCACCCTTTCCGCTGCCCTCGCTCTGGAGGCGGGCAAACGGGTGGAGCGGTTCTGCGCCGCCTTTGTTCCCAACCATCTCCAAACCACTCCACCGGCGGCGAACCGGCAGGGGCCTATTCCCCTGGCATGGAACCCCGGCAGTCCCGTTTCCGCCCGTACCCTGGCGCTGGCCGCGGAAAACCAATTGGGGCAGATTACCGAAGCTATTCTGATATGTACGCCCCCGGCGGTACGGAAGAACGCGGCGGATTTGAATCCCGCCAATATCGAGATTATCGTAAACGATTACATCAAGGGCTGGTTTTTTCTGGTAAAGGAGCTGGCTTCGGTTTTTAAGGCCCGAAAGGCGGGAGCCCTGGCGCTGGTGCTTGCGGATACCTCCGGCGGCGGCGGACGGGACGACCCGGACCTTATCGGCCCCTCGGTGGCTGCATCCTTCCACGCCTTTGCCCAGGCCCTCATGGCGTCATCTCAAACCGAACCCTACGATGTGTACGGGTTTGCCGTTCCTACGGGGGATGATACTAACGCGGGGGCATTTGTGTTTAAAACCCTGGAGGACAGCAAGCGAAACGCCGGTAAGTGGCATAAGTTCGGGAGCCGGCTGCCCTTTCTGGGACGATAAGATGCTTTTTCAAGACCCAAAGTACCCTACCCCCGCCTCAAAGATCCGCTGGTATTTGTTCCCCGGTATGTTGATATGCACGTACTCCCCGCAGCGTTCCGAGTGGGCCATCTTGCCCAGGACCCGGCCGTCGGGGCTGGTGAGGCCCTCTATGGCGAAGTCCGATCCGTTGGGATTGTCCGGTTCGGCCAGGGTGGCTTGTCCCCTGGCATCGGCGTAACAGAAAGGGACCTGGCCTGATGCAAAAAGCGCCCTGCCTTCTTCTTCCCGGATGACGATACGGCCTTCGCCGTGGCTTACCGGGAGGATGTGGATGGTGTCCGGCTCTTCCAGGGAAAGCCAGGGGGATGTGTTGGAAATAACCTTTGTGCGTACCATCCGGGAAACGTGGCGGCCTATGCGGTTGAAGCTCAGGGTTGGCGCGACCTTGCCGGTTGAGCTTTCCGCCTCCCGGTAGGCGCCGTAGGGAACCAGCCCCAGCTTGATCAGCGCCTGAAAGCCGTTACAAATGCCCAGAACCAGGCCGTCACGGAGGTCCAGCAGCTTGGTGAGTTCTTCGGCGATGATGGGGGAACGGAACACGTTGGCGATAAACTTTCCCGACCCGTCGGGCTCATCCCCGGCGCTGAATCCTCCGGAGAGGGCCAGGATGTGGGCTTCCCCTATGGCCGCCGCCAGTTCCCGCCGGGATTCCAGGATGTCCGACGAGTTCCGGTTCCTGAAGATGACCAGCCTGGTCCGCGCCCCTGCCCTGCGGAAGGCCCGGGCCATGTCCCACTCGCAGTTGGTGCCGGGGAATACCGGCAGCACGACTAAGGGACGCTTTGCGTCACCGGGGCTTCCTTTTCCGGCGGTGTTTTTATGCCGGGGTGCGGTCGGGACAAGCGCCGCCGGTGATGGGTCATCCGGAGGATTCTCTGCAACCGTGGCGCCGGAGGATGTTTGAGGGTATACTGCGGATAAGGTGCTTTCGTAGGCCCGGCGCAACGCCGCCAGGGGTTTCTCATCGGAGTCTTTACCCCGGACTATGCGGAAAACCGGGTCCGCCAGGGTGCGGGCCGCAATGATGCGGCCCGGGGCTGTTCCATCAACTTCCACCAGAACCGACCCCTGGTGCAGTCCCGGCGATACCAGGGACAGGGCGACACTTTCCACTTCGATACCAACCATGTTTCCAAAGGCCATGACGGCCAGGGCGACGGCGACCCCTCCCGCGCCTACGGGATAGGCGGCGCGGACTACACCTTGTGCGGAAAGGGCGGCCAGGGCATTCATATTGGCCTTGAACACATCCCATTCGTCCGGCCCGGTATTCTCCTGGTACAGGAGGATCACGGTGTTTCCCGGCTTCCCGCTCAAGGCCCCGGAACGAATCGCCTGAGCCGGGGCGGTTCCGGCGGCAATGGCAACCAGGGTGGGAGGGACCGCCAGGTCTATATGATTGGCATCGTCCCGGTAGCTCCCGGACATGGAATCCTTGCCCCCTATGGCGGGAACCCCCAGGGCCAGCTGCGCCTCAAGCGCGCCGAGCAGGGCCGACAGGGGTTTGCCCCAGGACTTGGATGTATCCATCCGCTCAAAGTACTCCTGGAGGGAAAGCCGGGCGGCCCAGGGATTGCCCCCCAGGCAGGCGTATTTGGCCAGGGCTTCCCGAATCGCCCCCTTGGCCCCTTCGTAGGGGCTCTGCAGGGCGAGGTCCGGGTCGTAGCCGAAAGTCATCAGGCTGGCGGTAAGGCTTTCCTTTTCCAGGGAGGGAAGGAGCACCGCCATACCGCACTCCGGGGTACCCTGTTCCGCGCCGCCCCAGGGGTAGAGCACCGAGGCCGCCCCGATGGAGCCGTCAAACCGTTCCGTAAGGCCCCGGCGGCTCCCGGTGCGGAGGGACGCCAGTTCCCGCTCCAGGGTATCCAATGTATACGATGTTTCATCAGCCCCGGGCTTCTTCCGGTCGGCTTCAATCACCACCGTGGCGGAACGGGGGGCGCCGTTGGAGTTAAGAAATCTTCGGGAAAGGTCCACGATGGTCTTTCCCCGCCAGTTCATCCTGAGCCGGGGGTCCGGACCGTCCTCATCTTCCTCCCCCGCAGTGACCGTAGCAATGACCACCGCATCCAGGTTTTCCGCCGCCGCGTATGCTATCAACGCATCCGCATCCTTGGGGGCAACCACCACGGCCATGCGTTCCTGGGATTCGGAGATGGCCAGCTCTATACCGTCCAGGCCGGCGTACTTCTTCGGCACATTATCAAGGTTGATGTCCAGGCCGGCGGCAAGTTCCCCCACCGCCACCGCCACGCCCCCCGCGCCGAAGTCGTTGCAGCGTTTGATCAGGGAGGTCACGGCGGGGTTGCGGAACAGGCGCTGGAGTTTCCGTTCCTCCACGGCGTTCCCCTTCTGTACCTCTGCCCCGGCGGTTTCCACCGATTCCCCGGTATGCGCCTTGGAGGAGCCGGTTGCGCCGCCTATCCCGTCCCTGCCGGTCTTGCCGCCCACCAGGAGGACCAGGTCCCCGGCCTCCGGTTCTTCACGGCGCACCCAGGCTTCGGGAACCGCCCCTGCCACCGCGCCCAGTTCCATACGTTTGGCAAGGAAACCGGGATGGTAGAATTCCGCTACCTGGCCGGTACAGAGCCCTATCTGGTTGCCGTAGGAGGAGTAGCCCGCCGCCGCTTCCCGGGCTATTTTCACCTGGGGAAGTTTCCCCGGCAGGGTGTTTGCCAGGCTGCTCCGGGGGTCCGCCCCCCCGGTAACCCGCATGGCCTGGTGCACGTAGGCCCGGCCGGAAAGGGGGTCACGGATGGCCCCCCCAAGACAGGTGGCGGCCCCGCCGAAGGGCTCTATTTCCGTGGGGTGGTTATGGGTTTCGTTCTTAAAGAGGAAAAGCCAGGGCTCCGAGGCCGCCCCCCGGAATTCGGCCTGTACCCTGATGGAACAGGCGTTGATCTCCTTTGACTCGTCCAGGTCCGCCAGGAGCCCCCGCTTCTTCAGAACCTTGGTCCCGATGGTGGCCAGGTCCATCAGGGTCCGGGGCCGTGTTTTTGCCCCTTCGCCGTATACTTCCCGGCGGGCCTCCTCATAAAGGGCTAAAGCCCCGGACAGCGCCCCGGGGTCGGTCACCTCCAGGGTGGTGGTGAAGGTGGTGTGACGGCAGTGGTCGGACCAGTAGGTGTCCAGGACCATCAATTCCGCCAGGGTGGGGTCCCGGCCCTGGCTGCGGAAGTAGTCCCGGCAAAAGAGGAGGTCCCCGGCGGACATGGCAAGGCCGTATTCGAGCTTTCCTGTGGAAAAGCCCGTAAGGACCGGCACATCGGCGACTTCGCTTCCGGTATCCTCCAGGGGGGCGGGCGCCCCCAGGTCGGCTTCCCGGGAGTCCACCGGGTTAATCAGGTAGCGCATAAGCGCCTCCCGGGCTCCGGCACTGAGCCCCCCCCCTCCGGGGGCCGGTATGAAGATTCGGGCGGTCCGTATCCGGGGCCGCACCCCCACCGCCAGTTCCACGCACTGTTCCGCCGAATCGGCACGCTGGTTGTATTGCCCCGGCAGGTACTCAACGCCGAAAGCCGGGCCATTAAAAGACGGCCGGTCCTCCTCATCGTAATACACCCTATCGCAGGGGGGCTCGGAAAAGACCAGGTTTACCGCCTGCCGGAACTGCTCCCGGCTGAGGCCGGCCACATCGTAACGCTGGAGAATACGGATACGGCTCAAGGCGGCTAATTCAGGGTACTGGGCTCCCAGGAAGGCGGCAATATCCGCCTGAAAACGCCGGGCCTCTATATCAAACTCCGCTTTCTTTTCGACATATACCCGCCGCATGGCAGCTCCTCACCCCTAGCCGTTCAGCAGCGCGGCGATATCCTCCCGTCGCCATTTCATGGCCACGTCCCCCGGGCTTTCGGAGGAGATGTTTCTGATGTTTTTATTCGCCCCCAGTTCGATGAGCAGGGAAATCTGATCCGGCGTGCCCGTCCGGGCGGCGTAGTGGAGGATGGTGTTCCCCGCGGAGTCCCGGGTGGCAATGGCCTTGCCCCCGAAGGTGGCGTTGAGGGCCTCCCGGCCCTTGACAATGGCGATTTCTGCGGGGCACTTCCCGTCCCCGGCCACGGCAAAAACATTGGAACCCGCATCGGCGAGGAGTTTGACCAGGTCCAATTTGCTCTGTTCCAGGGCCAGGGTGAGGGGGGTTTTCCCGTTGGCGTTGGCGGCGGATACCCGGGCTCCCAGCCTAAGCATGGTCTCCACGGTGTCTACCCTGGTGTTTGACATGACGGCGATGTGCAGAGGCGTGTAGCCGGCGTCATCCGCCGCGTTGATCCGGTCCCTGGTAAGCATGATGGAAACCAGGCGGGGGGAGTTCTCCAGGGCAATCTGAAAGGGGGTCTTTCCTATGACGTTCTTTGAGTGGATCGCCGCGCCCCAACCCAGGAGGAGGCTTACTATGTCGGGCCGGGCCTGGGAGGCGGCGATGTGCAGCGGGGTGTCCCCCCGGTTGTTCCGGATGGCGGTATCCGCCCCAATCACCGCAAGCCGGCCCGCCGCTTCACGCTGACCCGCCAATATGGCTTCCATGAAGGGGGTGTTCCCCTCGGTATCACGGACTTCCAGGTCCGCGCCGTTACCGGTGAGCAGGGTTTCCATCACCGTAAACCCCCAGCGTACGGCATCGTGGAGGGGGGTCTTTCCGTTCAATGCGTGGGCGTTGATATCCGCCCCCCTGCTGATAAGCGCCAGGGCGGCGTTCACCGCATTCCACCGGACCGCCGCATGGAGGCCGGTGTTTCCCTGGGAGTCCCGGGCGTCAACATTGGCCCGTACTCCCAGCAGAGTCAGGATGGTGCTTCGGGAATCAACCCTGACCGCCATAAAGAGGGGCGATTCCCCCATTGCATTGGAGACATTGGGGTTTATCCCCTTCTGAACCATCAGGGGAATATGCCGGTCCAGTTTCCACTGGGCGGCGTAGTGGAGCATCGAATTTCCCATGCCGTCCCGGGCCGGAATGGTGGTAGGATTGATTATCCATTCCCGGACCTTTCCCGGGGGTATTTTCTCGGGGAAACTCAGATAGAGGGGACTCTCCCCCTTGGCGTTGCCCGCAAAAATATCCGCCCCCCGGCTAATGAGCAGTTCCCCCGCATCTTCAAAGTCTCCCCGCACCGCAATATGCAGGCTGGTATCCCCCGCCTTATTCCGGGCATTCACCAGGGCATGCTTATCCAGTATCAGGGTCAGGATAGCCCGGTCCGCATAGTTCTGTACCGCGAGATGCAGCACCGTATTTCCGGCGTTGTCGCTTTGCAGTACCGTTTGTTCGGTAATCAGGCCGGGCAGCACGGGACTATCCTCCCGCAGGGCCAGTTCAAAGGGGGTGATACCGGCGTTATCCGCCCCAAAGATATCCGACCTGGCCCGGAGCAGTGCACCGATACTGATCCCCCGGTTCTTCTGAACCGCCAGGTAAAGCGGGGTCTTTCCATCAATATTCCTGATGGATACGTCCGCCCCGGCGGCTAAGGCCGCCTCGATGAGTTCCGGAGGGCAACCCAGGGATATCAGTATGTGCAGGGGAGATTCGCCGTGCTCATCCCGGAGATTCGGGTCCGCCCCGTTGGAAAAGAGCAGGGCCAGGGCCGCCCGGTACCGGTCCGCCGGAATCCAAATATGCAGGGGGCTGTTTCCCTTGGCGTCCTGGGCGTTTACATCCGCCCCCTTCGCGATAAGGAGTTCCATGATGGTGAGATTTCCCGCACGGACCGCCTCGTGGAGGGGGGTGGTGCCCGCCGAGTTCCTAACATTAATGTCCGCATTTTTATCCAGGAGGTATTCCACCAAACCGGTGTAGCCCTCTCCTGCGGCGAAGTGCAGGGGGGCAATGCCGTCACCGATACGGATATTGTAATTGGATGCCAGTACCGCCGGGGCAAGGTGGGCATAGGCGGGGTGAGTGGAAAAAGCGCCGGCCAGGATGAGTTGTTCCGCAGCCTCCATATGGGCCTTGGAATTCGTCCGTTCCAGGGCAAGGTCCAGGGCGGTTTTCCCATCCTTATCGGTCTTATTGAGGCCATTTACCCCAAGGATATTCTCCTCATCGGCGATGATCTCCACGGCGTCTGCATTTCCCAGAGCCGCCGCCAGATGCAGTATGGTTCTGCCCCGCTCGTCAAGGGAACCCAGGGCGGTGGGGGTCAACATGGTCCGGAGCAGGGTACCCCCTATGGCGATGGCCGCTACGGCGGGGGTTTGCCTTCTGGGCTGGGGATGATGCAAATCCGCGCCGGCTTCAATCAACAAACGGGCGCTCGCGGCATCCTGGTACTCCACCGCCTCGGAAAGGGGGGTATGGTTTTCACGATCCAACAGATCCATGGCGGCGCCCCGGGCAATAAGGAAGGCCGTCAGTTCCCTGTTCCGGGTTGCCGCGGCGATATGCAGGGGAGTACGGCCATCTTCGTTCATGGAATCAACGGAAATCTGTCCCTGGAAAAACGATTGAGCCTGCTCAAACTGGCCATTTTCCAAAAGGGTCCAGACCTCATCTCCGGCGGGGGCCGGGGAAGCTGATGACGAAGAATCTTTCTGTGCACCGGCCGATACCGCAGGCGGGACGACCCAGAGTACAAGGAGGAAAGGGATCAAGAATAAAAAGCGCATACCCATCATACCTACCAGTATCGGCCACTTTGCGCCTAAACTTGCGAAACTTCGTATGGCGTAGTGTCCACATTGTTCAGAATAACCGCAAGCCTTTCCTTTTCGATTAAGTCGATGAGCCGGGCTTCGGTAAAGCGTTTGGCCTCCTCGGAAAAGGTCCCCACGGTGATGCAGATACCCTTGCCGGCCTTTGCATCCTTGAGCTGGGCGTGGAAGTCCCGGAGGATAAGTTCCCCGATGGAGCCCGAGGTCCTGATAAACCGGAACATCACGATATCCGACCACTTGGTGGTCTCAACCTCCGCCAGAATATCCGCCCAGTCGTTTCTCGTTACTGAAATATTAGTAATCTTAGTCTTCGCCTTGGCAAAGAAGGTCATCACCACCTTCCGGCAGAGGGTGATAAAATCCGCCGAAGGGGACATGAGGTAGACTTGGAGGTTCTTGTTTGCGTTGAGTTCCTGATACCTGCCGATGAGCATGGGAACATCCTTATAGGCGCCGTCGATGCGCTGAATGTCCGTAAGGTGGCCCAGGGCTTTCCCGATTTCCTGCTGCTTAAGGAGCAGGGAGGCCAGGCGGTACTTCAATTCCAGTAAAACGTCGCCCTTGATGTTTTGGTGTTTCAGCCCAATCTCAAAATCCAGGATAGCCTTATTATCCTGGTGATGGTTCATGTTGATGGCCCCCGCAAAGAGGCAGGCGTTGGGCCCCATCGTCGGGTCCGGCCGTAGGTGGCTGAAAATCTTCAGGGCCTGATCCGTCTGGTTCGCGTCAAAGTAACATTCCGCCAGAGTATAGAGGGATTCCTTGTCATCCGGGGCAATGTCGATGGCCATACGGATATAGGTCATGGCTTCCTTAAACCGTTTCAGCTTGAAGTAGGAGTGTCCCAGCTGGCGCAGCACCGCAGGGTTTTCCGGGTCCGCTTTCCGGGCCTGCTGCAAGAGGGGGATAGCCTTTTCATAGTTTTTCCGCTGGAACTCCAGGAGTCCCAAATGAGCGTTCACCTCAAAGTTTGTCTGATTCAGGGACCGGGCTACGGTAAGGCTCTTATAGGCCTCGTTCTCTAAACTCTCGGACCTACGGTCCGCCTTCAGGGCCGCAATGCCGTACCGAAGGTTTATTTCAAATTCCTCATGCCCCGGCGCACATTCCAGCAGCAGCCCGTAGGTTTTTAACACATTATCCCAGGCTTCTTCCCGGTAATAGAGATTCCCCAGGGCGGTCAGTGCCGGCACATCCCGGGGGTTTTGGGCCAAACGTTTATCCGCATCCCGCAAAATGGCATCCCTACTTTTTACTTGTGTTCCTTTACCGGCCTTCGCGGTCCCCTTCGCCCTCCCCATAACCGTTATGGCGAAGAAACCACCGAGGATTAGCACCACCAGTACCGCTAAAATAGGAATTAATCCATTCATAGCGTCATTATCGGTAAGAATCCGCTATATATTCAAGGTGCGTGTTGACAAATAGCAATGACCACGGCTAAAGTCTAATATAGTATATTTTGTCTATAAAGGAGTACGGCCAATGGCGTCAACTATTGGTATTAAGGTCGCAAACGGGGAATTCTATCCCATCCTGGAGGAGAGTTCTCCCGTTAAGAAACGGCTTATACTTACCACCGCACACGATAATCAAAAAAGCGCCCAGATAGATCTCTACAATAGTTCTGCCAAGACCATGGCCGATGCCCTGTATGCGGGGAGTCTTGTGGTGGAGAATATCAAGGCCCAGCCTAAAGGGGCTCCTTCCCTGGAATTGATACTGGCTTCCGGCGCGGCGGGGGAGCTTTCGGCGGACATCGTGGACCTGGGTTCTCCCAAGGGGAGCCATCAGCATTTGAGCGTTTCCCTTCCTTCCCTGGAAGAAGAGGAGTCCGGCGGGGAGATTCCCGATTTTGAACTGGAACCTCCTTCTCCCCGGGAACTGCATCCCCCCAGCGGGCTCTATGAGAAAGCGGAGACCGTTGAGGTTGAGGTTAAACAGAAGCGTTTTCCCTGGCTATTGGTCGCTGCTGCTGCGGTGCTTCTTGTGGTGGTTTGCGGCTTACTGTATTTCCTCTTCCTTGGCGACAAGGGTATGGCGCCCCGTACCGCTTCACCCGCAAGCCCCGCTCCGGTAGTTCCTGCGGCAACACCCGTTCCGCCGGCACCACCGCCACCACCGCCTGTGGTGCCGGTTATTTCCGCGCCCAAGGCAGCGGCCCCCAGCCCGGTGCAGACCGCCCGGAGCCGGACCCGGCCGCCGGTAGCCTCCTATAAGGTTCCCCAGACAATTCCCCAGGGGGGGGCTCCCTATACTATACGCTGGGGTGATACCCTATGGGATATTTCGGAGGCATTTTATCGCAATCCCTGGCTGTACCGGCGCATTGCCCAGTTTAATGATATCCGGAACCCGGATCGTATTATTTCAGGAAGAACCATCAGGATTCCGCCCCGGTAGTAAAGGGTTTCCGGCTCCCCGGTTTTTAGTGTTCCTCTGGTTCTCCCTCTTTAGCCTTGCGGGGTGCCTGGTGTCCTGTGGGGCGGAAACGGTGTTGGGCTTAACCCGTGAGGAAGCGGCGCAGCGGCTCAAAAGTGGTGATATCGCGTTTATCCTCGACAGCCCCCCGGATGCGATGGGGGAACTTACCCGGCTCCATGTTTCGGCCCCCTATTACGCCGGGCTTTTGGTTAAGGCGAAGGGAGGGGAAGAGAGTGAGGCACGGGCTCCGGCCCTGTTTGAGGCAGGCCTTTCGGGGAAGGGCCGCCTCCAAAGGGAAGCCGCCGGGGAACTGATGCGGTTCATCCTGGCAGGGGATGCCCGGAGGTCCAGCTTGGAAGCAAAGGGGCGGGCGCCCGCTATCCTGAGCCTCCGGGCGGCGTGTCTCTATAAGCTGGGGCGCTTTGCCGAAATTGAAGCCCTGTATAAGGGCGCCGGTCCTTCCTTTGAGCCTGGCCCCTGGGACCGGGCTTTTAGCCTCCTGGCCGCCCTTTTTGCGGATTCCGGAGAGAGGGAGATAGCCGGCGCGGCGGCAGACTTCTTTCTGGGCCGGACCTCCCCGTCCGCAGGTTCCGGCGCTTCCCCGGAGGAGGCCCGGCGCTGGGCCCTGGGGGAACTTGGGGGCCGGAACGCCGGCCGGCTTGCGGAAGCGGCGGGTTCAGCCGTGGCTGCGGCGGCGGCGGGTCATGTTGCCGTGGTCCGGTCGGCCTACGGCGAAGGACTTGTCCATTTTCGCACGGTGCTGGAAGAAGATGAGGGCCTTTTCTTTCGGTACCCGGCGCTGTTGACGGATCTGGGCCGGGCTTTCCAGTTTGGGTCCTCGCCGAACGAGGGGATGAGGCTGTTCCAGGACTGGGATGCCCGCATTCAGGGTGGAGAATTGAAGTACCTCATCCTCTACTATGCCGGCAGAATCCAGCGCCAGCTCCGGCGTTACGCCCAGGCATCGGAATATTTTGCCCGGGCCCTGGACTTTGCCCCGGACGCCCTCCAGTCCGACGCCTGTATCTGGTACATCCTCAGCATGAGCCTCCAGGAACAGCCCGGGGAAACCGCCGCTCTCATCGGCAGGTATATCTCCCGGTGGCGCCAGGACGACTATTTTGCCGACATCCTGGACCGGCTGGCCCGGTATCTTATTGCGAAACGGCGCTGGGACACCCTTGCGGAGGTCTTTTCCCTGATCGAGCCCCGTTCCGACGGCGCCAGCATCGCCAAATACGCCTACATCCTGGGTAGGGCGGTCTCCGAAGGCTTTATCTCCGCCGCCCCCCGGCCTCCGGAGGAGTACTTCAAGGTGGCTCTGGCCCAGGGGAACGCACCCTTTTATTACCGGGTCATGGCTGCTTCCCGGCTGGGGGCAGCTACCCTTCCCGCCGGGGAAGGGAAGGAGCCCCCGGACCAGGGGGCCAATGCGGACGATATGGAATTCCTCCGGGGGTTTTTTGAGTACGGAGCTGCGGATTTGGCCTTTGCCTTTATAAAGGATGATACGGACCGGTTTAGCCCCGGGGAACTGCGTACCCTGGCCGCAGCATTTGCCAAAGCGGAACACTGGGAGGAATCCATACGGGTGGTTACCGCCTATGCAGGCCGGCCGGGGTACGTGATGAAAAAGCAGGACCTGGTTCTCTACTACCCCCGGGCCTTTGCGGACCTGGTGGAAGCCCATGCCGCTGATGCGGAGATCCCCGTGGAACTCCTCTTCGGCCTTATCCGTACCGAAAGCGCCTTTGCGCCGGGCATCCGCTCCCGGGTTGGCGCGGCTGGGCTTACCCAGCTTATGCCCGCCACCGCCAGGGAAATGGCGGACAGGATACGCCGCCGTGGGGGGCCCAATTACACGGAGGGCGGGGAGATAGATTTGGAAAATCCGGCGGCAAACATTCACCTGGGGGCGGTGTACCTCCGTTACCTCATGGACCGTGCCGAAAGCCCCATGATGGCCCTCTTAGCCTATAACGGCGGCATGGGGCGGCTCCGGCGCTGGCGAAACGCCGAGCCCAAGCTCCCCGGGGACCTGTTTCTGGAAACCATCGAGTACCCCGAAACCCGGGAATACGGCCGGAAGGTCCTGTCCGCCGCCGCCGCCTACGGGTACCTGTATTATGATATGACGATGGAAGCGGTTGTTGCCGATATATATAGGTAGAAGGAGTCCGGTCTGTGCCGAAACACGTGAAGAGCTACCGCATCCTCTCCATCCTTGTCGCCCTGGGCTTGGCTGTTGCGGCGGTACTCTTGGGGATCATCATCACCGGGACGCTGCTCAATAAGACCGAACTTGCCCGCGGTCCCGGGGATTTCCTGGTACGCGCCTATGGGGTGCTGGCCTTCATCATCCCCCTCTATCTCCTTGCCGCCGCCCTCATCCTGGCGGACCCCCATTTCCGGCCGGACCGGATTTTTATCCTTACCGGCAGTACCTTTCCCTTCTTAACCCTGGCCATCGGCTTCTCCTTTCTCCGGGATTTCAATATCCGTTCCCTGGAATGGGTCTTTCTTGCACAAACCGGCCGAATCGGCTTTAGCCTGATCATCATCCTCCTGACGGTGATAGAAAGTTTCCTGATCATGACCCTGACTTCCGTCTTCTTCCCCGGCCCCAAGGCAGTGGACCTTAGTCCAATCAAGCTCCTGGAACAGGCGGAGGCGGAGGCGGAGGCAGAAGCGGAGATGGATGTGGAGATGGATGTGGAGATGGAAACCGGCGTCTTTCTCCTGCCGGACTATACCACGGATGAAGACGATGCCGAACCTGAACCTGAACCGGAGCCCGAGCCCGACCCCGACCCCCCGCCTGCGATAAAGGTCCCCAAGCCCAAGCGTACCCTTGCTTACAAGGTTCCCGTGGAAAACATCCTGGAAGAGCGCCCCGATGGCGAGTACTGGGTCATTGATGACGCTACCCGGAGGGCGGGGCATGTTCTGGAGGACACCCTGGAGGAGTTCAAGATACAGGCGAAGGTAATGAACATCCGCAAGGGCCCGGTGATCACCATGTACGAGATACTTCCTGCGGCGGGGGTGAAGCTCTCCAAGATAGTGGGCCTGGGGGACAATATCGCCCTGCGCCTGGCCGCCGCCTCCATCCGGATTGTGGCCCCCATCCCCGGTAAGCACGCCGTGGGCATCGAGGTCCCCAACGAGAAACGGAACATCGTATCCCTCCGGGAACTTATCGAGGGGGAGATACGCCGGGAAAAGAGCCGGGACGGGAAGAGGATGGAGATCCCCGTGATCCTGGGCAAGGACATCTCCGGGGAAGCCCAAACCGTGGACCTGGTCTCCATGCCCCACCTGCTCATCGCCGGGGCCACCGGATCGGGGAAATCGGTCTGCGTCAACACCATGATCCTCTCCATCCTCTACCAGCGCGCCCCCGCGGAATGTAAGCTCATCCTCATCGACCCAAAGGTGGTGGAACTCAAGCTCTACAACGACATCCCCCACCTCCTGACCCCGGTGATTACCGAGCCGAAGAAGGCCTTCCAGGCCCTGCAATACTGCATCTTCGAGATGGAGCGCCGCTACGCCTGCCTGGATTCCATGGGGGTCCGGGACATCCGCAGCTACAACAAGCGCATCAAGGATCGGAGCGTGGCGGCGGAACACATGCCCTACATCGTGGTGGTGATAGACGAGTTTGCCGACCTCATGGCCACCACCGGCAAGGAACTGGAAAGCACCCTGGCCCGCCTGGCCGCCATGAGCCGCGCCGTGGGCATCCACCTGGTGCTCGCCACCCAGCGCCCCTCCATCGACGTGATCACCGGCCTCATCAAGGCCAACATCCCCAGCCGCATCGCCTTCATGGTGGCCGGCAAGATGGACAGCCGCATCATCATCGACATGGTGGGGGCGGAAAAGCTCTTGGGCAAGGGTGACATGCTCTACGCCGGGGTGGTGGACCCCTTCCCCGTCCGCATCCAGGGCGCCTTCGTCTCCGATGAGGAAGTGGAACGGGTGGTGGAGTACGTCAAGACCCTGGGGGAGCCCGACTACATAGACGACGAAATCTTCATTGACGATGAGAATGAGGACATGGGTCCCTCCCTGTTCGACGACGGCGAGGACCCCCTCTACGACAAGGCCCTGGAAATCGTGATGCAGCAGCAAAAGGCCAGCGCCAGCTACATCCAGCGTCGGCTCAAGATAGGCTACAACCGGGCGGCCCGGCTGGTGGAGTTAATGGAACACAACGGCGTGGTGGGGCCGGCCCAGGGCTCCAAGCCCCGGGAACTGTTACGGGGGGTGTGATGCCGGATAGCCGCTTGTTGAAGAATCTCTCCAAGCTTGTTGAAGAATCTCTCCAAGCTTGTTGAAGAATCTCTCCAAGCTTGTTGAAGAGTCTCAACAAGCTTGTTGAAGAATCTCAACAAGGCTTGTTGAAGAATCTCAACAAGGCTTGTTGAAGGGTCTTCAACAAGTCCTGGGCCACTTCCCACATCTCCCCAAAAGCTATATAAATAGAGTACATGGAATTCAGCGAATTTAACCTGCACCCCGACCTCCAACGGGGCATAGCGGAGATGGGGTATGTTACCTGCATGCCCGTACAGGAACAGGTGCTTGCCAGCGCCTTTGGAGGCCAGGACCTCTACGTGCAATCCCAGACCGGTACGGGAAAAACCGCCGCTTATCTGATTGTCATATTCCAGCGTCTCCTTTCGGAACCCCTTATCAACGGGAAAAAGGCGATCATCATGGTTCCCACCCGGGAACTGGCGGTTCAGGTGGAGGAGGAAGCGAAACAACTGGGAAAATACCTCCCCTTTGTGGTGGGGAGCTTCTACGGCGGGGTTGGCTATGGGGCGCAGCAGGAATTGCTCCGGCATAACGCCCAAATCCTGGTGGGAACCCCCGGCCGGGTACTGGATTTGAACAGTTCCGGACACATGAACCTCATGGATATCGCCTTTTTGATACTGGACGAGGCGGATCGCATGTTCGACATGGGCTTTTACCCGGATTTGCGGAAGCTTATCAAGGTGGTACCCCCGGCGGACCGGCGCCAGACCATGCTTTTCAGCGCCACCCTCAACGCCTGGGTCAAAAACCTCGCCTGGGAGTATACCAAGGCCCCCCATGAAATCGAGATAGAGCCGGAAACGGTGACCGTGGAGGAGATAGAGCAGGTCCTCTACCATGTACACAGCGATGATAAGATGAAGTTCCTCCTGGGGCTTCTGGAAAAGGAGAACCCCGAAAGCGCCATCATCTTCTGCAATACCAAGCGGTACACCGAAATTGTGGCCAAGCGCCTTTCGATAAACGGCATAGCCTGTGAATTCATCATGGGGGACCTGCCCCAGGTAAAGCGGCTCAAGATCATTGAGGATGTAAAGGCCGGCAAGACCCGGTTCCTGGTGGCCACCGACGTGGCGGCCCGGGGCCTGGACATTGACGACCTGGCCATGGTGATCAACTACGACCTCCCGGTGGAGGCGGAAAACTACGTCCACCGTATAGGCCGCACCGCCCGTGCAGGGAAATCCGGCAAGGCGGTTTCCCTGGCCAGCGAGCAGGATGTCTACGAACTGCCGGATATCGAACGGTATATAGGAAAGAAGATCCCCGCCGTCTTTGCGGACGAATCCCTTCTCGGGGAGGACAAGAGCGAGGGTTTGCGTATCCGCACCGACACCTATGAGGATCGCGGCCGCGGAGACCATCGTGATGGGCGGCGGCATGACGGCCCCCGCCGCGGCGAAGGTCACCGGCAGGGAGACGGCGGTTTCATTGATGGCCGGGGGCACCGTGCAGAGGGCGGCTTCGGTGACGGAAAGCGGCGCCGGGACGGACACGCCGAGCCAGGCCCGAGGCGGTATGAGGGCAGGGGCGGCAGACCGGGAGGCGGCCGGGACGGTCCGCCTCCACTGGCGAATCTTTCATACGAAGAACGGATGGCCTACTACAAGCAGAAGTACGAAGGAAAGCCGGGGGAGGCTCGGCGGTCCGGCGGACAAAACCGGGCGGAGGGCCGTCAACGGGGCCAGGGCCGGAAACCGGGGAACGCCGGAGAGTCCGGGGAGCAAAGACCCGGCGGACAGCGGACCGGGGGGAAACGGCGGCGCAGCGGGGGTCAGGCCAAACGGGCAGGACAGGGTACACCGCCGGCTGCAGGGCAGGCGCCGAAGACCGGCGGGCAGTCCGGAGCAAAGAAGGGCCTCCTGGGCAAGATTCTGGGGATATTCAAGGAAAAACCGAAGACATAGGGGCCTATTTAATCCGCTTATACTCCCGGATCTCCTTCCGCAGCCTATCCCCCAGTTCCGCCCGGGGAATCCTGACCTGTTCCATGGAATCCCGGAAGCGCAGGGTCACGGTACCGTTGTCCTTGGACTCGTAGTCGACGGTGACGCAGAAGGGGGTCCCCGCCTCGTCCTGCCGCCGGTACCGCCGCCCGATAGCCCCGGACTGGTCGTAGTCGGTGGCAAAGTCCTCCCGCAGTTCGGCGCGGATATCCTGGGCCAGTTCCGCCAGGCCGTCCTTCTTCATCAGCGGCAGGATAGCCACCGTGATGGGGGCAATGGTGGGGTGGAAACGCAGCACCGTCCGGTAATCGTCGTCGTTACCCTTATCCGCCACCTTCTCCTCGTCGTAGGCATCGCAGAGGATCATCAGCAGGGTCCGGGTGAGCCCCGCAGAGGTTTCAATGATGAAGGGAATGTATCGCTCGTTACCGCTTTCCTGGTCGATATATTGCAGGTCCTTGCCGCTGAACTCGGTATGCCGGGTGAGGTCGTAGTTGGAGCGGTTGTGGATGCCCTCAAGCTCCTTCCAGCCCATGGGAAACAGGTACTCAATGTCGTAGGCGTCCTTGGCGTAGTGGGCCAGCTCATCCGGGCCGTGCTGGTGCCAGCGGAGGTGGTCCATCTTGACCCCCAGCTTTTCGTAGTAGGCCCAGCGCTGAACTTTCCATTCATTGAAGGTGTCAACATCGGTGCCGGGCTTCACAAAGTACTGCATCTCCATCTGCTCAAATTCGCAGGTACGGAAAATGAAGTTCTTGGTCACAATCTCGTTCCGGAAGGCCTTGCCGATCTGGGCAATTCCGAAGGGTATCTTCATCCGGTTACTCTGGATGATGTTCTTGTAGTTGACGTAAATCCCCTGGGCAGTTTCGGGGCGCAGGTAGATAAGGTTGGTGTCCACCGCGCCTGCCTCCGCCTCCACCGGGCCGATGTGGGTCTTAAACATCAGGTTGAACTTCCGGGTATCCGTCAGTTCCCCCCCGCAGTCGGGGCATTTCTTTTCCGCCAGGTTTGCAGGGTCTATCTGGTCCGCCCTGAACCGGGTTTTGCACTTCTTGCAGTCCACCAGGGGGTCGGTAAAGTTTTCCACATGCCCCGAGGCTTCCCAGGTCCGGGGGTGCATCAGGATGGCCGCATCCAGGCCCACGATATTGTCATGGAGCTGGGTCATCGTTTTCCACCAGTTTCGGGAAATGCGGTTTTTCAGCTCTATCCCCAGGGGCCCATAATCCCAGGCGCCGCTCTGGCCCCCGTAAATCTCCGACGACTGAAACACAAACCCCCGCCGTTTGGCAAGGGACGTGATTTTCTCCATAGTGGCTGGACCCTGATACTCGGTTAGTTCTTCGGACATGTGGTTCTCCTTAGTGGAGGTAGTATATAGAAGAAAGGGGATAGGGTCAATTGTTGACATAGGGACCTATAAACGGCTACGCTTCGTGGAGGAGTTTGTATGACTGAGTTTACGTCCCGGTCACGGGTATTATGCGCCCTGGAACACCGGGAACCGGATAGAATCCCGGTAGACTTTGCTTCTACCCGGTCCAGCGGCATCAATGCCCTGGCATACGGGAAGCTTTTGCAACACCTGCAGCTTCCCCTGGATAATGTTGTTTTTGATATGCGGCAGCTTCTGTCGGAAACCGATGATCAGGTCCGCCGTCTTATGGGCGGTGATATTATCCAACTGCACCGGCTTGCTCCCTCCATGGGGGTTGCGCTTAACCGGGGATATCGCCCGGAAACGCTGATGGACGGCAGTACGGCCCAGGTCCCCTCCGGGTTTCACTACGAGAAGCAGGGCGATGGTTCTGCGGTGATTCGGAATGCCAAAGGGGTGGTGACTTTTAAGCGTCCGGAGGGTGGGCTGTTCTTTGACGATATGTACCATCCCCTGGAAGGTGTTGATACAGAGGACGGCATTGATGCAAAGATGAGCCTTCCTGAAATCAGTGCGGAAGAGCTGGATTATTTAAAGAAGCGGGCAAAGGAGCTCTATGAAGAGACTCCCTATGCGGTGATTGGCACCACCTCAACAAGTCTTTTTGAACGGGGCGCCAAAGACTTCGGGTATGAAAGCTATTTGGAGAACTTGATCGCCGAGCCGGAGCTGGTGGAATACTATCTGGACAAACTGACCACCGCCTATATTGGTATGCTGGATACCTACCTGGATGCGGTGGGGGATTACCTTCAAATTATTCAGCTCCATGATGATTACGGCGCACAGAACAGCCTGTTAATTTCACCGAATGTTTTCAGGAATGTTCTTAAACCATTCCACACAAAAATACACCGCTTTATCAAGGCCAAGAAGCCGCATCTGAAAATATTTTTCCACTGTTGCGGCGCTATAGTGCCCCTGATACCGGACTTGATAGATGCGGGTATAGATATTCTTAACCCGATTCAAATTGCCGCCGCCGGTATGGATCCCCGGCATTTGAAAAAGGAGTTCGGCGCTTCCCTGGTCTTTTGGGGAGGAAGCTGTTCTACCCAGACTACCATGACTACTAAGTCTGCAGAGGCGGTCCGGAAAGAGGCCGGGGAGATGATTAAAATATTTGCCCCCGGCGGCGGTTTTGTATTCTGCCAGGATCACAATATCCAGGCCACCATTCCGCCTGAGAATATTGCGGCGCTTTATAAGGCGGCGAAAGATTTTGGCCGGTATCCGGTTCTGTAAAGGAGGAAGAAGGTGAAGTCCCGTATCATGGTCTACGGCAGTTATTGTGTGGGAATGACGATGAGCTGCAAAACTTTTCCGGCGAAGGGGCAAACGGTATTAGGAAAAGATTTCTGTCAATTACACGGCGGGAAGGGGTCTAACCAGGCCATAGCCGCCGCACGGCTGGGCGGCGATGTCTGCTTTGTGTCCTGCGTGGGAAAAGACAGCCTGGGGGATGCCGCAATAGCCCTGTTCAAGGAAGAGGGCATCCGGAGCCGGGTAAAGCGATCTGAAAAAAATGCCACCGGTGTGGGCTTTGTGATGGTTGAAGAATCCGGCCAGAACCGTATCATCATCAATTTTGATGCGGTCATGGAGGTTGGCCCTGAGGATATAGACGCCCTGGAAAATGAATGGGCGGATTGCAAGGTGTTATTAATGCAGTTTGAAGCGGATTTACCCACCGTGGCCTACGCCGCAAAACGCGCGAAAGAGAAGGGGGTCTGTGTCATTCTTAATCCTGCCCCGTACCAGCCGTTTCCGGAGGAACTTCTTAAGAGTGTGGATATCATCACCCCCAATGAAACCGAGGCGAAGCAGATGCTTGGTATCGCGCCGGACGCCGGGATCCCTCCGGAGGAACTGGGCAAAAAACTCCTTGCATCCACGGGGATTAAAGAGATTATTATCACCCTGGGAGAGGAGGGGGCGCTGCTGGTGAATAAGGCGGGGATGCGGCATATACCGGCGGATAAAAGTTTTATCCCCGTGGATACCACCGGCGCCGGGGACACCTTTGCCGGCGGCCTGGCGGTGGCCATTGGCGAGGGGCTTCCCCTGGACAAGGCGATAGCATTTGCGAATACCGCCGCCAGTATCAGTGTTACCAAGTATGGCGTAGTGGAATCAATCCCGTCACGGGAAGATGTTGATAAAGTCATCAACAAATTATAAGCGGAGGGTTACGGTATGAAGAAAGGAAAAATATTGAACCGGGCGTTTAACAGCGCAATTGCCGAGATGGGCCATGGGGATGTTCTCATGGTCTGCGATGCGGGATTCCCCATTCCCCGGGATGGGGTTACGATTGTTGATTTGGCAATTACCCAGGATCTGCCGAGCGTGCTGACCGTAGCGGAACTGCTTGTCGGCGACTATATCTATGAGCAGGTTATCGTTGCCGAAGAAAACAAGCTTTACAATCCCGTGTTTCATCAGGGCTTAAAGGATCTGATCGATCGTTGTGCGGTGGAAACGGTACCCCATACGGACATTCTTGGGAAATGGAAGAATGCCGCGAAGGTATTTATCAGGTCCGGGGGGCTGGAGCCGTGGGGGAATATCGTATTTGTTTCCGGCATTGACGCCCCGGCATATTTCAGCAAGAAGGGCGTTGTTGTTCCCGATTTTTATAAGGATCGGGTTGCGTACAAAGAAAAACAATAATCCGGAGTTTCCGGAGTAACTATTATGTGTTGAGGAGAAGAGGTATGAAGAGGAGTACGAGGTTTTTTGTGTTCTTGGTGGTTCTTGGGTTGGTGGTAACCATGTCGGGCTGGAGCGGCGGCGGCAGTGATCAATCCAAGTCAAAAGTCGGAGGCTTGGTGTATATTATTGATCCTTCCCAGGCCAATCCCTATTTTAAGGCGGAAGTGATGGGCGCCGAAGCAAAGCTGAAGGAACTGGGATACACCTACCAGACCTTCTCCCATGATGACGATGTCACGAAGCAGGATCAGTTGTATGAGGCCGCTATCGCCGCAAAAGTGGTGGGTATCATTTCTGATAATGCCAGTGCCAGCGCGACCGGCGCTTCCGTACAAAAAGCAAAGGATGCCGGAATTCCGACATTCCTTATCGGACGGGAGATTAATCAGACCGGCATAGGGGTTGCCCAGATCGTTTCGGATAATTACGCCGGGGCACGGGCCGCCGCAGAAGAGTGGGTTAAGCTCATGGGCGAAACGGGAAACTATGTTGAGCTCCTCGGTCCGGAATTTGACAATAACGCTGCGGTGCGAAGCGCCGGTTACCACGATGTTATTGATCAGTATCCGGGGCTTGTCAATATCTCAAAGCAAGTAGCGAATTGGAGCACAGCCGAAGCGTACAGTAAAATGGATTCGATCATTCAGACAAACCGGAATATCAAGGGCGTTATTTCCGGGAACGACACCATGGCTCTTGGCGCGATCCAGGCCTTAAAAGCCGCCGGGATTACGAACACCGTGATCATGGGCTTCGATGGTTCCGATGAGGCGCGGGACGCGATCCTTGCCGGGGATATGCAGATTACCACGCTTCAAACGGCGTACGGATATGCGCAGATTGCCGTAGAGCAGCTTGATAAATATCTGAAGACCGGCTCCACCGGCCAGCCGGAAAAGCAGCTTGTTCCCTGCGTAACTATTACCGCCCAGAATGCCAAGCAGCTTGAGGGATATGTAATGAAATAGGCCTGGCTTATTGGGGGGAACAGTATAGCAAAAGGGTACTGTTCCCCTTTTTAGCGGGAAAAGGGGGAGCTTATGGTAAAGCACTTGTCCATGTGGTTTTTTTTATGTCTGTTGAATGCCTGTACGGTGGTAAAGCTGGATGACGGCGCCATAATTTACCGCACCCGCCGTACTACGGCGGAAAATACCGGGCAGGGTTCGGTGTTTGAAAAACAATTTGATCCCGATGAATTTGTTGAAGACATTTGGGGGACAAAGGCTATACCACTATTCGAAGAAAATGCCGTTGATATTATAAAAGTAAAAACCGCCCTTGCGGCAAATTTTGATTCGGCCTGCCAGCAATACGGGGTTCGGAGCAACGATAAAAGCAGCTGGGTGTTTACGGTTTATGGTTCGGGAACGGTTAAAGAGATCAACCGGGAAAGCCGCAACGGATATGCGGTACTCGCCGCAGGAAGTCCGGATGATCCGGTTACTTTGTCAATTCAAATAGGGCCCGTTTACAAAGGGGTGGCCTTGCGGGATTCACTACAATTCATTCAGTTTAATGATTATGAAAATCAAATCGTGTTTAATAATATTTCCAACGCCCTTAACCGCAAGGTTGACCGGGATATTGTTGGGGTATCGGGAATTGATGGGGCGCTTGGAAAAGAGATAGCGTTTACCGGCGCTTTTATGCAGCGAAACGCGGAAGAAAGCGATATCGTTCTTACGGCGGTAAAATTATCGGTGAAGCAATGAACAAAACTGATGTTTGTCTTTCCGCGCAGGGTATATGCAAGCAGTATCCGGGTGTCCTTGCCCTGGATCATGTAGACTTTACCGCACTGCACGGTACTATTAACGTCCTGGTGGGAGAAAACGGCGCCGGCAAATCAACGCTGATGAAGATTATTGCCGGTATAACGCAGCCCTCCGGGGGGACCCTTTATTTAAACGGCGAAGAAATTAATCCTAAAAACACCATTGATGCTTCCCGTATGGGAATCGGCATCATTCATCAGGAACTAAACCTGCTGCCGAACATGATGGTGTATCAAAACATATTCATGGCACGGGAAAGTAAAAAGTTCGGTGTATTGGACAATAAGACCCATATTGAAAAAACACGTGCACTCCTGGAAAAGATGGAACATCCGATAGATCCTTTAGCGTATGTACGGAATTTACGGGTTGGGCAGCAGCAGATTGTCGAAATTGCCAAGACCATGGCGCAGCAGGATTTAAAAGTATTGATAATGGATGAGCCCACCTCTTCACTTTCGGTGGATGAGGTTGAGGTACTGTTTAAAATCATGCGGGAACTTAAATCCCAAGGGGTGTGTATAATCTATATTTCCCACCGCCTTGATGAGATACTCCGCATCGGCGATAATATTACCGTACTGCGGGACGGCAAGCTTGTTGAACAGCGTTCCTGCGACGGGGTGGATATTCCCTGGATCGTTCAGGCAATGATAGGTAAAAAAACAAATTATAATCAGCGGCAGTACGACACAAATGATGCGCCGGTAATTTTAGAGGCAAAAAATATTACGCTCCCCAAACGCAACGGCGGGTATCACCTTGAAGATGTTTCCTTTGCCCTGCGGCAGGGTAAAATAATGGGGATCTATGGCATGCTTGGGTCCGGACGGACGGAGTTGTTAGAAGTGTTAATGGGTGCGCACCGCTATTATAAGGGGACGATACACCTGTTGGGTAATCAGATTGAGCCGACAAGTATCTCCTCCCAAATTGAACGCGGGTTTGTAATGGTCCCGGAAGACCGGCAGCGGGAAGGGCTTATTCATGTATTGAGTGTTACCCAAAACATGATGTTGTCCAGCCTCAAGAAAAATAAGCGTTTTGGTTTTTTAAGCAACCAGCTATTACAGGGCAATTTAAAGAAAACCATTGCGGAGTTACGCATAAAGGTATCAAATCCAAAATTACCAATATTGTCACTCTCCGGCGGGAACCAGCAAAAAATTATTATCGGGAAGGGGCTGCTGACTAACCCAAAGGTATTGCTGCTGGACGAACCGACCCGGGGCATTGACATTGGGGCAAAATCGGATGTGTTTACCATTATAGAGCAGTGTAAAAGAGACGGCATCGCAATTATTGTGGTGTCCTCCGAGTTAAAGGAAATTATTGCCATTTCCGATGAGATCCTGGTTTTACGGGAAGGAAGGGCGGCCGGTTTCTTACGGGGCCCTGAAATCAGCGAAGAATCATTGATGAAATGCGCTACATCCGCAAAGGAGGCAACGGTATGATAAACAATAATTTATTTTCAAAGCTCCCCTCTCTAAAGCTCCTGCTGATGAAGGGAAGGACATTCATTGCACTGATTGTATTACTAATCGTATTCAGTATTATGGCGCCGAACTTTTTTACCATAACCAGTTTTATTTTAGTGGCAAAACACGTGGCCCTCTATGCGATTCTTGGCATCGGTATGACGGCGGTAATTGTCAGCGGCGGCATTGATCTTTCGGTTGGTTCTATTGTCGGGCTGTGCGGTATAATTGCGGGCGGCTTAATTCTGAACGGGTTGACCTTAAAAATATTCGGCGTGGTGATATACTTTTCCGTACCAATAGTGATGCTGTTGGCCGTCCTGGTTGGCGTGCTGGTTGGCGCCCTGAATGGGGTTTTGATCAGCTATATTTTAGTTCCCCCGTTTATTACCACCCTGGGCACCATGTACATTGCCCGCGGCCTTGCCATGATTTATTCCGGGGGTGAAACCTATGCAAACTTGGTTGGAAAAGCAATGCTGGGTAATACCGGTTTTCCGCTGCTGGGCTCAATGCGTATAGCAGGGCTGCCCCTGGCGGTGTGGATTATGTTAATCATCGCCGGAATAGTTATTTTTATTTTTAAAAAACAGCCCCTGGGGTGGCATATTTTTGCGGTGGGGGGAAATGAAAAATCCTCGGAATTATCCGGGGTCAAAACGAAACAGGTAAAACTGTTTGTCTATATCCTCTCCGGTTTTTGCGCCGCCATCACCGGGCTGATTATTACGGCGCAATTAAGTTCGGCCCATCCGAACACCGGGCAAACCTGGGAAATGAACGCCATCGCCGCTTCCGTTCTTGGCGGAACCAGTATGTCCGGCGGCATCGGTACCATTGGGGGTACCATTATCGGCGCCTTTGTCATCGGTGTATTAAACGATGGTATGGTTATGCTGGGAGTATCCGAATTTTGGCAAATGGTTATCAAGGGTTTGGTTATCATAGTAGCCGTTATTGTCGACCAGTTTCAGCGTAACATGGAAGCTACCTTGGCGCTTAAAACACGCAATAACTAAGAGGGGGGCGATTGCCGCCGTGGAACCGTGAGGCTCCCCGGCGGCAAAAGGTTCCTACCAGCGATTGTTATCCCGGCGGGGTGGTTTATCCATCGCTTCGTTTACTTTGAGTGCGCGGCCATCGACATCCGTGCCGTTGGTTCCGCTGATAGCAGCCTGGGCTTCCGCTTCGTTGCCCATTTCCACAAAGCCGAAGCCCTTGGAGTTGCCGGTGTCCCGGTCGGTGATGATTTTGACCGATTCCACCGTACCGTACGCGGAGAAGAGGCTTCTGAGGTTATCCTCGTGGGTATTGTAGGAAAGATTGCCTACGTATAATTTTTTAGCCATTTGGCTTCCTTTGCCCGGCCTTTACCGGGTCTTTTGTAGTCCGCTCATCCATGATGAGCTTGCAAGCTGGGAAAAACGGACATACGGGACTTTCTTTTCATGATTGTTAAAGTAGTAGATAATCCGGATATTTTGTAATGGAACTGAAGACCAGTAACTAAAAATAGCAGACTTTCCAAAAGTACTTAGAAAAGATCATAGTAATGTCTGGGAGTTTCCAACTCTTGAAAAGAGTATCGGGGGAAAAGAGGGAAATGTCAAGGGGAATTTTGTAAAATTTCGCCCATTTCTTAAAGAAAAGAAGCTTGACATTGGTTTTAAATCCCGCTAATGTTAAAAACCGGTATATTTGGAGCGATGTCCGAGTGGTTGAAGGAGGCGGTCTTGAAAACCGTTGTGCCGCAAGGTACCGGGGGTTCGAATCCCCCTTGCTCCGAGATATGCTTTTTGGAAGTGGTATTTTGGGATATAATTCCCATTATATAGTGATTGGTTAACTTTTGGAGCGGTGGGTGAGTGGCCGAAACCAACGGTTTGCTAAACCGTCGTACCCTAACCGGGTACCGGGGGTTCGAATCCCCCCTGCTCCGTTTTTTCGAGGTTGTAGCTCAGCTGGATAGAGCATTAGATTGCGGATCTAAAGGTCGCACGTTCGAGTCGTGTCAGCCTCAGCGTGAATTGTATTGGAGCGGTGTCCGAGTGGCCGAAGGAGACGGTTTCGAAAACCGTTGAACCCGCGAGGGTTCCGGGGGTTCGAATCCCCCCTGCTCCGTAAGGCCGGGTTTCTTTTTTGGAGAGGTGTCCGAGTGGTTTAAGGTCCACGCTTGGAAAGCGTGCGTGCTTGAAAGAGCACCGGGGGTTCGAATCCCCCCTTCTCCGTTTTTACATAAAGAAATGGGTAAAGTACTGATCCACCAGGACCAGTACCCCCAAACTCGCTACGTAAAAGGCAAAACCCCGGAGGGACCGGGTTTTGACGATCCTCAGCATGAGTTTTATCGCAAAAAAGCCGACCAGGGCGGCGGTTAAGGTTCCGGCAATAATAGGCGCCGGGCCGATGCCGGCTGCGCCATCACCCCCGGCAATATCCTTTAGCTGGAGGACCAGTGCGCCCAGGATTGCGGGGATGGACAGGAGGAAAACGAACCGGGCGGCAAAATCCCGGTCCAGCCGGCGGGAAAGGGCCCCCGAAAGGGTCAATCCGGACCGGGAAACCCCGGGAATAATAGCAATCGCCTGACAAATACCGATAAGCAGGGCGTCAAACCAGTTCATGGCAGCCTGGGGCTTGGTATTAAGCGAACGCCGGGATACCTGTTCCGATACCAGGAGCGCCAGGGCGGTAAAAAGGAAGGAAAATCCCAGAAAAGCCGCAGACCGGAAGGCTTCTTCGATCATATCCTTAAAAATCAAGGCCACGATAACCGTGGGAACAGTCGCCAGGATGAGGCAGCCGGTAAGGGGCTGGACAATCCGGCGCAGAATGGCCCGGATATCCGCCCAGAGGACAATAACAACCGCAATTAAGGTCCCCACATGGACCATGGTGTCAAAAAGCAATACCGGCAGAGAGATGCTAAAAATCTTCTGCAAAAGGACCAGATGGCCGGAACTGCTTACGGGGAGAAATTCCGTAAGCCCCTGGACGGCGCCCAGGACAATCGCCTCGAATATATTCATTAGTTCACCATAGTAATAATACCGGGCCTCTGCAAGCCGGAATTTGAGCGTTGTTATTTTAGTTTTGATGTGGTACTCAATTTGGTATGATAAACCCTAAGATATTGCTCAAAGCACCCGCCCTTCTGGTTGCAGCGGCCATTTGGGTTCTTTCTTCCCGGAGCACCCTTCCTCCTCTGGAGGGCGTCCTGGGTTTCGATAAATTCCAGCACGCAACCACCTATCTGGCCCTTGCGGTAACAATAGCCCTTTGGTTTTCCCCGGCGCAATGGCGGTCCTACCGTTTGCGGACCTTCCTGTTGATTGTCCTTATTAGTTCCCTATACGGAGCAATTGATGAGGTTCACCAGTTTTATGTGCCCAACCGGGACTGTAATGTGGGGGACTGGGCAGCGGATACCCTTGGGTCGTTGCTGGGGGCCACTGCGGCGCTGCTGGTTGGGAGGCGGACCGATGGCGGTGAGTGATGGAGGACAGGGCCGGTGTCATGTCGCATCCTTTCAGTAAGAATTGTTCCGAACGTTGGGTAAATGCCTCCTGCAACTTCTCTATACGCGCGCTGATTCGGGGAAGGTACTTTTTTATATCGTCAATGTCTTCGGTTGTAGCCCCGTCCGTACCCGTGGTTGACCCATCCGCACCCGTGGTTGCTCCATCCGCACCCGTGGTTGCTCCATCCGCACCTACGGATGACCCATCCGCACCTATGGATGACCCATCCGCACCTACGGATGACTCATCCGCACCTATGGATGACCCATCCGCACCTACGGATGACCCATCCGCACCTACGGATGACTCATCCGTACCTAAACTACCTCACTCTATACCGGACCTATGTCTGCACCCACTTATACTCGCCGTTGTTCTCCACTCCAAAGAAATCCGCGTAACTCACCTTCCAGGGCGATTTCCCCAGCTTGTCAATCCTTACCTTGTTCTTAATCAGATGCTGCCAGAACCCGCTGCCGCCAATCTCCCCCTGAAGAATAACCCCCGCCACCGTGCCGTCCCGCAGGATGAGCTTCCGGTAGTTGTCCTTGTCTTCCTTAACCAGAACCTCATCCCCTTCCTGGGGATTGATAGCCCCCACGGATAGGGTCAGGAGACTGAAGAAGTTGACCGTGTTCTTGATGGCGAACCGGTCGTCGTAGGCCCACTTGGTACCGGTCATGTTGTAGGCGGCGTACTCCCCCTGCTTCTGGGCATTTGGCCAGATGCCGGAGAGCCCCGCAGCGTCACCGGCGGCGTAGATGCCCGGAACATTGGTGGCGAGGTAGTCGTCCACCACCACCCCACGCTCAGTTTTGATACCGCTCCCTTCAAGAAACGCTATGGCGGGGCGCACCCCCACGGCCATGACCACCATGTCGCAGGGGACACTATCATCGCCATCAAGCTCCACCGCAGTAATGTTACCCTTACCGTCGCTCTTGGTACCCACCACTTTCCGAGCCAGGAGGAACTTCACACCTTTTTCCTCAAACTTCTTCTGATACGCTTCGGCAGCGTGGGCGTCAACATTGATAGCAAGCGCCGAGGGCGCCATTTCTATGACCGTAATCTTCTTACCCAATTCCAGCAAGGCGTAGCACGCATCAAGCCCCACCAGCCCTGCGCCGATGATGGCGACCTTCTTCGCATTCTTTGCGCAGTCTACTATGGAGCGGGCGTCGGAAAGGTGGCGGAGTCCGAAGGCGTTCTTTGCGGTCCGGAGGTCCCCAATGGGGGGCGTCACGCTATTCGCGCCGGTGGTGATAAGGATGGTATCCCCGGATGCAACCTTCTCATCCCCGGCATAGACAGTTTTACTATCCGCATCCAGGCGGGTAAGGGTTTTTCCCTTTATCCACGTAACGTTTTTTCGTTCCAGGAGATCGTCATTAATAAAGTTGATGCTCTTCGCGTCCCGTTCGCCTGCGATAAACCGGTGGAGCATACACCGGGAGTAGACTTCCGTATCCTCGGAAACGATGATGACTTCATCCTCGGGCTTTTCCGCAAGGATCCTGTGGGCTGCGCTGATGCCCGCAGCGCCGGCGCCTAATATCAGATGTTTCATACGTATGCCTCCTCAACATGGATGGCCTTTTTTGGACAGACCCGTACGCAGTTCGGCCCCTCTTTGTCATCCTTGCAGAAATCACATTTAAGGATGCGCGTATGGGTAACCTTATCGGGCTTGATGTTCCCGTAAGGGCAGCTCATGACACACATAAAACAGACGCCGCAGCGTTTTTCGTCGTACTGCACATGCCCGGTTTCCGGGTCCTTTGACAAAGCCCCGGACATACAGGCGCCTACACAGTCCGGCACGGAGCAGTGGCGGCAGAATATCGGGAAGTATCCCTTTTTGCCATTAGCAACGATGGTGTGCCGGGCTTCGTTTTTGGGATCAAGCAGATCGAGGTCATAGGTAGTCCCCGGTGTCGTTCGGTGGGCCTGCATACAGGCGACCGTACAGTTCTTACAGCCGTCGCACTTTTCCTGATCGATAAAGATTCGTTTCATGCTCAGCCCCCCCTTAAATCTTCAAGGCCGCGCGTTTTTCCTGGATGATCTTCTCAAGCAGGTCCGCAGATTCTTTGGCATCCGCGTTGATGATTACCTGTCCGCCGGTGAGGGACTTCATATCCTCTGTCAACACCTGGACAGCAACCTTACTGCCGGTGATAAAGGGCGGCAATCCCAGGTGGAGGGGCAGCCCTAGGGCAAGGCCGAAACAGCCGTCCGCCAGGGCCTGCTCTTCCAGCCATTGCGCGGCGGAAAGCACCAGGGGAAGCTGGGGTATATCAATGCCGAGGGTCTCGGCAAGTTCGGTAACCACAATCTCCAGCCGGCCAATGGCAAGGCAGGGCCCGAAGTTGAGCACCGGCGGTATGCCGAGCTTTTTACAGACCGCCTTGAGCTTCGGCCCCGCGAGATCCGCCGCTTCCGGTATCATGAGTCCGCAGTTTTCGATGCCCCCGGAGGAACAGCCCGCAGTAAGCACGAGGATGTCTTTGGCTATCAGTTCCCGCACCAATGCAACGGTCAGCACATCGTGCCCCCCCGCAACCAGGCTGGAACAACCCACCACACCGGCCACACCTTTTATGTCACCCGATACGATCAGGTCCACCAGGGGTTTCCAATTGCCGCCGAGGAACTTTTTGAGGGATACTTCACTCACCCCGGTAAGGGTATTCTCATAGCCGTGATCCGGGAACAGGTTCAGCTTTACCTTTGGCCGACGCTCCTTGTAGGAAGCAATAATCGTATCGATGATCTCCTCGCTGTGTTTTTCCCGGTCCGCAAACACAAACTGTTTCAGTTCCGCGTTGGCCTTTTTTGCCACACTATCAATACAGATCTGTTTGATGTGCAGGGTGTCGCACACCGTTTCAATCCCCGGCAGGGTGCAGTTAAACTCCGAAAGCACCGCGTCAATGGCGCCGGTTGCAAGGATCGCCTCGGAAGTGTAGTTGTTCCCCGCGTGGCCGTCGAATATCTCCGTGTAGTGGGCGCCCCGGAGCTGCAGGTCCTGCCCAACACAGGTACACCCCACCAGTTTGAACCCCTTAGCCCCAACAGCCTTTGCCTTGGCAACCACATCCGGGGCGATGAGCCTATCCTGTAGGTGGACAAACATGGTGTGCTGATGGCCGGTAATCATGATGTTGATGTAATCCGGATCGATAACCCGTAAACCCACCGGGGCCATGCGGATCTCCGGTTCGCCCAGCAGCACATCGTTTAATAAGTTAGTAAGGGTGAGCCCGTAGATTCCCGTGGCGATACCTAAGCGCAGGCAGTCCAGCAGCATATTTACCGGGTCGGAGTTCAGGTTGGTGGAGCACTTAACCACCCCGTGGAAGACCTCGGACTTAGCGCCGCCGGGAAGTATTCCCAGTTCCTTCCATACCTTGAACCGGGGCGGGTAGGCCATCTTTTCTACCAGGTCCATCCTGACGTATTCCGGCTTGTAGAGATCCGCAATAACCGCATCGGCCACATTGAGGGCCTTCTCGTGATTATCCTTGCCGCTGACCCCAAAGGTTTTACAGAGCCGTTCCAGCGTTTCCAGCCCCTTGAGGTTGCCCTTCCCCAGGGCGGTGTTTTTCAAGTTGAGGGCGGTGTTCTCCACCACATGGAGATAGCAACCGGCCCCGGATGCCACCGCCCGCAGAAGGTTCCGGGTAACCATAACATCCGCCGTGGCCCCGCAAATGCCCCGTGGGGATTCCGGCGTTATCCGGCAAGGCCCGTTGGCACAGAGCCGGCAGCACACCCCCTGCAAGCCAAACCCGCATTTTGTTTCCTGACTCTCCACCCGGTGGTGGGAAGTCTCCATCGGCAGCTTGGCGATAAACCCTTCCAGGGGCTTGTCCGCGCTGGCACAGGTCGAACACCCGTAGTAACTCTCACTCATAGCGCACTCTCCTCAAAATTTGGCAATAAATATGTCATAAGTATAGTAATACCGGATAAAAACAATCAAGTAATTTTTTCGTCAAGTTGAAAGCCCCAACTCCTCCACCTTTTTGCTCCCCTGATCCCGAAGCAGGTACTTCTGGATTTTGCCGCTTGAGGTGAGGGGGAAGGCGTCCACAAAGAACACGTACTTTGGGATCTTGAACCGGCTGATTTGTCCCCGACAGAAGTCGCGCACATCCTCTTCGGTCATGGTAACGCCCTCGTGGAGGATGATGAAGGCCCCCACTTCTTCGCCGTATTTTTTACTGGCAATGCCCACCACCTGCACATCCTTAATACCGGGCATGGTGTAGAGGAAGTCTTCTATTTCTTTGGGGTACACATTTTCGCCGCCCCGGATGATCATGTCCTTGATGCGGCCGGTGACACGGAAAAAGCCCTGCTCATCCTTGACCCCCAGATCCCCTGAATGGAGCCAGCCTTGTTCATCAATACACCTGGCGGTGTCCTCGGGCAGTTTGTAGTACCCCTTCATGGTGTTGTAGCCTCGGCAGCAGAATTCGCCGTGGGTTCCTGCGGGACATTCTTCGCCCGTATCGGGGTCCCGGATGGTTACTTCGACGCCGGGCAGGGCGCGGCCCACGGTTTCAACCTTGGCTTCCAGGGAATCGTCGTACCGGGTTTGGGTCATCACCGGGGAGGATTCGGTGAGGCCGTAGCAGATGGTAACTTCGCTCATGTGCATCAGATCGATAACCTGGCGCATGGCTTCGATGGGACAGGGGGAGCCCGCCATGATGCCCGTGCGGAGGCTTGAGAGGTCGAACATCTTGAACATAGGGTGGTTGAGTTCGGCGATGAACATGGTGGGTACCCCGTAGACGGCGGTGCACTTTTCTTTTTGTATGGTCGCCAAAACCAGCAGGGGTTCGAACCACTCCACAATAGCTGCGGTGGAACCATGGGTAAGAATAGCCATCATGCCAAGGACGAGGCCAAAGCAGTGAAAGAGGGGCACCGGGAGACACACAATATCTTTTTCGGTAAAGCGCATATTATCCCCAATGCCCAGGCCGTTGTTGAGGATATTCCGGTGGGTGAGCATGACCCCCTTGGGGAAGCCCGTGGTACCTGAGGTATACTGCATGTTCACCGTATCGTTGCGGTCAAGGGTGGCTTCAATATCGCGAAGCTGCTTAATATCGGTGTACCGTCCTAAAAGTAACACTTCATTAAGGCTATACATTCCCCGGTGTTTCTGCGGGCCTATGTAGACCACACTATTAAGGGAGGGAAATTTTTTGCTTTTAAGGTAGCCCCGCGGTACGGTTTTAAGCTCCGGTACGAGTTCATACACCATAGACACATAATCCGAATCCCGCCAACCGTCTATAATGCAGAGGCAGGCGAGGTCCGACTGCTTTAGGAGGTATTCAAGTTCATGGAGCTTGTAGCCGGTGTTCACGGTGACGAAAACCATGCCGGCCCTGGCGCAGGCAAAGAGGGCGGTGTTCCAATCCGGCACATTGGTGGCCCAGAACCCCACATGGTCGCCCTTTTTGAGGCCCATTCCCAAAAGGCCCAGGGCAAGCTCGTCCACCCGCTTGTCGAATTCCGCATAGGTAAAACGGAGATCCCGGTCCGCGTAGACAAGGAATTCATGATCCGGCTGTTTCGCCGCCGTCTCCCGGAGTACCTGGCTCAGGGTTTTTTCGATGAAGGTTGTTTCGTTACTCACACACATACCTTATTACTACACAGGGGTGTAGATTACCGCGAGAATCCGAGCGGGCTTGCCGCCTCCGGCTAAAACCCGGTGGGGCACGATGGAATCATAGTAAACTGAATCGCCTTCGTTCAGGGTATACTTTTCCACGCCGTATTCCAGGGCAAGGGCTCCCGTAAGGACATGGATGAATTCCTCCCCTTCGTGGGTAGATTTGGGCTGTTCCGCATCGGCTTCGATGTCCACAATGAAGGGCTCCATGTGACGCCCCCCCTTGTCTGCGGCAAGGGCGTTGAAGTGGAGCCCCTTATGGCCGTCGTCGGCCTGGGCGGAAGCAGCCGCGCCGGCATTACCGGGTAAACCGGTGACAAAGCGGGCTGCGGCGATCACTTCCCCTTTCCGGGTAATGACCGGCCCCAGTTGTTCATGATCGTCCAGCAGGGTTCCAAGACGGACCCCCAGGGCCCGCGCAATTTTCAAAAGGGGGGCCAGATCGGGGATGTACCCTTCTTCAATGCGGTGGATCAGATCCGTATCAAGCCCGCTGCGTTCCGCCAAGGTTTCCCGGTCAATCGAATAGGTTTTGCATAGCTCAATAATCCGTTCCCCGGGACTGTGTTTTGCCGCCATAGATCACCCCTTACAATTTCATGCTCTGTTTTTATCCCATTTTTAATATCAGATCAAGATATAAAAAAAATGAAAATAACACTTGACGTATTTCTAATTAGAACTATATAATAATAATCATTATTATTTATTGGAGGATAATATGCCGGAAGTAAAGTATCAAGGCGAGATTGTGCAGGAAGACTGCACCGTGTATTGCAAGACCTGCAATAAAACCATTGAGTTGAAAAAGGGTGAGGAAATTCCGCTCTGTTGCGGGAAGCCTATGGAAAACATGGGCTAATGCGGAGGGAGGGCGGCCGGATTGTATCCGCGCTGCCCTTTTGCTTTTTATCCAAAAAAAGGCCGCCCATCCGGACGGCCTTTCTCACTGGTTAACCCATATCTATCCTAGTAGTCCATTCCTCCCATGCCGCCCATTCCGCCGCCGGGCATCGGCGCCGGGTCCTTCTTCTCAGGCAGGTCCGTGATGGCGCACTCGGTGGTCAAGAGCAGGCTGGCGATGGAGGCCGCGTTTTGCAGAGCGGAGCGGGTGACCTTGGCGGGGTCGATGATCCCGGCCTTTACCATGTCCACCCATTCCATCTTTGCGGCGTCAAAGCCGATGCCACTCTTTTCGGTCTTGGCCCTGTCGGCGATTACCGCGCCGTCCACACCGGCGTTTTCGGCGATCTGGCGGAGGGGTTCCTCCAGAGCGCGCTTCACAATCTTGAAGCCAATCTTCTCGTCGTCGGTGAGTCCCGTGGTGTCAGCCTTTTCCAGGGCAATAGCGGCCTGGATCAGGGCGATCTCTCCGCCGGGGACAATCCCCTCCTCAATGGCGGCCCGGGTGGCGCTCAGGGCGTCCTCTACCCGGTGCTTCTTCTCTTTCAGTTCCACTTCGGTCGCGGCGCCTACGTTGATAACCGCCACACCCCCGGCCAGCTTGGCAAGCCGTTCCTGGAGCTTCTCCCGGTCGTAGTCACTGGTGGTGTCTTCGATCTGGGCCTTGATTTGGGCGATCCGGTCCTGAATGTCCTTGGGCTTGCCGTTGCCATTGATCACCGTGGTGTTGTCCTTGTCGATCTTCACCGTCTTGGCCTTACCGAGCTGGGAAATGTCGGTGTTTTCAAGCTTGAGGCCCAGTTCGTCGGAAATAACTTCGCCGCCGGTCAGGATGGCGATGTCTTCCAGCATGGCCTTCCTGCGGTCGCCGAAGCCGGGGGCCTTGACGGCGCAGGTCCGGAGGGTGCCCCGGAGGCTGTTCACTACCAGGGTGGAGAGGGCCTCGCCGTCCACGTCTTCCGCAATGATGAGCAGGGGCTTGCCGCTCTGGGCGACCTTCTCCAACAAGGGCAGGAGGTCCTTCATAGAAGAGATTTTCTTGTCGTGGATGAGGATGTACACATCTTCGTACACGCTGGTCATGGTGTCCCGGTCGGTGACGAAGTAAGCGGAGATATAGCCCCGGTCAAACTGCATACCTTCCACGAACTCGATGGTGGTGTCCATGGTCTTGGACTCTTCCACGGTGATAACCCCGTCCTTGCCCACCTTTTCCATGGCGTCGGCGATGGTGCCGCCGATTTCGCTGTCGTTGTTGGCGGAAACCGAGGCGACGTGGGAGATTTCTTCCTTGTCCTTGATTTCCTTGGAATTCTTCTTGATCTCGTCAACGGCAATCTCAACCGCCTTGTCGATGCCCCGTTTCAGCTCAATGGGGGTCATCCCGGCGGCTACGGACTTGAGGCCCTCCTTTACCAGGGAGTAGGCCAGGACCGTAGCGGTGGTGGTACCATCGCCGGCCACGTCGTTGGTCTTGGTGGCCACTTCTTTCAGGAGCTGGGCGCCCATGTTTTCGTAGGGGTCTGCAAGCTCCACTTCCTTCGCCACGGAAACGCCGTCTTTGGTGACCGTGGGGGCTCCGTATTTCTTGTCCAGAAGGACATTCCGGCCCTTGGGACCAAGGGTGACCTTAACGGCCTTGGAAATCTGCTCAACCCCGGCAAGCAGCTTACGCCGGGCATCTTCGTTGAACAATAACTGTTTCGCCATGATTCTTTTCTCCTCTTTAATTACCGGTGGAAACCCGGCTTAATCTGAAATGGATTAACGGCCCCTATAAAAAATGAGACCTGTGTCTAAAATACTAAAAATAGGCGGTAACGGCAAGAGAAAAAATGAAATTTGGTAAAAAGAGGAGCTATTCTATTGATTTCTTTTGGGGCCTATAGTACCCTCGCCGGATAAATAGTGATTGGTGACCAAAATGGTAAACATAGAAAGGAGAGTGTATGCATCTTAGTATTTACACCGATGGGGGTTGTTCCGGTAACCCCGGGCCCGGCGGATGGGCCTATGTGATTATTGGAACCGGAGAACCGGGTTCAGTGCCTCCACGGAATGTCTCCCGTGCGGTACCGGTGGAACTTTTCCCCCGGGAGGGGTTTCCCGGCGTGCTGATCCACGAAAAATGGGGCGCCGAGGCGAGTACCACCAATAACCGGATGGAAATCTACGCAGCTGTGGCCGCCCTGGAAGCCCTTATCGAATTGGACCTTTCCCCGGAGACGGTGACGATATATACCGACTCCCAGTATGTCCAGAAGGGTATGACCACGTGGATCAATACCTGGAAGCGCAACGGTTGGCGGAACAGCGAGCGGAAACCGGTGAAAAACCAGGAACTATGGCTCCGTTTGGACGACCTGGCCCCGCGATTCGCGGTCAAATGGCGATGGGTCCGGGGGCACGCGGGCAACGAATTCAACGAACGCTGCGACAAAATGACCCAGGATGCTTAGGTACGGAAAGACCTTCCCCAGAGCGGTCAGGTTCAGGGAAAGCTGCAGAAAGCCCTCCAGCCACAGGACCGCCCAGGCCGCCCAGATTACCCCCAGGGATACCGCGCCGCCCTGCACACAGACCACCGTGCTGATAACCGCAAAAACCGTCACGCAGAGGCTGTACCAGCCGAAGGCACGGAGGTCAAGCTTCAACAGATAGTTGGCAGCGATAAAAAGGTAGGTAAATCCAAACAGAAATCCCCCGGCGGCATTGTTATAATCCATTATCACCGCAGGGTCCGCTTTGAATAATCCGATAAAATTACCAATCACCAGAATTGAGCCGGTTACCAGATTGATAAACGCCGTGGTTTTCGCGTCCCATTTGGACAGTGCCGCAACACCGTTCATAACGAGCGCAATGCCGACAAAGAGCAGGCAAAGACCTAAGAAACCCATAGATACCCTCCGAAAAATCGTTCCTTTCTTCAACCAGCCGTTCAGTTAGTGTTAAAGAACGAAAGGAGGGAAGGTGTATTGACCGTATCTTTATCCATACCGGTTTGTCAAGTACGGTACCAAGCTGGACCTGCGGGAATGGGCTCCGGATCACGAAAAGATGGGAAAGGGAATCACCTTTACCCGGGAGGAAGCTCTTAAACTACGGGAATTATTGACCGCCGCGCTGGAAGAAGAGTAGCCTTATCTCTTCCGAAGGCTTGCTATTGCATCCTGGGTCATTTTGTCGCAGCGTTCGTTGAATTCGTTGCCCGCGTGCCCCCGGACCCATCGCCATTTGACCGCTCTGGGGAAGGTCTTTCCGTACCTAAGCATCCTTGAAGGGATCCTGGCTACCGGCGGCCCGGGGGTTCTGATGCTCTTCGGCTGGTGGAAGTAGGCCCTATGGATATCAATTTTAAGAAATCGGCACTGATACTCGTTGACGTGCAAAACGATTTTTGCCCCGGCGGCGCCCTTGCGGTTACCGATGGGGACCAGGTTGTCTCCCCCTTAAACGAATGTGCCCGCGCTTTTGCCGCCGCAAACGCCCCGGTGATCGCCACCCAGGACTGGCACCCCGCCGGGCATTGCTCCTTTGCCTCCACCGGCAGAAAAGCGGCCGATGGGGAAGTGCTCTGGCCCGATCACTGTGTGCAAGGCACAAAGGGGGCGGACTTTCACCCCGGTTTGGACCTGAAGCCGGTCACCCTGGTAATCCGCAAAGGGTTTCGCCCATCCGTGGACTCCTATTCGGCGTTTTTTGAAAATGACCGGAAAACGGCCACGGGACTGGCGGGGTTTCTTAAGGGTCTTGGCATTGGCGCCGTCTACGTGGGGGGGCTTGCCACCGACTACTGCGTGTTCTTCACGGTAATGGATGCCATTGCCCAGGGCTTTACGGCGTACCTGCTATCAGACGCGGTTCGCGGCGTGGGCTTCCCCGAGGGTTCTGTCGAAAAAGCCATCAATGCTATGAAAACCGCCGGGGCGATGGCGCTCTAAAAAGTACGTGCATGGTTATTGAATTCGGACGGAATCATCCAGCGATCTCTCATGCGAAATGCCGGGATGGTTTGGCGAGCCGCCTTGTTTGATGCTATAGTGCCGGCGATGCCGTTTTTCTTTGCCCACTCGGTAAGCGGGATGATTTTCGGACTGGAGAGCAGCGCAATCCGCCGGTACAGTGATTCCGTGAGTAGTGAAGCGAACAGCCCGGTGAAGCCATCGTATTTTGTGCTCGCTATGTACGTATTGAAGAGCGGATAATAATTCGTAAACTTGCTTTTGCTTTGGATAATGATTGGCGGTAAATCAAGCGCCATGAGCTGGTGGTTTAAGAGGGTGCGTCCCATGCGGCCATTGCCATCACCAAATGGATGTATGGTTTCAAATTCAGCATGGAAATAGGCAATTTTATCCAGGAAATATTCGCTGCCGTCAGAATTATAGTTCCCGACCAGATCACGCATCAGATCGGATACAAAATCCGGGTTGGCGCCGAGATGGGCGCCAATCCTGACCCACTCTTTATTCATACGAAACCGCCCGGCAATATCGTCGCTGATGCCGGTGAGTAGGGTTTTATGCAAAGAAAGAATCAAGCCAATGGTCAGTTTTTCCTTCGGGTTCTCTAATAAGTATTCGGTGATTTTTGCCAGGTTTTTTGCCTCGTAAATTTCACGGATATTCTGATCGTGCCTAATCATATCGCGAAGAATGATATCCTCGGTATCTTCGAGGGTAAGGGTGGAGTTTTCAATGGCGTTGGAGTTATACACCATTTCAGGTATCTCGGCTAAGGCAATTTCGCGCATCGCCTCTTTCCTGGTACGAATCAGCGTTTGATACTGCGTGGCTAAACCTTGAATCCTATCCTTCGTGATTTGATTTATCATGGTGACAGCATGCCATACTTTACGTGAATAAACAATGGTTTTTGGTGTTTGTTCACGCAAAATACGGTTCTTTGCCCAGCCCTAATCTTTTTTCCCCATCCGCCGATAAACTACAAGAGAGGGCATAAGCATGATTAGAGGATGGTATACCGGGGCCAGCGGGATGCGGGCCCAACAGTGGAAGCTCGATGCGGTGGCGAACAATCTGGCAAATGTGGATGTGAACGGCTATAAGAAAGACCTGGCGGTTCACAAGGCCTTCCCGGAAATGCTGATGCGCCGTATGAACGATGACGGGGTCTACCGGCACCCATTCGGTTCCGCCGACGAGGCGCCCATTGTGGGAAAGCTGGGAACCGGGGTGGAACTCAACGAGCTGTACACCGACTTCCAGCAGGGTTCCATGAAGGAAACTGAGAACGATTTCGACATCGCTCTGGACGGCAAGGGCTTTTTCACCGTCATGACCCCCTGGGGCGAGCGCTACACCCGGAACGGCGCATTCATCCTGGGCAAAGAGGGCTACCTGGAAACTAAGGAGGGCTACCCGGTGATGGGTGAGAACGGCCCCCTGCAAGTCAAGGCAAACAACTTTCAGGTTGATAAGGAAGGCGGGGTCTGGATAAACGCCGCCTACGCCGACCCCGCGCTCCTGGTGGGCCGGGAAAATAACACCTGGGACGACACGGTACTCCTGGACAAGCTGAAGCTGGTGGACTTTGACTTGGATCGCTACCTCCAAAAGCAGGGTTCCAGCCTCTACCGCGCCACCGACACCTCCGGCGAAGCACAAATCATGGAACGGGGCCAAAGCCCCCGGGTAGTCCAGGGGTTTGTGGAAACCTCCAACGTGGACCCGGTCCTGGAAATGGTACAGATGATAGAAGTAAACCGCGCATACGAGGCGAACCAGAAGGTGATACAGAGTGAAGATTCCATGCTCGGCACCCTGCTCACCCAAGTAGCACGATTCGGTTAAGAAAAAGGTAGGTAACAAATGGTACGGAGTTTATGGACCGGCGCGGCCGGCATGATAGGCCAGCAGGCCAATATCGATACGATTTCCAACAACCTGGCAAACGTAAACACCTCGGGTTTCAAGAAGGTGCGCTCTGATTTTGAGGACCTCCTCTACCAGACCACCCGGGTCGCGGGTACCCCCGCCACAGAAGATACGGTGGTTCCCGTGGGGGTTCAGATGGGCCACGGGGTCAAGCTCTCCGCCACCCAACGGATGTTCACCCAGGGCTCCCTCCAAAATACGGAAAACGTTTACGACATCGCAATCAACGGCGAGGGCTTCTTCCGCATCCAGATGTACGACGGTACTTACGGCTACACCCGTGACGGCGCCTTCAAGGTGGACGAGAACGGCCGGCTGGTCACCTCCAACGGGTACTGGGTCCTCCCGGATATCGTGATGCCCGAAGGCTTCCTCCCCCAGACCATCACCGTCTCCCAGGATGGCCGGGTGGAAGTAAAGACCCCCCAATCCGGCGACGATCCCGTCCAGGTGGGGCAACTGGAACTCTACCGCTTCCCCAACCCCGTGGGCCTTACCGCAGTGGGGGAAAACCTCTTCAAGGTAAACCAGGCATCGGGGGAGCCCATCCCCGGCCAGCCCGGCTATGAGGGCATGGGCAAACTGGTCCACAAGTTCCTGGAAATGTCCAACGTATCGGTGGTGAAGGAAATGGTGGACCTCATCGTGGCCCAACGCGCCTACGAGTTCAACTCCAAGACCATCCAGACCAGCGACAACATGCTCGGCACCGCCACGAGCTTAAAGAGATAAGAGATGGATATTGCAGCCCTGGGTACACAGTATTTGAATAATGCCCGGTTTGATGTCAAGGCGCCGCCAACCCCGAAGGCCGGCAGCAATACCGGCTTTGCGGATATGCTGGAGAAGGCGAAAGGCAAACCCGTAATCGACAAGACGGACAAACTCTACGAACAGTGCCTGGCGCTGGAAACCTTCCTGACCAAGACCCTCATCTCCGGCATGAGGGGCACGGTCCAGAAAACCGGCCTGATTGACGACAGCTTTGCGGGGAAGATGTACGAGGATATGCTCTACGACGAATACGCCAAGGCCTACACGGAGAACGCAAACTTCGGCCTGGCGGATTTGGCCTACCTTGAGCTTACGGGGCAGCGGGGGAAAGCCATCGCCAGGTAACGCGTAAGGTCGTATTGACCAAGTGCAAAATACGGCGTATAAAAAACGCTTATGAAGTATAAGCCCTTTGTTTTTTGGAGCATCTTCCTGATGATAGGGGCTATCGCAATCTATGCCGATGATATTCCGGTGACGATAGAATTTCAGGGCGTCATACCCAATGGGGGCAGGGTCTTTGTGGCCATATATTACAGCGCCGATTCATACCGGAACGGGAAAGGCCCTATCGACCAGTCGGCGTGGATTGAGAGTACGGCGGAAACCGTCCGCGTTGAAATGCTCATACCCGAAGGGGAGTGCGTCGTGTCGGGCCATCAGGACGCGAATGGGAGCGGCAAGCTCGATTTCGGCGCCTTCGGCATGCCGCTGGAGAATATTGCCTTGAGTAATTACAACGGTAAAGGAATCCCCGGCAGTTTTAATAAGCTCAAAGTCCCGGTATACCGGGGCGTAGGTGTCATCAGTGTGCGTCTCTATAAAGTTAGACTGTAGTACCTAACCTATCAGTGGTCCAGGAATTCCTTCAGCTTCCGGCTCCTCCGGGGGTGCCGTAACCGGCGCAGGGCCTTCGCCTCAATCTGCCGGATCCGTTCACGGGTGATATTGAAGTAAAGCCCCACCTCTTCCAGGGTGAGGGAATACCCGTCGTCCAGGCCGAAGCGCATCTTGAGAACCTCCTGCTCACGGACCGGCAGGGTCTTAAGCACCTCGGCAATCTCTTCATGGAGGATGGTAAAGGCGGTCTGGTTTGCCGGACTTTCCACGTCCTTAGCCTCAATAAAGTCCCCCAGCTGGGAAGCATCCTCATCCTCCCCGATGGGGGTTTCCAGGCTGATGGGCTCCCGGGACACGTTTTTTACCGTCTTTACCTTTATCGCGGTCCACCCCAGGCGTTCGGCGATTTCTTCGTCCGTAGGTTCCCGGCCCAATTCCTGCAGGAGGGTCTTGGACTCCCGTGAAACCTTGTTGATCTGCTCGATCATGTGGACCGGTACCCGGATGGTCCGGGCTTGATCCGAAATGGACCGGGTTATGGCCTGCCGTATCCACCAGGTAGCGTAGGTGGAGAACTTAAAACCCTTGCGGTAATCGAACTTTTCCACCGCCTTGATAACGCCGATATTCCCCTCCTGGACCAGGTCGAAGAAATGCAGCCCCCGGTTGGTGTACCGTTTCGCGATGGACACCACCAGGCGGAGGTTCGCCTTGATAAACCGGTCCTTGGCCTTCTTTATCATCACCCGGCCCCGGTTTATCTCCCGGGCCTGTAGATTGATAGCTTCTATGGGCGCCTCAAATTCTTCTACCATACGCCGGAGCTTCTTCTCCGTTACCTGGATATGCCGGATAAGCTCCTTTATCTCGTCGGCGGTAAGCCCAAGTTCCGCCTCCAACCGCTCCCGTTCTTCCTGGATGACCAGGCCCCGGCCCAGGGCCCGCAGTTCCTTGGGGGACCCCACCCGGAGCCGCTTTTCAATCCGCTCCTGCTCTTTTGTGTACCGCTTAATTTTAAGGGCCGCCTGGACAAACTTTTCCGAGAAGGCCGCTATCTCGTCCGGGTGGATTTCCGACAGGTCAATCGCCGTCAGGATGCGCCTCCGCAGTGCGCCCAGTTCCCGGTCCTCAAAAATATCCCCCCCACGGGTGATGATCCGCCGCTTGTTTTCAAGGTAGGTCTTGAGGTCCCCGCCGATTACCTTGAGGATTTCCCGGTAAAACTGATTCAGCCGGCGGCACTCGATAAAGTATTCGCCGGCTTCCTTTTTGGTCATCCCCAATTGCCGGGGGTCCTTCTTGGAAAAGACCCGGTGATGGATATGGTAAAATTCCGTGATAACCATTCCCGACTTCTTGATAACCCCGGTGATGATATTCTCCCCGCTCTCCATCTGCTTGGAAAGTTCTATCTCCTGCTCAACGGTAAGAAGCCGTTCCTTCCCGATTTCCCGCAGATACACCTTGATGGGGTCATCCAGCGAAGATTCCGCTTTATTATAGACCAGTCGTTTTTTATCCGTCCCGTCCTTTTTCCGATGGTCAACGCTCACGGGCTCCGGCTCCGGCGGCTCCGCAATCTCGACCGCCGTGTCTTCTTCAAGGAGCTGGATATTATGGGCATTCAACAGGACAAAAATCTGTTCCATTTTATCCGTATTGGCAATATCCTCGGGGAGCAAAAAATCGGAAAGTTCATCAAAGGAAAGGGTTTTCTTTTCCTTTGCATATTCAAGCAATTTCTCCACCCCAGGATCATATGCCGCAGTGCCGGATGAAGTCTCTTCGTCTGTATGTATTTCCATCATTAACTAGTATAGGGAATTTGGAGATTCTTGTCAAAGGATGGTAAAATCTTGACTTTCTTGTAAATACCCCCTACCTTCCTCATTCTTTTCTTTCGGACCGGAGAGCCGGTGCCCAAGAGCCTGGGTTGTGGCGCCTGCCGTAGAGGCTGCGGCAACCGACGCGGAGGCTGCGGCGACCGACGCCAAACCGTCTATCGCACTAGGGATTAAGAAATCGGGCCATTGGCCCCAGGGGCAACGGACCCCTGCGGGGGCAGCCGGTGGTCCCCGGGAATGCAGGCGGCTTTCATTAGCTCCCTTTTACCGGACCACCGCTTCTGTGGCGGCAATCCCTTCTATAGTGTAGGCCCGGTTGTGGTTATAGGGGTCCAGGATGCGCCGGCCCCGGTGGAAGAACACGTAATGGTAGGTCCCCGGGGGAAGGGGGAGGGTGAGGGAATAAACCCCCGGCGTTGTTTCCCGCAGCTCATACATGAAGGGGTCCCAGCCGTTAAAGGAGCCCGCCACACTGACCGTCTCCCCCGAGGGAGCCCGGTAATTGAAGGTGAGGGTACCCGGAGGGCCGTCGAAGGCGGTGGGGGTCTTCTCGAATTCGGGCATCACCACCAGGGAGCAGACGATGCCGGATTTCCGGTCTATGCGGTATTGGGGGTTCAGGGGGTCCGTGGTCCAGAGGCCATTGATGACCAGGCGGTATTCAAGTTCCCGGTTCTCCGGGGCTACCCGGGGGAGAACATAGAAGAGTATCCCCGAATCCCGGTATCGATCCGCCTCATTTTTACTTTTTTCTTCCTTAGGGGTCAATTCATCCTTAGCTCTCAGCATTTTTTCAAACCAATGGACCTTGGCAAATTGCTCATGGGCAAAGGAAATACCCACCCGCCGGTAGGTGGAGGGCGCGGTAAAAATCACCCCATCGTCAAAAATCTCGGGCGCCCCGGGACGCCGGGTGTTCAGCAGATGGTTGATAAATTGGTAAGATTCTGTATCTATCGCTTCGATACTGCCGATACTAACAATAAGGAGCATTAGAATTATGATCTTTCTCATAGCTTATTTACAATTATCGGCTGATGTTTCAATATCTTAATCAAGAGCAGTTGAGTATACATGCCGTCGTTGGAGCAACTGAAAAACTTTAAAGCCTCTTTTGGCAAGATTGCCAACGAAGGCATGGTTCTCGCCCAACTGGACCAGCCCCCGGACGATCTGCCCCTGCCGGGTTCCGAACCGGCCGCGCCGGTAGTTCCGGAGGCCCCCGTTTTGGAACCCGAGGAATCCACTCCGGGGTTCGACTTTGATTTTGCCGATCTGCTGGGCAGCGATCCCGAAAGTTTACCCCCCCTTCCGGCTGCCGAACCCACCCTGGAAGAGACCCAAGCCGTTGACTTGGACCTACCCGACATGGGTGACGCTGCTTTGGCCGCCGGTTTTTCTGACATTGCCGACACCCCGGATGTTTCCACAGAAGCCGGTGACGATACGGCTGATAGTGATGCCCTCTTTTCGGACATGGACGACGCCGATTTTGCTTCCAGCTTTCCGGACCTTCCCGATATGGACGTTGATCTCCCCGGGTTTGACGCGGAAGAACCGCTTGCCGAGGAGGACTTCGGAGACGCTTTTTCCGATATGCCGGGGGGAAATCCGGAGGAAGGTGAGGGGGAAGGCGTGGACCTCCAGTCCGGGGATCCCTTCGAGGAGTTCAGCCCCGATGGAAAGGGAGACGCCCTTAACGGCGGCGAGGGGACAGGGGATGCCGGTGAGGGTATTCCCGACATAGATTTTTCCATGCCCGACCTTGATGATGTATTGGGGAGTGATGCCCCTGCCGGTTTTGGCATCGAACCTGACGCGGACCTATCTGAGCCCGAAGAGGTGGTTGAAGAAATCCGCCTGAGCGAGGGTGACTTTGAAAAGCTTCGGGAAACCATTGCAAACTATCCCCTGAATTTACGGATCGCCATTGAGGGGATAATCGCCGAGCAGGTCATCGCACCGAATCTTATGTCCTCCCTGATTAAGCTGCTGGTCCGGGGCGGGTCCCCCAAGGAAGTGGCTTCCCTGGCGGAGAAGATTCTCAATAAATCTATCCCTATTCCCAAGGGCTTTGAAAAGAAAACCGGCGAGGAATTAGAGCAGGAGCAGGCCAGCTTCCCCTATGTTTTTGTCCATAAGTTTCTGCCGGTACTGCGGCTGTTCCTGGTTATTGCCCTTCTGGCAGCCTCGGTATTCTACCTGGGGTATACCTTCATCTTTACCCCGCTGCGTGCCAATTCCATATATAAGCAGGGGTATGAGCTTATCCCCACCGGGGCGTATACCCAGGCAAACGAGCGCTTTAACCGCGCCTTCCGGATCCACCGGCAAAAAGACTGGTTCTACCGGTACGCCGAAAAGTTTCGGGATGAGCGGCAGTACATCTATGCGGAGGAAAAGTACGATCAGCTCCTAACCTATTATCCCAAGGACAAGAAGGGCGCCCTGGACTATGCCGGCATGGAAACCTATTCTCTGCAGAACTACGACAAGGCGAATCGTATTATCCGCCGGTATGTCCTGGACTATTCTGTTGATGATAAGGAAGGCCTCCTGGCCTTTGGTGATAACAACCTGCTCTGGGGTGAGCAGTCCGAGGCCGAAAAAGACGCCCATTATGAAGATGCCCGCAGCGCCTACGCCCGGCTTTTGGAAGTCTACGGGTGGAAGGACGACATTGTTGAACGGATGCTGCGGTATTTCATCCGGGTGGATAACCTGGGCGAGGTCCTCCCGCTACAGCAGTACTTTATGTCCGATCCCAAGCGCCGGAAGATTTCCGCGCCCACCCTTGCCGAACTGGGGGGCTACCTGCTGGACAAGCGGTTTGAGGAAGTCCGGGGCGTTCCCGACGAACATATCGGCCAGATTGGGGGTATCCGGGACGTCCTGCTCCAGGCGGTACAGGCTGCGCCCCGCTTGCCGGAGGCCCATTATCACCTGGCCCGGTACTACAACCGTTTCGGCAACAGCCTGGAGGAACGGCAGACCCTGGAAATAGCCGCCCGGGCCTTTGACGTCGCCCCGGAGGAAAAGTCCCGGCGTACCCAATACCGCCTGAATACCCAGCGGCGTCTGGGGGAGATACTCATCAACAGCCGGGAATTTTTCGCCGCCGAAGAACAGCTTATCAAAGGTATCGGGATATACGAGGATGCCCTGGACCGGAGATTATTTACGCGCGACCCCCAATTCGGCAGGCTCTATGCGGATCTGGGGGACTTGGAATACTTCACCAGATCGGGGAATATGCCCCGGGCTTTGGAGTACTACCTGCAGGCCGAGCGAAACGGCTGGTCCCCGCCGGAGATGCAGTACCGCATCGGTTCGGCCTATTATCAGCAGGGGCAATGGGCGCCCGCCCTGGACCGGTTCTTCGCGGTCTCCACGGCAATACCCCCGAACCGCCGGCTCCTCAACGCCCTGGGAAATGTCTCCTACATGCGGGGCAATTACTTTGCGGCCCAGGGCTACTACAACCGCCTCATGACCCTCCTGGACACCGAGCGGGCCCGGTTCCCCATGCTCATGCCCAACGACCGGCCCGAACACCTGGAACTGGCGGAACGGATGATGACGGTCCGGAACAACCTGGCGGTCACCCTGGAAGCCCTGACCCGGGCCACGGGCAACCGCAGCTACCGTTCCCGCGCTTTGGGCCTCTACACCGAATCCGCCCGCGCCTGGGACTCCCTGACCCGCAACCCCACCACCATGATCCGCGCCGGCGCCGGGGATTTTGGCTCCCCGGGGATGAACCTGGCCTTCCTGAACTCCCGGAACACCCTCTACCCCGAACCGGATTACGAACCCCAGCTCTACATCCAGATTGACAAGGATGTGCTGGAACCCTCGGTCTGGGAGGAACTGGTTCCCCAGGATTTCCGGCTCACCGAGGTGCTTGAGCCGTATTTGCCGCAGTAGACGCATTGACAGAGAAGGAGCCATCGCGGTAATATGCAAAATCACCGAAGGGTGATGGTTTTGGGGCGATTAACTCAGTGGGAGAGTGCTACCTTCACACGGTAGAAGTCACTAGTTCAAATCTAGTATCGCCCATATCGTAATTCTTTGTTTTATATAGAATTAGCTACCGGACCACCGGCGTTAAAAACACTTTTTGAAGCGAGTGCATAACGAATGACACCCGCGAAGGAGTTTTTATGCGTTTTTTGGTGTCCATCGGCCATGCCGACTATTCGGTCTTTACCCGCGAGCAAAGCCCCTACTGGCAAGCCAAATTCTGGGACCATACCCGCAAACAATGGGCGGCTTGTGTTTCAACTAAAGTCAAAAAAACATCGCCTAAGCGTGAAGCGGAGAAAGTAGCGGCGGACTTGCTAAGGCAGGGTATTCTTGCCCAGGCACAAAATACCGACATCGGCTTTCTTGAATATCTTGCTTCCTTTTGGCAGCCGGCCGGGGACTATTGCCGGCTATACATACAAAATGAAGGCAAGGCCATGTCGTCCGTTTATATAAAGACAGCCCAAGGAGACATCCGCCTTCATGTCGCCACCTACCCACAATTCAAAAAAATGCGCCTTGCCGATCTTACAACCAGAGACCTTGAACACTGGCTACTATGGGCAAGAGAAACCCACGGGATAAGCGGCGACCGGGTGAACTCCTGTTTGAAATGGATCAAGACAGCCCTAGCCCAAGCGGCAGAACGGGGGGACATAAGCGCCGATCCTTCAAAACCCGTAAAGCAAGCCGCCCATATCGCAACCGAAAAAGGCATATTGACCCAGGCCGAGGCGGCGGCAATATGCGCCCTTCCCCTGACCGACCCCAGGCGGCAACTGGCGGTACTTTTGGGGCTATGTTGCGGGATGCGGCGGGGCGAGGTGAGGGGCCTAAAATACGGGGACATCGAGGACGGGCTTATTCATATCCGCCATAACTATGTACCCGGCGATAGAGAAAAACCCCCGAAGTGCGGGAGTACCCGGACCGTACCTTTCGGCGCGGCGGTAGGGGCTTGCCTTGAAGCGGTACGGGCAACGGCGCGGCATATTGCCCCGGACGCGTATATTCTTGAGAGCCTACAGAGAGACGGACAACCGATAAGCGCCACGGCGTTCACGGCGGCGCTGGAGGCGGTACTTGCTTCCATCGGTATTGATGCGGCGGAGCAGAAAAAACGTAACCTTACTTTCCATGGGCTACGCCATTCATTTGTATCATTGGGACGCTTGAACGGCATTGACGACCTGACCATACAGACCCTGGCAGGGCATAAGTCCGGGGCAATGATGAGCCACTACACCCACACGGCGCAGGCTATTGACTTCACGGCAGCGCGGGAAAAGCTGGCGGGGGTATGGACCAGGAGGGGGGCATAGCGTGAATATCGAAACCGAAGCCCCCCGGGTGGCAAACCGCAGCGATGCGCTGGACCTTTTGGATACCCTCATCGATCTGGCGAAAAATGACCGGAACAAGAAGGGCCTCCAGCTCTGGTACGCATTAAGAGAGCTTCGGGACGCAATTGAAAGGGGGATAGTATGACAGCGCCGGTAGTGAACCCTAAAAATTGAAGCAAACAACCCCACCATGCCCGGCGGTATGCGTGGGGCTTATTTCAAAACCTTAATACTATAAAGAAATACCCTGATAAAAAAAGTATAAAAACGAGTAAAAAAGACTTGACCTTAGCAAAACCGTAATTAACAATAAAATCAACCCTGGCCCTGGATGCCGGGAAATTCTACTCAAGGGATGGGCGGAAAATGGCAAAAAAAGGCGAAAAGATAAAAAGAATTATTGACAGCAAAAATACAAATCATTTTCATTATGGTAATGCTAGAGCTATATCAGAGGAAATACTTGATGCGGTTATAAGCAAAGAAATTAAACCGGGTGAAGCATACCGCCAACTTTTAGCAGGGGGTATATATTTTTTTTATAAAGAAATGTTATGTGATGCCACTTTTATGATGTTTAACGTACTAGGGGGAACAAAAGATGATAATGAGGCGGCAAATGAAGTATTAAACAATGCCCTAATTGAACATAAGAAAATCATAAGCGCCATGCTTGATTTTTCGCGCTCGATGGAAGAATTGGAGGGGGACGCCCCTTTTGAAATAGATAATGCCGATATAGAACTGAGAATCCTTTTTACGTTTTATCCAAATTTCAAAAAGGATTATATGTTATTAAAAGATAAATTCTTTATAGAAATTCCCGGTGGATTAAAATGGATAAAATCAATACAGTCATTAGCGGAATACTTTGGAAACCAAAATACAAGAAATAGATGGTCATTCATTGAAGCGGTATTCAAAGTGGAAAACCTGAAAAACCACTTTAGTACCAACGGAAATCCATTCAAAGGTAATTCTAAAGATTATCAAAAACTGCTTGAATTAAAAAATACCCCTAAAGGTAAATAAAATACCCCTATTGGTAAAATAGACCGCTGAATAATACAGATATACCTTTAATCCCATAGACCGCGCAAGCGAAATATAAGGGGATTAAAGATGGTAAAATTACTCACTATCAAAACCGCCGCGCCGATTCTTAATGTGGCGGAAATCACAATCCGGCGGATGCTCATGCGGGGGGAGCTGCCTCACCACAAGATCGGGAGCCGCTACCTATTCACGGAAAGCGACATTGAAGAATATCTCGCCGCTTCAAAAGTACCGGCGAAGTACCCAGTCCGGCAAACTGAAACGTCCGAGGCGGTGCCCGTATGACCGAAATAGCCATAAACGGTGACAAGCGTATGAGCC
>BNUX01000001.1 GCA_025997675.1 Spirochaetia bacterium | reverse complement strand
CGAGTACCGCGTGGAGCCCAACGAGTACCGCGTTAGGCGCAACGAGTAGCGCGTTAGGCGCAACGAGCAGCGCGTTGCGCCTAACGAGCACCGCGTTGGGCTTAACGAGCACCGCGTTGAGCCTAACGAGTACCGCGTTGCGCTCCACGAGCGCCGCGTACCACGGAACGAAGTAGTATTTGACTTCGATTATGCAATTGCCCGGTTCCCCTAATGCAGGGAACACGGTTACAAAGCGATAAGCAAGGAGCATTATCATGTCAGACCCCGTTCCAAGAAAAGACGAAAAATTCAACCCCTGGGTCAGAAACGTCTGCATCAAGGCCGAAACCGCGGCCCCGGCACTGAATATTCCCATCGAGGTCTTTACCCCCATCGATGCAAAGCTGGGCATCTGGTCCGCCGCCTGGACCGCCTTCCTGGCTCCCAACCACGGCGCCATGGACCGGCAAGCTAAAAACGATGCACGGGCCGCCCTTGAACCGGCCGTCCGGGACCTTATCAGGCAATACCTTATCAATAATCCCGCCTTAACCAATAGAATGAAGATTGACATGGGACTCCCGATACACGACACCACCCGCACCAAGCCGGCGAACCCCTCCACCACGGTGGATGTGTGGAAAATCGACAGCTCCATCATCCGCCGCCTCGGCATCTGGTACAAGAACTCGGAGGGCAAAAGCCGCGCCAAACCCCTGCACTACCACGGTGTCCGGGTGAATGGTGCCATCCTGGATCATTACCCCCAGGGCCTGTACGAACTGACCGACTCCTTCTTTAACACCGCCAGCCCCTTCATTAAGAGATTCACCGAGGCCGAACGGGGTAAAACCTTCTACTTCGTCCTGCGCTGGGAAAACGACAGCGCCGGTAACGATGAAGGCGTCGGCGACTGGAGCGAAATCCACAGCGCGGTGGTGCCCTAAGGAGGTCCCAGCATAGCGGTTGTTATTCACCGGGAAGTGTAGTACGCTGTAGGCAACGAGGTACGATATGGCAACACAAACCGCAATGGAACAACCGCAGATGGGGCTCACTTTTGAGAAGGTCTGGGCGACTCTTGACCGCATTTCGCTGGAAAATGCTGAACGACAGAAGAAATTAGATGAACACTTCGCCCAAACAACGGCAGACATTGAAGAAATGGGAATGCGTGTTGACCAAACAGCGGCATACATTGAAGAAATTGGAATGCGTGTTGACCAAACAACGGCAAACGTTGATAAAATGGCGGAGAGAGTGGACAAAGTGTCAAAAAATGTCGGCGGATTAAACCGGTCTATGGGGGAACTCATCGAAACGCTTATCGCCGCCAGATTGTGGGAAAAGTTCGATGCGTATCCCTATAAATTCAGGCGCGCATACCAGCGTATACCCTTGTTTGATGAAACTGACCGTATTCTTACCGATATAGATATACTGTTGTCGAACGGTGAATATGGTATGCCTGTTGAAGTGAAAGCATCGTTACACCGAATAGACGATGTCGATCGCCATCTTAAACGGATGGAGTTGATATTGAAGTACCCGCCCGACGAGTGTAAAGGCAAAACACTGATTGGAGCAATGGCCGGCGGCGCCGTTGATCCTGATGTACAGGCATATGCGCATAGTGTTGGTTTTTTTGTATTAGAATTAACGGGTGAATCGGTACATCTTGTAAAGCCGCCTGCGGGATTTATTCCCCGCCAGTGGTGAAGCCCGCCATTGCCAGGAGCACAGGAGGCAAAAGCTGAAAATTATCACCAACAAAAGAACCTTCGTCTACATGCGGAAGTCGTTGCCCAGGTAGATTTCCCGGACCATTTCGTTTGCCAGGATGACATCCTTGCCGCCCCGGGCTACGATGGTCCCGTTGGCGATGATGAAGGCGGTGGTGGTGATTTCCAGGGTGTCCCGGACGTTGTGATCCGTGATGAGGATGCCGATGCCCTTTTCCGCCAGCTTACGGATTATTTGCTTGATTTCAAAGACCGCGATGGGGTCGATCCCTGCGAAGGGTTCGTCCAGGAGCAGGAACTTCGGCTCCGTGGCCAGGGCTCGGGCAATCTCGGTTCTTCGCCGCTCCCCGCCGGAAAGGGTATAGCCGAACTGGCTGCGGATACGGCCGATGCCGAACTCGTCCAAGAGGTTCTCCAGCCGTTCCTTTTTCTCCGCCCTGTTAATATCCCGGCGGCTTTCCAGGATAGCCCAGAGGTTCTGCTCCACCGTGAGCTTGCGGAAGATCGACGCCTCCTGGGGGAGGTAGGCGACACCCTGCCGGGCGCGGCGATACATGGGGTGCATGGTAATATCAACCTCATCCAGCATGACTTTGCCGACGGTGGGGCGGTAGAAACCGACGATCATATAAAAAATGGTGGTCTTTCCCGCCCCATTCGGTCCCAGGAGCCCGGTCACCTCTCCGTTATCCATAGAAAAGCCCACCCCCTTGACCACTTCCTTGCGGCCGAACCGTTTATGCAGATTCCTAACCCCCAGGTGAAATTCCTTGGCAGGCCGGTTTCTGTCAACATAGGAACGGGGTTCCTCCGCCGGCTCCTTAGGATCCGGCTTTTTTTCCGCTTTTTCCTTTACCGGCAGTTCTTTGATGATATAGGCAGGGGGACCCTCCGCCGGTCTGGCGGCGGAGGCGAGTTCGGCTTCCAATGCGGCTACGGCGGCGAGGTCGGCCTCGGCCCGGATCCGCATCATTTTTTGTAATATCCCTCCCCGGCCCTTTTCATCCATGGCGCTATTCCCCGGCCCGTTCCGGCTCTTTGTCTTTTTCCTCTTCCTTTTGTTTAATTGAGCCGGAAACGGAACCCTCCATAGTTACATCGTCGGTATCAAGGTCCACCCGGATCCGGTCGGCCCGGAATTCGTCGCTTTTCTTAAAGACCACCGGGAAACCCGTCAGGTCCAACAGTTTTGCCTGCCGCCGGTACACCGCATATTCGGATCGGCACACCATATCGTCCTTAAAGAGCCGTACCGATATCTGAAATACCGTGATCTCGTTCTGGTCATCATACTCGATGAAACGGCCCTTGGCAATGATTTCGTTTTCCCGGTCCTCCAGGGTGGAGTTGCCCTCCAGCCGGGCTATCTTGAGTTTCCGGTCATAGCGCAGCCGGTCGGTTAGAAAGAGGATGTTCTTATCCTCCTCCATACCCCAGACACTGCCGGAACAGTCGATGAACTGATTGTCCTCCCCCTGGAGTTCTATCCGGTCGGCCTTGAGGACAAGGCTGTCGGAGTGGACTTCGGCGTTTCCCGTGAGCAGGGTAATTTCTTTCCCCGCCGCCCGGCCCCCGGACATGCGGTCGGCCTTGAACGTAAAGGTATCCGCCCCCAGAGGGAGGAGGGTGATCACCGCAAACAGGGCCAACGCCGCCAACGCCTTATTCCTCATCATCCGCATCTTTATCCTTATCCTCATCCTTATCAACGAAGATTCCTTCCACGGCGCCTGAAAAGGTCCAGGTCCTGCTCCGGACATCGGCGGTAAAGCCCTGCCCGGAAAAGAGGGTACCATCGGAGCGCGTTATATTCACCGCATCGATTTCGTTGCCCGCAAGGACCCGCTTTTCATCCTGCCAGGAAAGTTTATCCGTTTCTATGGTGATATCCTCGGAGTCCACCGCAATAAGGATGCTCTTTCCCAGCTGTATATTTCCCGAATCAAGTTCCACCAGGGCGCTCCCCGCTCTACCCGTGGCGTTTACCCCGTTCCCGTGGTCATAGAACTGCTCAAAGGAGAACTCCCGCAGTTCCATGGTCTGCCGAGCGTCGTACCGTTCCGCCAATTCCGCCTGAAACCGTACCACCGGGTCCCCGTCCCGTACCCGGACGTAATCCACATCCCCCATGATAATATCCGGATCGTCCTCACCGGCGGAAACCTCCTCGCCGTAATCGAAGGTACAGGAGGGCAAAAAAAGTGATAAAAGAAGGAGGACCAAGGTCTTTGAGATACGTGATGCTATTAGTACTCTTCGCTTATGTGCCTTCATAACTCCCTTTTACATTCTTAACCGCAGCGATAAAATCCCGGAACAGGGGGTTTGCGGCGGTGGGCTTACTCTTAAACTCCGGGTGGAACTGCACCCCCACGCCCCAGGGATGGTCCGGCCATTCCACCGCTTCCACCAGGCTTTTGTCCGTGGTAAAGCCCGTAAGCCGGAGCCCGGAGCCTGCCATTTCATCCCGGAAGGTGTTGGCGAACTCATAGCGGTGGCGGTGGCGCTCGGACACGATTTTCTCCCTATAGGCCTCAAAAAACCGGGAGTCCGGCTCCGCCACGGATTCCCATTTCCCCAGCCGCATGGTACCGCCATAGTTCTTCACATCCACCTGATCCTCCAAAAGGCTCACCACCGGGTGCTTGGTGTCCTGGTTAAATTCCGTAGAATCCGCGTCCTCCCAGCCCAGGACATTCCGCGCCCAGTCTATCACCATGACCTGCATCCCCAGGCATATCCCGAAGTAGGGGATTTGATGGGTCCGGGCCCAGGCAGCGGCCTTTACCATCCCATTAATACCCCTTTGGCCGAAACCGCCGGGAACCAGAACCCCGTCCACGGCGCTTGTACCCAAAAGGGCGTCCGCATCCTCCGCATCCTCCAGCCGGGAGGAGTCTATCTTCACCAATTCCACCGCGACCCGGCTTTCAAGACCCGCGTGGAACAAGGCCTCGAACACCGACTTGTAGGAGTCGTGGAGGTCCATGTACTTGCCCACAATGGCGATACGGACCGTGCCGCTCCGGGCCGCAAAGCGCTCCATCATGGCGTACCAGGGCTGGAGGTCGGCATGCCTGCTTTCGACCCCCAGCCGCTTGAGTACCACCTGATCCAGCTTCTGCTCGAAAAACAGCAGGGGCACCTCATAAATGGTGGTGTCCACGTTGTAGGAGGTAAAGACCGCCTCGGTTGCCACATTGGTAAACAGGGCGATCTTCCGGCGGGTGGCCTCGTCCAGCAGCACCGGCGCACGGCAGATAAGCACATCAGGCTGAATCCCCTGCTCCTGCATCGACTTAACCGAGTGCTGGGTGGGCTTAGTCTTCAGTTCCCCTTCCCCAACCTCGGGGATCAGGGTCAGGTGTACCGAAAGGGCGTTGGCCCGGCCCATCTCATGGATAAGCTGCCGGGCGGCCTCCAGGAAGGGGATGGACTCAATATCCCCCACGGTCCCGCCAATCTCTACTATTACTACATCAGTATCGGCATCTGCCTTGGAAACCGCGAGTATACGGCTCTTTATTTCGTCGGTAATGTGGGGGATAACCTGGACGCAGCGGCCCAGGTAGCGGCCCTCCCGTTCCTTACGGATAACCGCCTCGTAGACCTGGCCGGTGGTGATGGAATTGGCCCGTGAAAGGGGGCCTCCAGTAAAGCGGGCGTAGTTTCCCAGGTCCAGGTCCGTCTCGCCCCCGTCGTCGGTAACGTAGACTTCCCCATGCTGATAGGGGCTCATGGTCCCGGCGTCCACATTGATATAGGGGTCGCACTTAATCATCCGGACATTAAGCCCCCGCCCTTCAAGCAAGGCCCCCAGAGAGGAAGCCGCAACCCCTTTCCCCAGGCTTGAACACACGCCGCCGGTGACAAAAATATACTTATTCATGTAAAACTATTATTGCTGGATAAAGCCTGTTAGTCAACGGACTGCAGCTTTCGCATAAGCTCTGCAATTATCCGATCTTTTTCCGCAATTACTTGCCGGCTTTCCTCCCGGCCCTTTTCCAGGCCCTCCTCCCGGCCTTCCTCCAGACCCTTCCTCCGGCCCTCCCGCCGAAGTTCAGTGTCATAGCTTTGCTTGTCAAGCTCGTACATTTCTTCATCTAACTTACGAAAATACTCAAGCTGGTCCTTGGTGAATCCCCGCATTGTTTGTCCCACCATCGCTATACCCTCCTCTGCAGCCAACAACTCGTTAATCAAGCCCCGCTTGCGTTTGTCACCGCAAAACCGGGTAAATACTGCCCAGCGCTCCTCGGCACTCATGTTCGCCACCGGCTTTTCCAGTATCTTGTCCAGCTTCGTCAATTCTAGCGTAATTATCGTTGTCCGTCCACCTAAAGGCATGTCATGTTCCTTGTCATAGTACTCAAAATGGTGCACCAGCTCATCATCATCAAACAGGGGTTCTTTCCCTATAAGGGAAATCTGGTATGCCCGCTGCAGATCCCTGAAGGACTTGTCCGTTCCCCTGATATCCTGGTTAAGAAAGAGCCGGCCAAGGTAATACTCCAACCGGAAAACCTCATCCGCCCGGGGTGTTTTTTGCTTTAGTTTGTCCGTATCCTCTTGACGGTCCATCGGATAGTGGCTATATTCGAGTTTCATTGGAAAATATATCCAATCGAATTGTAATTATGGAGGATTTTATGAATGTGATTAGTCTCAAGCGGTTCCGTGGCCTTGCATTGACGGCCCTCATCCTGTTTGGCCTGGGTCAGGCCGGTTTGTTTGCGGGGGGCGCGAAGGACCGGAGCCCGGCCCCGGCGGCTGCCGCGGCTGATAAAGCGCCCGTAACCATTCTGGTGGCGGCGGCAGCGTCCCTGCGGAATTCCTACGAGAAGGATCTTATCCCCCTGTTCCAGCAGAAGTACCCCTGGATCACCGTGGAAGGAACCTATGACAGTTCCGGCAAACTGCAAACCCAGATCGAAGAGGGCCTGGGGGCGGATGTGTTCATGTCCGCCGCTCCCACCCAGATGAATAACCTGGTGGGAAAAAACCTGGTTTCCGCCGATACGGTGAAGCCCCTGCTGGAAAATAAGATTGTGCTCATCAAGCCCAAGGGAGCCGCCACCACGGTTACGAGCTTCCAGACCATCACCAACGCAAAGACCATAGCCCTGGGGGATCCCGCCAGCGTTCCTGCGGGTCAGTATGCCCGGGAAGCCTTTACCACCCTGGGTATCTGGGATAAGGTACAGGCCGCCAAACCCAGCCTGGGAACCAACGTTACCGAAGTGCTTAACTGGGTAGGGCAGGGCAGCGCCGATGTGGGGGTGGTCTATGCCACCGATGCGGTTTCCGTGGATACGGTGGAGATAATCGCCGAAGCCCCCGAGGGCAGTTTGAAGCAGAAGGTCATCTATCCCGTGGGAATTGTGGCGGCCTCCGCCCATCCCGAGGAGGCCAAGCTCTTCCTGGACTTCCTTGCCTCCGGCGAAGGGCTGGCGATATTTAAGAAGTACGGGTTCGCCCCCAACAATTAATGAACCTTTCCCCTATCCTGATTTCCATGAGGACCGCCTCGGCGGCGATTGTGGTAACCTTTTTCCTGGGACTCCTGGCGGCCAAGTGGGTCGCCGGGGTCAAAGGGAAAATAGGGAAGATGATCCTGGATGGCATCCTCACCCTGCCCCTGGTCCTGCCCCCCACGGTGGCGGGTTTCTTTCTGTTGTACATCTTCGGGGTGCGGGGGCCGGTGGGGAAATTCTTCCTCGACTTTTTCAGTGTTAAAATCGCCTTCTCTTGGGGGGCCACGGTCCTGGCCGCAGTTGCCATCTCCTTCCCCCTGATGTACCGCTCCGCCCGGGGGGCATTGGAACAGGTGGACCCCAACCTCATCTACGCGGGCCGTACCCTGGGCTTGTCAGAATGGCAGATATTCCTCCGGGTGAGCCTCCCCACCGCCCTGCCGGGGGTCGCCTCCGGGGCGGTCCTGGCCTTTGCCCGGGGGCTGGGGGAGTTCGGCGCCACCGCCATGATCGCCGGGAACATCGCCGGGAAGACCCGTACCCTGCCCCTGGCTATCTATTCCGCCGTTTCCTCCGGGGACATGGACATAGCCTACAACTATGTGCTTATTATCGTGCTGTTTTCCTTTCTGGTGGTGGCTCTGATGAACTACTTTACCGTACAAGAGAAGCAGGTTAAATAGTGAGCATTCGTGTTTCTATCCGCAAACGGCTTTCCCGGATCTTCTCCCTGGAGGTAGAGCTTGAAAGCAGTGACGGCTGCCTAGGCATCCTGGGGGTCTCGGGCTCCGGGAAAAGCATGACCCTCAAGTGTATAGCGGGGATAGAAACCCCCGACGAGGGGCACATTTCGGTAAACGGCCGCGTGCTCTTTGATTCGGGCCGGAAAATCAACCTGAAGCCCCAGGTGCGGCGGGTGGGTTACCTTTTCCAGAACTACGCCCTCTTCCCCCGGATGACGGTACTGGAAAATATCATCGCCGGTCTGCCGCTGACAAAACAGGAGGCCCGCCGGAAGGCCCGGGACTGGCTGGAACAATTCGGCCTCTCGGAGTTTGAGGGCCGTTATCCCCATCAGCTTTCCGGCGGCCAGCAGCAACGGGCTGCTCTGGCCCGGATGCTCATCCGGGAACCCGAGGGGATACTCCTGGACGAACCCTTTTCCGCTCTGGACACCAACCTCCGTGAACAGATGCAGCTGCAATTCATGGAACTGCTCGAAACCCGGAAGGATGTGATCATGGTGACCCACAGCCGGGACGAAGTTTTCAAGCTCTGCTCGGAGACCCTGGTTATGGACAATGGCCGGGTCCTGGGGAAGGGCCCAACACGGGAACTCTTTGCCAATCCCGGCCTGGTACGGATTGCCCGGCTGACGGGGTGCAAAAACATATCCCCCATCAAACAAACCGGTGAGCGGGAAATCTTCGCCCTGGACTGGGGGCTCCCCCTGCATCTTGCCGCGCCCCTCCCTCCGGGCATTACCTATGCGGGTATCCGCGCCCACGACTTCCGGCCCTCTTTGAACGAGGGCTGTAACCAGATACGCCTGGCCGTGAAAGCGAAGTCGGAGGAGCCCTTTGAGCGGGTGGCGCTCTTTACCAACGCCGATGCACCGGATGCGGCGGGGGTGCTTTGGTGGAAGTACAGTAAGTATTTGGGGTTTGAAATGCCGGAGCGGCTTTTTGTTCCGCCGGAAGCGGTGCTGTTGCTTCGGTAGGAGAGCTATTGGCCGCTAATCACCCGCTTTTCCTGCCACTTCCCCCTTACCCAGCGGGTGGTATAGAAGGCAGCCCGGGCGACAAAGTCCAGCCCCATGGCCATCCATGCCCCCACCGAGCCAAACCCAAGGGGGTAGGCCAAACAGTAGGCCGCGCTTACCCGGACCAGCCACATGGTGATGATGCTCACCACCATGCAGTACCGTGCGTCCCCGGCGGCGCGGAGGGCGTTGGGCAGGGTAAAGGCCAGGGGCCAAAAGATGGGGGCGGCGATGCAGTATGCCAGGATATAGCTTTTTGCGAGCCCGTGGGCTTCGTCACTTAAATGAAACAGGCCGATAAGAGGGTCCGCAAATATGAATATGAAGGCGGTCAGGGCGATGAGGGTCGCATAGCACAGTTTTAGTATTTTGACGGTGTACCCTTTGGCTTCTTTGTAATCCCCGGCGCCTATGTACTGGCCGATGACGGTCAGGATGGCAAGCCCGAAGGCTTGGCCCGGCATAAAGAACAGGGAATTGATCGACGAGGTAATGGCGTTCGCCGCGATGGCTGCGGTACCAAAGCTGGTGAAGATACGGGAGACCATGATCTTGCCGAACTGGAACATGGAGTTTTCCACCCCGCTGGGGATGCCGATGTTCAGGATGTTGTGGATCATGCGGGGTTCAAGGCGGAACGTAGTGATGCCCTTCAAGGACGCAGGACTGCTGCGATAGGAACCGGCTATGAGCATGGAGAGGAGTATCGCCGCCGCTGCGCCCCGGCTTAAAAGGGTGGCCAGTCCCGCCCCGGCAACCCCTATATGGAAGCCGAAGATAAAGACGGCGTTCCCCCCGATGTTTATGGCATTTACCAGTAGGGCGATAAGCATGGGGACCCTGCTGTTGCCCATAGCGCGGAAAAGGGCGGCGGCGGAGTTGTAGAGCGCCAGAAAGGGATAGGACAGGGCGGTAATCCAGAAATAGGTTTGGGCCGCCTTCATCACATCCGGGGCAGCGTTTCCGTAGACCAGCCGCAGAATCCCTGTGTGCAGAATCAGTGTGGCTATAGTAATCACCAGGGAAATGATGCCGTTGGTATAGATAAGCTGCCGGGCGGCGGTGGCGGAACTCTTTGTATCCCTGCGGCCTATGTACTGGCTTACCACCACGGCGCCTCCGGTCCCAAGGGCGGCAAAGGTCAGGATGAGCAGATTGTTGATCACGTCCACCAGGGAGACCCCGGAGACGGCGTGTTCCCCCACGAAACTGACCATCACCGTATCGGCGATGCCCATGGTAACCATCAGGATCTGTTCAATTATCAGGGGCCAGAGGAGGTAAAACAGGGCCCGGTTATTCCATTGAACCGGCGCGGGGGTGGGTGCGGGATTCACTCCACGGTTACCGATTTCGCCAGGTTCCGGGGCTTGTCCGGGTCGAGCCCCCGGAGGACCGAACAGTAATACGCGTAGAGTTGGCAGGGGATGATCCCCAGGATGGGGGATAGGCTGTCCAGGGTCCGGGGGATGCGGAATACCTGGTCCGCAGTGTTGTCAAAGTAGTCCACATCCTCGTAGGTGATCACCGCCGTGGCAGCGAACCGGGCCTTGACTTCCTTTATGTTGGAATCCATCTTGTCAAAGAGGGCGCTCTGGGTGCAGAGGGCGGTGACCAGGGTGCTTGCGTCTACCAGGGCGATGGGGCCGTGTTTCAGTTCCCCCGCAGCAAAGGCCTCACAATGGGTGTAGCTGATTTCCTTGAGCTTTAGAGCGCTTTCCAGGCTGACCGCGTAATCGAAGAGGCGGCCCATGTAGAAAACCTTTGTCTTGTTGTATTGCAGGGAGGCGAAGCGCTGGATGTTCTCCTGTTCCGCAAGGATGCGCTCCGCCTGTTCCGGCAGCTTTTCTAAGGCCTCAATATGGGCGGCAAGCTCAGTATCGCTAATGGTATTCCGGAGACGTCCAAGCTGGAGACTGATGAGGTAGACGCACATAAGCTGGGTGGTAAAAGCCTTGGTGGAGGCCACGGCAATTTCCGGCCCCGCCCAGGTGTACATCACCAGGTCCGCCTCACGGGCCAGGGTGGAGCCCACCGCGTTGGTGATGGCGATGATCCGGGCGCCCCCCTTCTTGGCCATCCGCATGGCCGCAAGGGTGTCCGCCGTTTCCCCGGACTGGCTGATGATGAGGAAGATGTCCCGGGGGTTGAAGATGGGGTTTGAGTAGCGGTACTCCGAGGCGATGGCCGCCTCCGTGTGGAGCCGGGTGAACTTTTCAAAGGCGTACTTGCCGATTACCCCGGCGTGCCAGGCGGTACCGCAGGCGGCGATGACCACCCGTTCCGCCTGTGCCCAGGACGCATCGAAGCCTATCTCCTCCAGGTTGATGGTCTTAGCGGAGCCGTCGACTTTGATCCGCGCCCGCAGCGTATCCCGCAAAGCCTTTGGCTGTTCGTGTATCTCCTTGATCATGAAGTGCTCGTAGCCGCCCTTTTCTGCGGCTCCGGCGTCCCAATCCACATGGGCGCTTTCCTTTTGCAGCGCTTCACCCTCATCGTTGTAGAAGGCTATCCGGTCCCGGTAGAGTACGGCGATTTCCCGGTCCCCCAGGTAGTACACCTCACGGGTGTATTCCAGCAGGGCCGGCACGTCCGAGGCGATGAGGTTCTCCCCCTTGCCCGCCCCAACTACCAGGGGGCTTTCCTTGCGGACCGCGATGATCCGGTCCGGGGCGTCCTCACAAATGATACCCAGGGCGTAGGACCCCTCCAGCCGCTTCAACGCCTCAATCACGGCCGGCAGGATATCACCCTTGTAATAGAAGTTAATGAGGTGGACGATGACCTCCGTATCGGTTTCGCTCCGGAAGCTGACGCCGTGGTCCATAAGCCAGGCCTTGAGCTTAGCGTGGTTCTCGATGATGCCGTTGTGGACCACCGCCAACTTGCCGGACACATCCGTGTGGGGGTGGGAATTGATATCCGACGGTTCCCCGTGGGTTGCCCAGCGGGTATGCCCTATCCCCAGGCCGCCATCCAGGGTTCCCCGGTCCAGCTCCCCGGCTATCTTATCTTCCAGATTTTCGAGGGCGCCCTTGGCCTTCCGTATGGTCAACCCGGCCCGGCCCAGAACCGCTATCCCTGCGGAATCGTAGCCCCGGTACTCCAGCCGCTTAAGGCCCTTAATTAGAACCGGAGCCGCATCAAAGTTCCCGATATACCCTACGATGCCGCACATGGGCGCCCTCAGTGGGTGACGATGATGGCGCTAAATACCAGGGGGACAGTCCCGGTGTTTTTGACACTGTGGGAAGCGCCCTTACCGGTGACCATCACGTCTCCGCTCTTTACCTGATGTTCCGTACCGTTGTCATTGACAAGGCCGGTACCGGCGATAAAGATGAAGTATTCGGTTTCCGTATCGTGCCGGTGGTAGCCGATGGACGCGCCGGGCTCCAGGCTAATTTCCGCCAGCATACGGGCGTTCGTTTCCGTATCATTGGGCACAAAGTAGGTGAAGGAGGCGATCCCTTCCCCGCCCCTCATGTTTTCCTTCTTTTCAGTCTGCATTGCACTGCGTTGAATGGTCATAGGTATAGCTCCTTGATTCATAGTAGTATGTTGTTGTAAAAAAGGGAATAGCAGGAGCTTTCATGCAGGATCTGTTGAAGTATGTTCTATTAGGCCGCCCCGTGAAGGAATGGTGTTTGGCGGCGGCGTGTATCATCGGGGGCTTTATCGCCGGGAAGGTCTGTTCCTGGATACTGGCGGCCATCCTGAAACAGGGGGCTTCCAAGACAAAGACCCGGTTCGACGACCTCCTCATAGCCGGCCTCCGGCTGCCCCTGGTTATCGGCATTACCCTGGGGGGCATACACCTGGGGCTGCATCAGCTGGGGATGAGCCCGGGGGTGACCCTTTGGACGGGCCGTATCCTCGTGATTTCCCTTATCCTGGTCCTTGCCCTGGCCCTCAATAGAATCCTGGGCGCCATTATTGACCACTATGCTCCCGCTTCCCTGCAGCCGGTGCTGCGGAACTTCTTTAAAACCCTGGTATGGATCATCGCGGCGTTCCTCACCCTCCGCCTCCTGGGCTACAATATCAGCGCCCTCCTTGCCGGGCTGGGATTAGGGGGCGCGGCCCTGGCCCTGGCCTCCAAGGATACGCTGTCCAACTTCTTCGGGTCCATCACGGTCTTTGTGGATAAGCCCTTCCGGCTGGGGGACCGGATCCGGATAGGCAGCTACGACGGGGTTATCACCGAGATTGGGATACGGACCGCACGGCTGCGGACCCTGGAAAACCGCACTGTGGTCATCCCCAACAGTCTCTTTGCCGCGACCCCCATCGAGAATGTCAGCGCCGCCCCGAATACCAGGATTACCCAGACCCTCAAGGTCCGTGGGGATTGCGGCGGCGAGAAGCTGGAAGAGGCCCTTGCCCTATTGCAGGATATCAGGGTTCCCGGCCTGGATGGGCAGCCCGTTGCGGCCCTGGCTGCCGTGGGGGGTATTGTCTGCCAAATCACCTTTGTCTTCTATATAACTAGGGGGGCCGATTACTGGGGATGCGTCAGCGCGGTGAACCTGGAGGTTCTCCGGCGTTTTAAGGAGGCGGGCATCCGCCTGATATAGTATGCCAAAGACCCCGGGGGTACTGATAGTTTACCGCGTTCTTTTGGCTGTGGCCTTGCTTCTGGTCCTGGTCATCCTGGGGGGCACCCTCTATGCCCTGGTGTTCCGGCCCAAAGCGGCGCCCCCCCAATCCCCGCAGACCGCGCCATCAGAGGCAAATATCTTTACCGGCCTGGGCCGCCTCCGTTGCCCCACTGCCGGAGGCAGTATGGCCGGAACCAATCCGGGACTGGTGATCCTGCAAGCCGCCTTTCCCTACGCCCCCGGTGACCGGGCCTTTTCGGAGGAGCTGGTTTCCCGGATACGGGAACTGCGGAACATCAGCGCCGCCTATTTTGCCGCGCTGACGGTGGAGGAACTGGGGCGCAAGGACGAGGCGGAGGTCAAGGCGGAACTCCTGGCCCGGTACAACGGGGTACTGCGGCTGGGGCGGATAGAGACGCTGTATTTTAACGAGTATATGCTGATTGAGTAGACAGCTCCCCGGCTAATCGGGTATCATAGGGGAGATTTTATCCAGAGGAGGAAACAAATGAAGAAATTAGCAATGATCCTTGTATCCCTGAGCCTGGCCGCCGTGGCTTTTGCCGCAGGTAAGGCCGACGGGGGAGCCATCACCATCGGCGGTATATTCCCGCTTTCCGGGCCCGTGGCCGAGTACGGCTTGGAAGCCCAGAAGGGTATTCAACTGGCGATTGAGGAAATCAACAAGGCCGGGGGCATCGGCGGTCAGCAGGTCGTCCTTATTTCCGAAGATGATGAGGGGGACGCGACCAAGAGCGTCAATGCCTTCATTAAACTCACCAGCAAGGATAAGGCGAAGATAGTTATCGGCTCCCTTACCTCAGGCCCCACCATCGCGGTCAGCGAGCGGGCCCAGGCCCAGGGGGTGGTTCTCATGGCCCCTGCGGCGTCCAACCCGGCGGTTACCGATGCGGGGAACTTCATATTCCGGACCTGTTTTATCGACCCCTTCCAGGGGACGGTGGGGGGCCAATTCGCGGCCCAGTCCCTGAGCGCCAAACGGGCGGCGGTTCTCTACGAAGTCAGCAATGACTACTCCGTGGGGCTCCAGGAAAACTTCGTCAAAGCCTTTACCGCCCTTGGGGGGACTATGGCGGCGGTTGAAGTGTATAACACCGGGGACACAGACTTTAACGCCCAGATTACCAAGATCAAGGCCGCCAATCCCGACGTGGTCTATCTGCCCGAATATTACAACGACGTGGCCCTTATCGCCAAGCAGCTCCGGGCCCAGGGGATAACGACCCCCATCGTGGGCGCCGACGGCTGGGACGGGCTTACCGGTAATGCCGGGGATGAGGTATTGAACGGCTTTTACACCAGTAACTTTACCAACGATTCCACCGAACCCAATGTGATGAAGTTCGTCAGGGACTTCCAGGCGAAATTCGGTGACAAGCCCGGCGCCTTCGCCGCTCTGGGCTACGACTCCATGTCCCTGATTAAGGACGCCATCCTTGCCGCCGGTTCTACGGATGCCGCCGCAGTACGGGACGCCCTGGCGAAGATCAACGGCAGCTATATCACCGGTAACATCAAGTTTGACCCCAAGCGGAACCCGGTGAAGTCTGCGGTGGTGCTGGAGGTCGTCAAAGGGGCGGGCGGCAGCCTGACCACGGCGTATAAGACCACGGTTAATCCCTAGTATCAAAGCAGTATCGCGGTGGACTTAGGCGTCATTTTTGTACAGCAGCTGATAAACGGTATATCCCTGGGCAGCGTGTATGCGCTGATCGCCCTGGGGTATACCATGGTGTACGGCATTGTTCTGCTTATCAACTTTGCCCACGGTGATATTCTCATGGTGGGGGCCTACGCGGGGTACTTTGTTTTAATCCGTTTCGGGGTCTCCCCCCTCAGCCTGGCCGCAGCGTTTCTGTTTGCCATGACCCTCTGCGGCTGCCTGGGGGTCTTTATCGAACGCTTTGCCTACCGTCCCTTGCGCAGCGCCCCCCGGCTCAACTCCCTGATTACCGCCATTGCGGTCTCACTGATTCTGCAAAACGGGGCGCGGGTGCTGCCCTTTATCGGGCCCAACCCCCGGCAGTTTCCCCGGCCGGAGGTGCATACGGTAAGCTTCGGTATCGTTTCGGTTTCCAATATACAGATAATCGTAATTGTTACCTCCGCAGTATTAATGCTCATCCTGAACTACATCATCAACTATACCAGGCGGGGCAAGGCTATGCAGGCGGTTTCCTTTGACCTCCAGGCGTCGAGCCTTATGGGGATTTCGGTGAACGGCACCATTTCCTTTACCTTTGCCCTGGGTTCGGTGCTGGCCGCCGCCGGGGGCATCCTCTTTGCCTGCGCCTACCCCCAGGTGGCTCCCACCATGGGAACCATGCCGGGGCTCAAGGCATTCGTGGCGGCGGTTCTGGGGGGTATCGGTTCGGTGCCCGGGGCCATGCTGGGGGGCTTTATCCTTGGCATTGCGGAAACCATGACCAAGGGTTTCCTCTCGTCCCAATACGCGGACGCCATATCCTTTTCGATTCTTATCATTATCCTCCTGGTACGCCCCACGGGGATTTTGGGTAAGAAGACCAGGGTGAAGGTGTAATATGAACGACCGCCGTAAAAACACGCTCATCCCCGGCATCTTCGCATTAGCCCTGGTGGTGATTCCCTCCGTCCTGATACGGCTGGGCCTTATCGACCCGTATACCGCACAGATACTCACCATGGGCGGAGTGAACGCCATCCTGGCCATCAGCGTGAACACCATCACGGGGATCACCGGGCAGCTTTCCCTGGGGCAGGCGGGGTTCATGGCTATCGGGGCCTACTCCTGCATCTCCTTTACCCTGGACCTGGGGCTGCCTATACCGGTAAGCGTGATCCTGGCGGCATTGGTAAGCGCCCTGTTCGGCCTTATCATCGGCTTCCCCACACTAAAACTAACCGGGGACTATCTGGCAATCGTTACCCTGGGCTTTGGGGAAATTATCCGGGTAATACTCACCAACCTGCGCTTCCTTACCGGGGGCGCAAACGGCAGGCGCTTTACCACCGCGCTGACCCTCAACGGGAATCTCGCGTTCTTTACGGTTACCACAAGCCTGGCACTCATACTGATACTGTTACAAAACTTTCTCCGGTCCAGTTACGGCAGGGCAATACTGGCGGTGCGGGAAGACGAGGTGGCTGCCAACTCCAACGGCATCGGGGTATTCCGCTACAAGATGGCGGGCTTTGTGATCGCCTCCTTTATCGCCGGCATCGGAGGCTGTCTCTACGTCATGGTGATAGGCTTTGTAAAGCCGGCCGACGCCTCCTTTAACCACAGTATCGACTACCTGATCTTCGTGGTTCTCGGGGGCATGGGCTCCATGACCGGAGCGGTACTGGCCGCCTACATCCTCACCGCGCTCCAGGAATTCCTCCGCTTCCTCCAGGACTACCGGCTCCTAATCTACCCGTTGATCCTCATCTTCGTGATGCTCTTCCGCCCCCAGGGGCTTTTGGGTATGAAGGAACTATCCTTCGTGCGGCTGGTTTCCCGTTTCGCCGCCTTCATCCGCAGTAAGACTGCTAAGGGGGGGCAAGCATGAATGACCAGGACCTCCTCTTAAAAGTATCCGGCCTCTCCATAGTATTCGGCGGCCTGCGTGCGGTGAGCGGGTTTTCCTGCGAGCTGCACCGGGGCGAATTGGTGGGGCTTATCGGGCCGAATGGGGCGGGGAAGACCACGGTGTTCAATATGCTCTCCGGGATATACGCGCCTACCGAAGGTGAGATTGATTTCTGGGACCGGCATGGGAAGGTACACGTGGTAGGAAAGCTGAGCCCCGCCCGGCTGAACCATATCGGCATTGCCCGGACCTTTCAAAACATCCGGCTCTTCAGTAACCTTACGGTGGAGGACAATGTGCGCATAGCCCTCCATTCAAGCCGGGTGGAGAACCCCCTGGACGTGCTGTTCAGGCTCCCCCGCTTCTACCATGACGAAGGGCGGATGCGGGAAAAGACAGACGACCTACTATCACTGTTCAAAATAGAAACGAAGAAACACGAACTGGCCCGGAACCTTCCATACGGCGAACAGCGGAAGCTGGAAATTGCCCGCGCCCTGGCGGCTAACCCCTTGCTGCTGCTGCTGGACGAACCCGCCGCGGGGATGAACCCCCAGGAGACCCATGAGCTGATGAAGCTCATCTCCTTTATACGAAAGGAGTTCCACCTGACCATCCTGCTCATCGAACACGATATGCACCTGGTCATGGGGATATGTGAACGGCTCATGGTGCTTGATTACGGCAGGATCATTGCGGCGGGGCTGCCGGAGGAAATACGCCGGGACCCGTCGGTGATCAAGGCCTACCTGGGGGAGGACGCACTCAATGACTGACCTGCTCAGGGTTACGAATCTTACGGTCCACTATGGGGCCATACAGGCATTGAGGGGTATCTCCTTTGAGGTTAACGAGGGGGAGATCATCACCCTCATCGGGTCCAACGGCGCGGGAAAAACAACTACCCTCCATGCCATATCAAACATCATCAGAAAAACTGCGGGGTCCGTGGTCTTCGACGGGACGGATATCAGCGCTCTGCCGCCGGATCGTATCGTTGCTTCCGGCCTCATCCAGGTGCCCGAGGGGCGGCGCATCTTTGCGAACCTTTCGGTGAAGGACAACCTGGAGATGGGGGCCTATCTCAGGAAGGACAAGCTGGCTGGTGATATGGAAATGGTCTACGGGCTCTTCCCCCGGCTTAAGGAGCGCAGATTGCAAGTGTCGGGGACCCTCTCCGGGGGTGAACAACAAATGCTCGCCATGGGGCGGGCGCTCATGTCCAAGCCCCGGCTGCTCCTCCTGGATGAACCCTCCATGGGCCTGGCCCCCATCCTGGTGGACGAAATCTTTTCTATCATCAGGCGTATCAGCGAAAATGGCACAACGATACTGTTGGTTGAGCAGAACGCCTTTAAGGCCCTGGGACTTGCCTCCCGCGGGTATATCCTGGAGACCGGCCAGGTGGTAAAGACCGGCCCCGCGAAGGACCTTTTGAAGGACGACGCGGTGAAAAAAGCCTACTTAGGAGGATAAGATGATCATTAGCGATGTGATGACGAAGAACCCCCTATCGGTACACCCCGATATGTCGGTAACGGAAGTGCGTTCCCTGATGGACAAGGAACAGGTCGGCCACCTGCCGGTGTTGGACAAGAACAACAAGCTGGTGGGAATCATCACCAAGAAGGATATGCTCAAGGCCGGCCCCTCCGCCGCCACGAGCCTTGATATGTACGAGATCAGCTACCTCCTTTCCAAACTCAAGGTCGATAGGGTCATGGTACGCACCGTACTCACCGTGACGGAAAACGACGTGGTGGAGGATGCCGCCCGGATCATGGCGGATGAGACCATCGGCTGCCTGCCGGTGATGAAGGGGGACCTCTTGGTGGGAATCATCACCAAAACGGATCTCTTCCACGTCTTTGTTAAGGCCTTTGGCGCCAGAAGGCCGGGGGTCCGCATCACCCTGTCTGTGGCGGAAAAGCCGGGACAGCTGGAAAAGCTAACCCACGCCATCGCAGTCAAGGGGGGCAACATCGTTACCCTGGTATCCACCGACGGGGACGACCCGGATCACCGCCGCATCACCCTGAAGATTGCGGGCATGAGCCGCAGTGATATTGAAGAGAGCGTCCATGCCATTCCGGATGCGGAGCTGGAAGATATTCGCGAGTAATGACCGTCAGGGAAATTGCAGAACTTGCGGGGGTCTCAATCGGGACCGTTGACCGGGTGCTCTACAAGCGGGGCCGGGTTTCGGCGGACACGAAGGCCAGGATTGAAGCGATCATTGAACAGTATCAGTTTACCCCGAACCCCATGGCGCGGCAGCTTAAGCGTGGGCGGGCGCATCATTTCTGCGTATTCCTACCCCGGCGGGATCAGGATGCGGGCTATTGGAGCCAGGTCTTGCAGGGTATACAAAGGGCTGCCGACGAGATTAGCTCCCTGGGGGTAGAGACGGAGATAGTCGAATTTGACCGCTATAGCCGGGAAGAATTTGAAACCGCCGCCGCAGCGATACTATCAAAGAAACCCGACGGGCTTATCGTTCCGCCTATCATGTCCGAGCGGACCGGGCCCTTTATCGAACAAATCCGGCAGGCGGGTATTCCCTGCATATTCTTTGACGCCAATCTGCCCGGCATAGACCCCCTCTCTGCCATCGGTCAGGATCCCTTTCGCGGCGGCTACCTGGCGGGCCGTCTGATGCACCTCTTTGCGGGGCGGCTGGAAAAGCCGGTGGCGGTTCTGGATGCCCACGGGGAGGACTTTCATATTACCCGGCGGCGTGACGGGTTTTTAAAATACGCCGGGGAACACGGTTTCCCTACCATCGTGCAGGAATACTCCGGCTATAAGGGGCTCGAAGTTTCGGTGGAGGAAATCGGCCGCTTCCTCCGGGAAAATCCGGCGCTTACCGGTGTCTTTATCACCAACTGTATGGCCCACCGGGTTGCGGAGGCCGCAAAGAAGTGCGGGGGAGCCCGGGATTTTCTGCTCATCGGCTACGACCTTATTCCCAATAACCGCCTGTCCCTGGAGGAAGGCGGGATCGACGCCATCATCTCCCAGCGCCCCGAATACCAGGGCCGGGAGGCGCTCTTAAACCTGTACCGGCGCATCGTGCTGGATCAGCAGATTCCGCCGCGCATTGAAATCCCTCTGGATGTGTATTTTAAGGAGAACATTCCCGTATGATAATGTCTCAAAACTGCTCTCGGGAACGAATCCCCGGCTCTGTAAACGTTCTACAGCCGCTGTAAAGGCTCTACAGTCTCTGTAAAGGCTCTACAGTCTCTGTAAAGGCTTTACAGCCGCTGTAAAGGCTCTACAGTCTCTGTAAAGGCTCTACAGTCTCTGTAAAGGCTCTACAGTCTCTGTAAAGGCTTTACAGCCTCTGTAAACGTTCTACAGCCTTAAAGTATGTTTTATTAATGAAAAGTTTCTATTTTTAGTTGACAGAATGGAATTTTCGGGGTTATACTACTCCATATAAGGCGTGAACGTACACGCAAAAAACTTTTTATGGAGGAACAAGATGAAACTAGTGAAGAAAGTACTGTTTACCGGACTGGTTCTGGCTGTCGCGGCGGGAACCGTATTTATCGGTTGCAGCAAAAAGGAAGCAAAAAGTGCGGGTAAGGCCACGATCGGTGTGGTGATGCCCACCCGGTCGGAGGAACGCTGGATTAAGGACGGGAACGCCGTTAAGGAAGGGCTGGAAAAACTGGGCTACACCGTAGATTTGCAGTATTCGGATGACGACATCCCCACCCAGACCCGCCAGATTGACGACCTCATAACCAAGGGGGTAAAGGCCCTGGTTATCTCGTCCATCGATGGTTCGGCCCTTTCGAACCAGCTCGCCAATGCCAAGGCGGCCAAAATCCCCGTCATCGCCTATGACCGGCTTTTGATGCAGTCCCCCAATGTGGACTACTATGTGTCTTTTGACAATTACAAAGTCGGCAGGCAGATGGGCGGCATCCTGGAAACAGGCCTTAAGCTGGCAGAGGCTACCGCCGCGAAGCCGGTTATTATTGAATTGTTCGCCGGATCTCCGGACGACAATAACTCCGTCGGGTTTTATCAGGGCGCAATGGACGTCCTCAAGCCCTACTTCGACAAGGGCGCCCTCAAAGTACCCTCCGGCCAGATTGACCGGGCCGTGGTCGGTACCCTGCGCTGGGACGCCGCTGAAGCCCAGAAACGCATGGAGAACCTGCTCTCCGCAAACTACTCCGGCAATGTGGTGCTGAACGGCATCCTGTCCCCCTATGATCCCATCAGCCTGTCTGCCCTTGAAGCCTGCAAAGCGGTCGGTTACGGCAGCACCCCCGGCAAGCCCCTCCCCGTGGTGGGCGGCCAGGACTGCATCGTTGCTTCCTGCAAGTCCATTTGGGCGGGGGAACAATACGCAACCGTATTGAAGGACACCCGTTCCCTGGGCGCCGCCACGGTTACGCTGGTGGATGATCTTATGCAGGGCAAGACCATTTCCGGCCTTGACACCTCAAGCTACAACAACGGCGCCAAGGTAGTGCCGTCCCTGTTGCTTGATTCGGTTGTGGTGACCAAGGACAACCTCATCTCTGCGGTGGTTGATACCGGCTATCACACCAGGGCTGAGTTGGGCCTGTAGTTTAGAAGAGAGGGTATAGGGTAGAGAAGATCTACCCTACACCCATTAGGAGTATTTATGTCGGAACAAGCGACACTGCTTGAGATGAAAAATATTACGAAAACCTTTCCCGGGGTAAAGGCCCTGGACAATGTAAACCTCCGGGTAAAGCAGCGGGAGATACACGCCCTGGTGGGGGAAAACGGCGCGGGAAAATCCACCCTGATGAAGGTTCTGTCCGGGGTATATCCCCACGGCGTCTATAACGGCGACATTGTATTTGAAGGGAAGACTTGTGCCTTTGCGGATATTAAACAAAGTGAAAAAGCCGGTATCGTGATTATCCATCAGGAACTGGCGCTGAGCCCCTACCTGAGCATCGCGGAGAATATTTTTCTGGGGGATGAGCGGGCGAAATATAATATTATAAACTGGGACAAAACGCGGGACGACGCGCTTATATATATGAAGAAATTGGGTTTGAATGAGAGCCCCAATATGCCGGTGAACAAGCTGGGGGTGGGTAAGCAGCAGCTTGTGGAAATTGCGAAGGCATTAGCTAAGGATGCAAAGATACTGATCCTGGATGAACCCACATCGGCGCTTAACGAGAAGGACAGCGAGCATTTATTACAGATACTGCGGGAACTACGGGATCAGCATAACATTTCCTCGGTGCTGATAACCCATAAACTGAATGAAGTTTCGGCGGTGGCGGATACCATTACTATTTTGCGGGACGGTAAAACCATCGAGACCCTGGATGTGGAACGGGATGCGGGAGGAACCGCGAGTATCAGTGAAGACCGGATTATTAAGGGCATGGTAGGCAGGGAGATTACCGAGCGCTTCCCCAAGCGGAACAACCCCATCGGTGATGTTGTTTTTGAAGTGAAGGACTGGACGGTCTACAATCCCGACAACCCGGAGCAGAAAAAGCTGGACGGGGTGAACATTACCGTACGCGCCGGGGAAGTGGTGGGGCTGGCGGGCCTTGTGGGGGCGGGGCGCACCGAATTGGCTACCAGTATTTTCGGCAAATATTACGGCGCCGGTATCAGCGGTAAGACCCTGATTAACGGCAAGGAAGTGGACCTTAATTCGATTCCCAAGGCGATTGAACAGGGCCTTGCCTACGTAACCGAAGACCGGAAGGAGTTCGGCCTGGTGCTGATTGAGACTATTAAGGAAAACACGACCCTGGCAAAACTGAAAAAGATTGCTAAGGGTAATATTATTGATGAACGTGAGGAGATCCTTGCGGCGGAGGAGTACCGCACAAAGCTCAATACAAAAACGCCGTCGATTTTACAACTTGCGGGGAACCTTTCCGGGGGCAACCAGCAAAAAGTGGTATTGGCAAAGTGGCTCTTCTCTGATCCGAAGATTCTCATACTGGACGAGCCGACCCGGGGGATTGATGTGGGGGCCAAGCATGAAATCTATACGATTATCAATAGTTTGGCCGCCCAGGGCATAGCCTGTGTGCTTATATCCAGCGAAATGCCGGAGGTTATCGGTATGAGCGACCGGATTTACGTGATAAGCGAAGGGCGGATTACCGGTGAGGTGCCCGGCAAAACCGCGACGCAGGAAGAAATCATGCGCCATATCTTGTCATAGGAGTTATCATGAATACGCTATTTACCCTGTTGAAAAAAAACGCCCGGCAATACGGCATGGTCATTGCGCTGGCGGTGGCAATGGTTCTTTTCGGTGTCCTGACGAATGGGATTTTCTTCAAGCCCGTGAACCTGACGAACCTGGTGCTGCAGAACAGTTACGTGCTTATTCTTGCGGTAGGTATGCTGCTCTGTACCCTTACCGGTAATGTTGACCTTTCGGTTGGTTCCATTGTCTGCTTCGTTGGGGCGGTGTGCGGGGTGATGATTGTGGATCTCCACATGAATCCCTATGTGGTCATGTTCCTCGCCCTGCTTATTGGGGCGGTCATCGGTATGTGGCAGGGTTTCTGGATTGCCTTTGTGCACGTTCCCCCCTTCATCGCAACCCTGGCGGGTATGTTAATGTTCCGCGGTTTGGGGCAGGCTATTATGCAGGGGCAAACCAAGGCGCCCTTCCCCAAAGAGTTTCAGGTGATAGCTTCCGGTTATATCCCCGACCCCTTTGGCGGCCTGAGTATCGGCCAATCAACATTCCACATTCTGTCCATTGTGATCGGCCTCTTAATTATCACCTTCATCATCGTGAGCGAAATCAATAACCGCAAAAAACAGAAGCAGTATAACTTTGATGTGCTGCCCCAGGGTATTTGGATAAGCAAGGTGACGGCCATCGCCCTGGTGCTCATGGCATTTACGATTGTGTTTGCCCTCTACCGGGGGTTCCCGAATATTCTGGTTGTCCTGGGTATTCTTATCATCGGGTATCAGTTCGTTGCTTCAAAGACCGTTCAAGGCCGCCATATTTATGCCCTGGGGGGCAACGCGAAGGCGGCAAAACTTTCGGGGGTTAAAACCGAATGGGTGATGTTCTGGATATACACCAACATGGCGGTTCTTGCCTCTATTGCAGCAATAGTGTTTGTCGCCCGCCTGAACGCGGCTACCCCCAAGGCGGGGCAGAACTTTGAGATGGACGCCATTGCGGCCTGTTACGTAGGCGGTTCGGCGGTATCCGGCGGTATCGGTACGATTATCGGCGCGGTGGTGGGGGGCCTCTTTATCGGCGTCCTGAATAACGGCATGTCCATACTCGGCGTCAGCACCGATTGGCAGCAGGCGATCAAGGGCTTAGTGCTCCTTGCGGCGGTGGCCTTCGATCTAACTTCCAAATCACGGAGTGCAAAATGAACGGTAAAACAGTGCTTGGCATAGAACTCGGTTCTACTCGCATCAAGGCGGTGCTGATTGGGGAGGATTACGCGACCCTTGCTTCAGGCGGCTTTGCCTGGGAGAACAGGCTGGAGGACGGCGTGTGGACCTATCATCTGGATGATGCCTGGAGCGGCCTCCGGGCCGCCGTCAAAGAATTGGCCGGTGATTACCGCAGCCGTTATGGCAAGCCGCTGACTGAGGTGGGGGCCATTGGCATTTCCGCCATGATGCACGGCTATTTGGCCTTTGACAAGGACGGCAAGCAGCTTGCAAACTTCCGCACCTGGCGTAATACCACGACTGATCAGGCGGCAAAGCTGCTTACAGAAAAATTCCAGTTTAATATTCCCCAGCGTTGGAGTATTGCGCATCTCTATCAGGCAATTTTGAACAAGGAAGCGCATGTAAAGGATATTTCATATTTAACTACCCTTGCCGGTTATGTGCACTGGAAACTGACGGGAGAAAAGGTGATTGGAGTAGGGGAGGCATCCGGTATGTTCCCTATCGATAGTAAAACGAACAACTATAACGCGGAGATGGTTGGTCAATTCGATTCGCTCATTGGTGGAATCGGCTGGAAACTGCGGGATATACTGCCAAAGGTTTTGAACGCCGGTACACTTGCTGGAGTTCTTACCGCTGAGGGGGCCGCGTTGCTTGACCCCACAGGCATGCTTAAAGCCGGTATTCCCCTATGCCCCCCCGAAGGGGACGCGGGTACCGGCATGGTGGCGACAAACAGTGTGGCTGTTCGTACCGGCAATGTTTCGGCGGGAACCTCGGTATTTGCGATGGTCGTGCTGGAAAAAGAATTGTCCCAGGTGTATCCGGAGATCGACATGGTAACCACCCCTGCAGGAAAACCGGTGGCCATGGCGCATTGCAATAGCTGTACCTCGGACCTTGATGCTTGGGTAAAACTGTTCGGCGAAGTAACCGAAACATTCGGGGCCAAGGTTGACAAGGGCAAACTGTACGATACGTTGTACGAGGCTGCCCTTTCAGGGGATGCGGATTGCGGCGGCCTCCTCTCCTACAATTACTATGCGGGGGAGCCGGTCACCGGTCTGGAACAGGGGCGCCCGCTTTTTGTACGCACACCGGACAGCCGCCTTAGCCTGGCAAATTTTATGCGCTCCCTCCTTTTTTCCGCTATGGCCACCCTGAAGTTGGGCATGGATATCCTTACCGAAAAAGAACATGTCCGGCTTGATAAACTGCTTGGACATGGGGGGTTATTCAAAACAAAGGGTGTGGGCCAACGCTTGATGGCGGCGGCATTGCAAACCCCGGTTGCGGTAATGGAGACCGCCGGTGAAGGCGGTGCATGGGGTATTGCGCTCCTTGCGGCCTATATGCAGCAAAAAAACGCCGGTGAATCGCTGGAGACGTTCCTCGCACAAAAGGTGTTTGTCAAAAATGCAGGAAAATTGGTCGAGCCGGATACAAAGGATGTGGATGGTTTTACCACTTTCATACAACAATATACAAAGGGCCTTGCCATTGAAAAGGCCGCAGTAGAATATTTTAACTAAGGAGTACAGTATGATCGAGCTGAAAAAATACGAGTTTTGGTTTATCGTAGGCAGTCAGGATCTCTACGGAGATGAAACCCTTAAACAAGTTGCGGCTAACGCAAAGATTATGGCGGAGGAGTTTGGGAAGGATCCCTTGCTTCCCGGCACGGTGGTATTGAAGCCGGTTGCCATAAACCCCCCGGGGATTCGCCGGGTCTTTGAGGAGGCGAATGCCGCGCCCCGTTGCGCCGGTATCATCACCTGGATGCACACCTTTTCTCCGTCGAAGATGTGGATAGGCGGCTTGTCCATCAATAGAAAGCCCCTGCTGCATTTGCATACCCAGTTTAACCGGGACATCCCCTGGGCAGCAATTGACATGGACTTTATGAACCTGAACCAGTCCGCCCACGGCGACCGGGAACATGGGTACATTCACGCGCGGATGCGGCTCCCCCGGAAGGTTGTTGCCGGCCACTGGCAGGAGCCGGAGGTCCGTCGCAGGATTGGTGTGTGGATGCGGGCCGCCGCCGCCCGGCAGGACGGAATTGAGTCGGTAGTGCTGCGCCTGGGGGACAATATGCGGGAAGTGGCGGTCACCGAAGGGGACAAGGTGGATGCCCAGATCAAGTTTGGCTGGCAGGTAAACACCTGGGGCATCGGGGATCTGGCGGGACGGTATACCAAGGTTAGTGATGCTGCGGCAGAAAAACTGGCGAAAGAATATGAGTCGACGTACGAATTGGCGCCGGAACTGCGCAGTCCCGGTCCCGGCAGAACCGCCATGCTGGAACAGGCCAAGATCGAAATTGCCCTGAAGGAACTGCTTGAAGCGGAACACGCCGGGGCGTTTACTACCAACTTCCAGGACCTCCACGGCCTGACCCAGCTTCCCGGCCTTGCCAGCCAGCGGCTTATGGAACAGGGCTATGGGTTTGGCGCCGAAGGGGACTGGAAACAGTCCATGCTGGTCCGCGCAGCAAAGGTAATGGCGCAAGGATTGAAGGGGGGCGTCTCCTTTATGGAAGACTACACCTATCATTTTGAACCGGGGAAGGAAGCGGCCCTGGGCGCCCATATGCTTGAGGTGTGTCCCAGCATCTCAGGCGCCAAGCCCCGGCTGGAAGTGCATCCATTGGGGATAGGCGGCAAGGCGGACCCCGCCCGGCTCGTCTTTGACGCAGCCCCCGGCCCTGCGGTATTAGCCACGGTGGTTGATCTGGGGGATCGCCTGCGGATGATCCTCAACGATGTGGAGACCATTCCCATTCCCCATCCCATGCCGAAACTTCCGGTTGCCCGGGCCTTGTGGAAGCCCTGGCCGAATATGCGGGACGCGGCGGAATCCTGGATACTTGGCGGCGGGGCACATCACTCGGCGTATACCACCGCCCTCAGTGCGGAATACTTTATTGATTGGGCGGAGATGATGGATATTGAGTGTGTGCACATCGACAGGGATACTAAACCGGCGCAACTGCGGAATGAACTCCGCTGGGGCGAAGCGTACTGGAGCGGGCGCTGATGCAAGGCCCGGATTACCGGGAATTGAAAGAACAGGCCTATGAGGCAAACATGGAGATACCCCGGCAACATCTGGCGCTCTACACCTGGGGCAATGTGTCGGCTTTTGATCCGGAGCGAGGGGTTTTTGCCATCAAGCCTTCGGGGGTGGAATATGACAAGCTTAGCCCCGATTCTATGGTGATAGTCGATTTGGATGGCCGAAAGGTGGAAGGGAGCCTTAACCCTTCATCCGACACGGCGACCCACCGGGTGCTGTACCGGGAGTTTCCGGGTGTCTGGGGCATCTGCCACACCCACTCCACTTTTGCGGTGGCCTGGTCACAGGCCCATCGTTCCGTTCCGGTTTTCGGCACCACCCATGCGGACCATGGGGCGCTGGAAATACCCTGTACCGAGTTTATGAGTGAAGAAGCGGTAAAAAATAACTACGAACTGGAAACCGGAAACCTGATTGTCGAAACCTTCCGTAAGGAACATATAAATCCGGCGGATATGTCCATGGTTTTAGTGGCAGGCCACGGCCCCTTTGCCTGGGGGGAAAATGCCGGTGATGCGGTATACCATGCTTCTGTATTGGAAGAGGTCTGCAAGATGGCGTATCTTACGGTAAGTTTGGACGGGGGGGCCGCTTCCTTGCCGGAGCATATTATCCGCAAACACTGGGAACGGAAGCACGGTCCTAATGCTTATTACGGACAGCGATAGTTTTTATGCAGGCATCACCGGCATACAGTTTGGCACACCATTGCTGTCACGGCGTATGATTACCGGCACCCCGTAGAGTTCGGTGATAAGTTCCTCCGTCAGAACTTCTGCGGCGGTCCCCGAAGCGACGAGGCGGTTATTGTGCAGCGCCAGGACACGGTCGGTGAACAGGAAAGCGTGGTCCGGGTTGTGGGTGCTCAGAATAATACTGTAGCCCTGGCGGCTCAATGCTTTTATCTGCAATAAGACCCGGATCTGGTTGCCGTAATCCAGGTTGGCGGTGGGCTCGTCCATCACCAGGAGCCGGGCCTCTTGGGCCAGGGCGCGGGCGATGAGGACAAGCTGCTGCTCACCCCCGGAGAGCTGGCGGAAACCCCGGTCCCGGAATGCGGACATCCCCATCTGTTCCAGGGCTTCTGCTGCGGCGGCTCGTTGGCGGGTATTCGGCATGGCCCATTCTTTGCCCTGGGCGGCGGTTCCCATGAGGACCATGTCCAGAGCGGAGTAGTTAAAGGACGGGTAGTGGACCTGGGGTACGTAGGCGATTAGTTTTGCTAACTCTGCGGGTTTCATGGTTTTAATATCCCGGCCATCCAGGAATACCTTTCCGGTATGGGCGTGTTCCAGCCCCAGGACACAGCGGAAGAGGGTGCTCTTTCCCGCGCCATTTTTCCCCAGCATCCCCAGAAGTTCCCCGCCCTGCATCGTAAAACTAATGTCACGCAGTATCGCCGTGGTTCCGTAGGAAAAACTTAAGGATTGTACCTCCAGGTTTACCACAAATCCCCCTTCCGGGTGATAAGCCAGAGGAAGAAGGGCGCCCCCACCAGGGAAGTGAGGATACCCAAGGGGACCTCGGTGGCAAAGAGGTTCCGAGAGATGTTGTCGATGAGGAGCAGGAATAGTGCGCCGAAGAGCATGGACGCGGGCATGAGGCGCTGGTAGTCGTTGCCCACGATGCGGCGGGTCAGGTGGGGGATCACCAGGCCCGCCCAGCCGATGATGCCGCTCACGGAAACGGCGGCGGCGGTAATCAGGGTGGAGCACAGGATTACTAAGGCACGGGTGCCCTTGACGTTGACCCCCATGGACTGGGCTTCCTCCTCGTTCAGGGTGAGGAGGTTGATACGCCACCGGAAGATAAACAGAGGGATGAGCCCCAGGGCCATGGGGATTAACACAAAGGAAATGTCCTGGGGCTTGGTTTTTGCCAGGGAACCCATGAGCCAGTAGACAATCTCCGGGAGGACGTTGTTGGGGTCCGCCATCAGTTTCATGAAGCTTATGCCTGCACTGAGGAGGGAGGAGATCATCAGGCCCGCTAAAATAAGGCCGATGATCCTTCTGCCCTGGGCATGGTTTCCAACGAACATCACCAGGGCAATAGTGATAAGGCTGGCGAAAAAGGCGAAGACCGTGATCATGGGGCCGGGCAGCCGCAGCAGGATTGCTAAGGTTGCCCCGGTGGCGGCCCCGCTTGAAGCCCCCAGGATATCCGGCGCGGCCAGCGGGTTTTGGAATACCCCCTGATAGCTGGCCCCCGCCGCCGCAAGGGAGGTGCCCACCAGGCATGCCATGATGATCCGGGGGAGCCGCACGTTAAAGAAGATTGCCTCCATTTGAGGAGAGGCGAAAGCGCCGCCGAAAATCCGGGTAAGGAGCGCTCCGATGGGGATGGGGTAACGGCCCAGAGAAAGGGATGCAAGGATTGCCAGCACCAGGAGTATGGCCATTAAGGCCGCTGCGCCGAAAAATCCCCGGCCTGCGCCGGGAACCTGCTCCTCCATGGCCGGCCTACCGGACAGACCTACCGGTCTGCATGCTCTTGGCGGTCAGGCGGTCGAACCGTTCCCGGGAAAGTTCCTTGCCGTAGAACAGGCGGTAGTATTCCGCAGTTTCAGTGTACAGGTCGTATTGGGCGTATTCGGGATAGAGGATTTTGCCCAGCCAGAGCATGCCCAGGTAGCGGTTTATGGAAGGCGGTCCGCCCATCCAGTTATAGGGCCCCTGGGGGACCTCGTAGTAGGCGCTTGTGCGTATGGCCCGGAGCTGCCGCCAGGTGGGGTCCGTTCCGGCGGTGTCGTACATGCTATCCGGATTGAAGATGATCACCTCGGGGTCCCAGAGGGCTATCTGTTCCGGGTTTGTTTCGTTACCGCTTCCCCGGGACGTGGGGTTGGCCGTCACCGCTTTATTATTGGCAATCCAGTCCAGGATTTCCGTGTGGAAGGTACCCGCCGCAAGCACATTGAGGCCTCCGCCGCCCATGCAGTAGAGGATATCCTTCTTATTATTCCCCGCTTTAGCCGCCACGTCTCCCGCCTGTGCCAGAGCCTTTTCACAGAACTGTGCCAGTTTTTCCCCCTGCTCCGTTCGATCCAGCAGCGTGCCCAGGGTGCGGAATGCCTGGGGGGTGGTCGAGAGGGTAGCGGTGATATGAATGGCGGGAATGGCGATGGACGCGGTGATGGCGTTCATATCCGCGGCGATACTGTCCTTGGGATCCCCCACATCGATAACCACATCCGGCCCAATCCGGGCGATCTCCTCGGGGTTCAGATTCCTGGTACCGTAAAACTGACCCACCACGGGCAGGTCCATCAGGTAATCGGGGACGAATTCCGCCTGGGTCGGGGAATAGGCGGAGGAAACGGCGCAGATAAGGTCCGGCGCTACCGCCAGGAGAAACATCTGGGCAAGGGCTCCCGAAGGGGCGACCCGGGTGATCTTCGCCGGTATTTGCAGGGTTCGGCCGCTTGAATCGGTAAAGGAGCGAAGCTTCCCCGTTGCCGGCGCGTCCTTTATGGGCGCCGCATATAACGAAAGACCCAGGAACAGCGCCAAAACGCCGACCAATAGCCACCGATGTATCATAAACAGTTTCCTCCTTAGGAAAAGTTTAGCTGCGTCATATATCATAAAATAATTCACTTTATAATGCAACGGGGCCCCGGACCTAAACACCAGTGTTTCAGAGCGAAACACTAGTTTTTCAGAGTGAAACACTGGTGTTTCAGAGTGAAACACTGGTGTTTCAGAGCGAAACACTGGTGTTTCAGAGCGAAACACTGGTGTTTCAGAGCGAAACACTAGTTTTTCAGAGCGAAACACTGGTGTTTCAGAGTGAAACACTAGTTTTTCAGAGCGAAACACTGGTGTCAAGGAAAAACGTAATGGCGTTGAAAATTCCGAAGGAATTGACTAAACTGATAACGGATGAGGAGGATCAAGACACAGCCATGAATCAACAGTATTGGGAACCTGCCCGCATTTTTTCTACTATTACCGGTGAAGTCTGTCTTGATTGTTTTCAGGAATACCACCGGGGCTGGCCAGCCGTATCATGACCGAACGAAACCCCTGGGCACTCTACGATGCGCTGATAGACCCCATACCTCCGGACCTAAAGGCCGACGAGGTAATTGCCGGCGAGTTCTGGACCTATGTCCGTTCCGGGGACCGGGTCGGGCTGGCCATGAATCTTGCGAGGGTCCATAATACGGAAACCCGTCCCCGGCTTCTGCCCGAATCCAGCCAAGCCTTGGCAGGGATGCCGCTGCGGGAACTGGCGGCGGCGGCAAAGTCCTGGAATTTCGCCGAAGCAAGCCTGGGGGTGGCGGCGATCAATGCCTTCTGGAACTCCCCGGAACACGAGCAGGTAGGGCGGGCCCTCTTAGGGGAGGGGGGCGGCGCTTTTGGGGCATGGCGGGATACGGTGCGGGGGAAAAAGGTCGCCGTAATCGGCCATTTCATGCACCTGGAAAAGACCCTGGGGGGTATATGCGACCTGTCAATCCTGGAAAAGCGGCCCGGTCCCGGAGATTACCCCGATTCGGCCTGCGAATTCATCCTTCCCGGAGCGGACTTTATCTTTGCCACCGCCGTCACGGTGATAAACAAGACCCTGCCCCGGCTTCTGGAACTTTCCCGCCCGCAGGGGTTGATCCTGGCGGGACCCACCGTCCCCCTTGCGCCCCCGCTCTTCGATTTCGGGGTACGGGACCTCCAGGGGCTGGTGATACGCGACCCGGATTTATGCCGGGAAGTGATAAACGGGAAAGACCAGTGCGCCACGATCGTTGATGCAGGGAAACGGGTGAGTATACCCACGTGGCGTGGTTGACTTATCGCCGGGAATAACGTATAGTTATAACAATGACAATCTGGGATTTTCTCCATAATCATATTCCTCTCTGGTTTGTAACCCCGGCGTTTATACTGGCGGCGGTAGGGTTTTGCGGCCGGGGCCTCCTGTTTTTCAGGTTTGGATTTGGTAAATTGCCCGATATTCCCTTGGATGTGGTAACCAAAGCTGATATTCAAAATATGGCAACTAAGGCGGATATTGAACGGATTGAGACAAATCACTTTGCACACTTAAACCGCTTTCTTGATCTGCTTTGTGGTATACTACAGGATAAGGGAATTTTAACTGGCGCAGAAAGCGCCCAGCTTAAACAAACCTTAAAGGATTAGCACTACTCCGTCGGCAGTGCCGCAAGCACCAGCTTCCTCTGAGCAGGTGCACCGTTTTCCTTGAACACTGTTTCCGCATACTCCACCGCCTCCCGCAGCTGGGGCATGGCCGCCGCCAGCCCCGCTTCGTCCCGTGCCCAGACAGTCATGACGAGGTCCCCTGCAGTAACCCTGTCGCCGCCTTTCCGGTGGAACTGTACACCGGCGGTGGGACTTACCGCGTCCTCGGTGCGGTTCCGCCCAACCCCCAGATCCACCCCGGCGTGGCCCACCTTCCAGGCGTCTATCCGGGAAAGGTAGGCGGTCTTTTCCGCCCGCAGTTCCGCGTGCACCGGGGAACGGTAGACGCCCCGCATATCCAGGAACTTTTTTACGTCACCCCCCTGGCTTTCAATATTCGCCAGGAACAGTGTTCGGGGTTTGCCCCCTGCCAGGGCTTCCTCGCAGAGGGCGCGTCCCTCTGCGGGGGTCTTGGCCTTGCCGCCGAGCATCACCATCCGGGCGCCCAGTTCCAGGGTTACTTCCATTAAATCCGCCGGGCCGCGGCCTTCCAGGCAGTTAAGGCTTTCCTCCACCTCAAGGAAATTGCCCATCATGGTTCCCAGGGGCTCGTTCATGTCTGTGAGGAGGGCGATAATCCGTTTTCCCATGGCGGTTCCGGTGTCCACCAGGGAACAGGCGAGTTTTTCTCCGTCGGCGCTGTCCTTCATAAAGGCGCCGGAGCCGAATTTGACATCAAAGACCAGGGCGTCCGCCCCTTCCGCAACCTTTTTGGAGAGGATGCTGGCGGTGATCAGGGGGATGGACTCCACTGTGCCCGTCACGTCCCGGAGTGCGTAGAGGAGCCGGTCCGCGGGGACGATGTCCCGGGTCTGGCCGGTCATGGCGAACCCATCCTTGGCCAGGATGCGCCGGAATTCGGCAGCCTCCAACTGGGTACGGTAGCCGGGGATGGCGTCCAGCTTGTCCAGGGTGCCCCCGGTATGCCCCAAGGCCCGGCCCGACATCATGGGGTCCTTGATGCCCAGGGATGCGACCAGGGGCGCCAGGATGAGGCTGGTCTTGTCCCCCACGCCGCCGGTGGAATGTTTGTCCACAAAGGGGCCGTCTATGCCGGAAAGGTCCATACGCGCCCCGGAGTTAAGCATCAGTTCCGTCAATACCGCCGTTTCCGCTGCCGTCATTCCCTGGAAAAAGACCGCCATTGCCCAGGCGGATACCTGGTAGTCGGGAATCTCCCCCGCCACATAGCCGCCGATAAGAAAGGACAACTCCTCCCGGGAAAGCTCCTTCCCCGCCCGCTTGTTCATGATGATGTCTACCGCCCGCATATCTCCGCTCCTTTTCCTTAAAAGTCCCAGGTCCCCAGCCATTTCCCCAGGGCCCCCCCCACAATGCCGGTCACAAAGGCCCGGGCCTGACGCACCGAAACCCCGTCCAGGGTGTAACGGCTCATCTGGGAAGGGGCCAGATCCCGTACCGCCCTTAGCCATCCTTGTGCCCCCGGCCCCAGAGGGGTAGCCTCCTCCCCGGTTTCATCCAAATCAGGCCGTATGCCGAGGATTTCCGCCCAATGCCAGAGGAAGTGGATAAAAATCCGGGTGCAGCAGGGTTCATCCGCCGTTCCCAGGGCCTCAAGGGAGGCATCCGCCAGGGTGAAGGCATGCTCCCAGGGGCCGCCGCCGCCGTAAGCCGCCAGGATGGTTTCCGCAATGGCGGCAGCGGCGGTGGACCGCTCATAGCGTTCCCGTATCCCCGGCTTCCAGGATTGGACATCGAAGTCGCTTATCTTCCGGGAGTCCCTCACCGGGTCCCGGTATATCCAGAGCTTCCCCCCGTGATAGGGTTCCACATGCGCCCGGAGCTTGCTCTTTGGCCCCCCGAAAACCGTGGCCCGGAGGATACCCTCCTCGGCCGTCAGCATCCAGGCTTCCCGGTTGGATTCCCCGGAAGGACGCACCCGGAGGATCAGGGCTGAATAGGTAAAAAGCCGGGCCATGTGTTTCATCATACTATCAAAGCGCCATTGGTTTCACTAGTCATTATTTTTATTTTGCGGTATAATATTATTATCCAGGAGGATACCATGCGAACAAAACACGTACTATTGACCGCCCTGATTGCGGCGGTGCTTTTAGGGGCCTGTAAGTCGGCGCCTGCTCCGGTGGAAGATCACCAGGAGGAAATGAACCTTTCCTTCGACAATGTGTACAACAAATACGAGGACCGGCTTATTCTTGAGGGCGCGGCGGACTATGTGGTTAAAGCCGACGATTGGCTGACCAAGATTGCCAGAAGATTCTACGGTAATGGAAAGCCGTTTGGTGTTCCGGACGCCTATTTCTTCCCCCTGATCATGCTGGCTTCCAATGATGTGGTGAAGGATCCCGATTTAATTGAAGTGGGTATGAAGTTAACCATCCCGGATTTACCGCGGAACCTGGACAATCCCGATGCCCGGCAGATGATGAGGGAATTCTTTACGGACATCGCGGGGATTTATGAGGAGAAAGCCAGGGACGCACGCAGGCCTATCGGTAAACAACAGGCGGACGATACCCGGCAGAGTCTTTTAGATCTTGCTCAGGGTTTATAGAAATAATTTTTATTGAAAGAGGCGGAATTGTATGGAAAACCGGCGATACTTCTTTACTTCGGAATCGGTTGGCGAGGGTCATCCCGATAAGCTCTGCGATCAGATGTCCGATGCGATCCTTGACGCATGTTACCGGGACGACCCTCAAAGCCGGGTTGCCTGCGAAACCTTCGCTTCAACATCCCTGGTCCTGGTCGGCGGTGAGATAACGACAAAAACCTTCGTGGATTTCCAGGATGTGGTCCGGAATGTGGCGAAGGATATCGGCTACACGGACCCCGCCTACGGGCTGGACTACCAGTCCATGGCGGTCCTGGACATGATCCACAGCCAGTCCCCGGATATCAGCCAGGGGGTTTCCGGTGTGGGGCTTGAGGAGTATAAGGGTCAGCAGGGAGCGGGTGATCAGGGGATGATGTTCGGCTTTGCCTGTAACGAAACTGCGGAACTGATGCCCTTGCCCATCACCCTGGCCCACAAGATCCTGCACCGCGCCACGGATTTGCGCAAAAACAAAACCATCAAGTGGCTGCGCCCCGATGCGAAAAGCCAGGTAACTGTGGAATACGAGGGGCACAAACCTATCCGCATCGACGCGGTGGTGGTTTCCCACCAGCACGACGACGGAATTGCCTACAAGGACATCAAGGACGCGGTGATCGGCGATATTATCAAGCCGATCCTGGAGCCCACGGGTCTTCTGGACGGGAAAACCAAGTATTACATCAACCCCACCGGACGTTTTGTAGTGGGCGGCCCCTTCGGCGACACGGGCCTGACGGGCCGGAAGATCATCGTGGACACCTACGGCGGCATGGGCCGTCACGGGGGGGGCGCCTTCTCCGGCAAGGACCCCACCAAGGTGGATCGTTCCGCCGCCTACATGGCCCGCTACGTAGCGAAGAACATCGTGGCCGCCGCTCTTGCGGAGCGCTGTGAAGTGGAACTGGCCTACGCTATAGGCGTCCCCTTCCCGGTATCGGTGATGGTGGATACCTTTGGTACCGCCACGGTGGCGGAAGCCAGGATTGAAGAAGCGGTAAAGAGCGTCTTCGACCTCACCCCTGCGGGGATCATCTCAAGCCTTGACCTTCGCCGGCCCATCTACCGGAAAACCGCCAGCTACGGCCACTTTGGCCGGGCGGAATTCCCCTGGGAAAAGACCGATAAGGCAGAGGAACTGAAAAAAGCGGTTAAATAATAGCTTGTATGTCAAAAAGTCCCGTCCTTCCCGTTGTCCTGGTAACCTTCCTCAGTTTTTGTGTGCCCCTTTTTGCCCGGGATGTGATGATCACCGTTAGTGACGCCGACCTGGAAATCCCCCTGGAGGGCGCGGTGATCCGTTCCTGGGACGGTACGGAGTACCCCTGCGACGAGGATGGCCGGGCGGTGCTGGCGGTTCCCGATGACCGGCAGGTGGTAATCCGTATCGCCTATCCGGGGTATGAAAACGGCAGGCTGCTGATACCGGTGGAGGGAACCGCCTTTTCCTTCTCCCTGCGCCTGGGCGGCATAATGGAAAACCGCGAACTGGTGATTGAGGCGTCGGCAAGCCCGGAGGCGGGCGAAACCAGGACTGGGCGCAGTATTACTATTTCCGGAGAAAACCTGAGCCGTACTTCGGAGATTGGAATTATAGAAGATGTGATGACCTCGGTTAAACTGCTGCCCGGTGTGGGGTATTCCGGCATGTTTGACGCCCAGCCTTCAATCCGCGGGGGAGACCCCGGGGACCTCATGGCGGCCATGGACGGGTTTTACATCGAACAGCCCTATCACTGGGGGGGCGTCTACTCCATCTTTGTCCCCCAAATGGTGGAAAGCGCCAAACTTTCCCACGGCGTTTTTTCCAGCCGCTACGGCCATACCATTTCCGGCCTCCTGGAAATAACATCCCGCAAGCCTTCCCCCACGGAAACCCAATTTGACCTGGGGGTCTCCACCAGTGAAACCAATCTGGGCTTCTCTATCCCGCTTTTTGGGAAGGGCGGTATTGCCGCCATGGGGAAAGTGACCTACTGGGACCCCTTCGTTTCTCTGGCAAAGCTGATTGCCAGGGGGGTCCCGGAACTTGAAATAGTCAACAGTATTACTACCGCGCCTTATATCAGGGATTTTTCCATCATCGGGAATTACCGGTTTTCTACGGATCTGGAATTGACCGCCACGGGCTTTTTCGGCAGTGATGGTGTAGGGGCGGATTACCACAATAAATTTACGGAGGATGACGGCGGCAAACGGGAGGTGGATCTGCTCTTCGACTGGATGAACTACCGGGGCTTTGGCATTGCCGGTATTACCTGGAGTCCCCACAAAGATATGGTGTTCAGGGGAAGCGCCGGGGCGGGGGTGTATGAAACCGACATGAATATGGATATCGGCATCCATCTGGATCATAGTGAAGAGCAGCCGCCGGACCCGAAAGAGGATCCCCGGGAACAGAGGATCCTGGATTATATGAAGGAATCCCGTATAGAAGGGACCATCGTGGATACCACCGTTACCGCCCAGGGACGGGCCGACTTTGACTGGGCCTTTCGGGATGGGTTTATTTTTGCCGCCGGGGTACAGGAATTGTATTCCCTGTGGCTGTCCCGTCAGGATATACGGACCTCCTACGAATTGGATCCGAAATTGGCGCCGGATAATTTTTTGACATATACCTCCCTAATAGATCAATCCTGGGATGTTAAAAACCAGGGGGTCTCTTCATCGGCATACACCCTGCTGGAATACCAAAACCCCGCTTGGAAATTCGGCGCCGAATTGGGATTGCGGCTGGATCACTTTTATTTTATCGGCAGGGATTTTACTATTCAGACCATACCGGTGGCAAACCCCCGGCTGAATCTTGATTACGATATCCTGAAAAACCGGGGCATTATTGATGCGCTTACGGTTACGGTGGGAACCGGGTTGTTTTCATCCATGAATGACGCCATTAATTCCATAGATAAAATCAATGCTGTTGAGGATTATGAATTGAAACCAAACCGTTCATGGACTTCCCTTTTGGGTATGAAAATGGATTTTGCAGAAAAGCTGAGTTTTAATATTGAAGCCTATTATAAAAATGTTTTTGACCGGGCATACAAGGTGATCACCGCTTACCAAGGGAACAACTACTTTAGTTCTGTGGATGATTATACCGGCACCGAGTACCAGTTTAACGGGGTGGGGAGAATCGTCGGCTTTGATTTTATCCTGCAAAAGCTGGAGTCCCGTTATTGGGACGGCTGGCTGTCCTATTCCTTTACCTGGGCCCAGTACCGGGACCCGGATGCGGCCCCCGATAATCCTCCCGAAGTAACCATGCCCGATGGCTCAAAGCCGGAGCCCGATCGTACCCAGTACCCCAAGACGGGAAACGACTGGTACTATCCCGCTTTTCACCGGTACCACAACATCAACCTGGTGCTGAACTTTAAACCATCTCCATCCTTCCACATAGGAACCCGCTTCGGTTTTGCCAGCGGCACCCCCAAGGCCGACAGCAACGATGAACGCACCGGTTTTTCCTGGCCGATAGATGTAAAGTTTTCCTTCTTCCGGTTTAATCCCAAGGGAAAGGTAAACACCGAAATATACCTTGCCGTCGAGAATCTGCAATCCATTGTGTACGATGCGGTGTGGATCGCCCGGGCCAACGGCTACACCGGCGAGGAGAACCCCAGCGAATATAAACCGGTCTACGAGCTGCCCATCCCCATGGTGTCATTCGGGTTTAAGTGGCGGTATTAAGAATGGACCAGGTCCTCCTCCGAAAGTCAATCCGTATCGCTGCCGAAGCAAGCTTCTCCCGTTCCGGCGGTCCCGGCGGACAGAACGTTAACAAGGTGAACACCAAGGTTACCCTCCGGCTGCGTCCGGATGATTTGGCGGGGCTAACGGAAACGGAGATGGCCCGCCTGCGGAGTACCCTTTCGTCAAGGATTTCCGAGTCCGGTGAAATTGTCATTGCCTCCAGCGAAGAGCGGTCCCAGCGGACCAACCTGGAGCGGGGCCTTTCCCGGCTGGAAGCCCTGATCACCGTTGCGGCCCGGCTTCCCAAACTCAGGCGGCCCACCAAGCCAAGCCGTGCCGGCCGGGAACAGCGGCTAAAGGCCAAGCATCTGCATGGGCGGAAAAAGCAGGAGCGGCAGCGACCGGGGCTGGAGTAGGTTCAAAAATTTGCCGATACTGGAAACGAGTATGAGTGTTCCTGGATTTTCGCGCCTGATAACCCTTTTCCTCATCTTCCTGGCTGCCTTCGTCCCCCTCTCCGCCCTGGACCTGCCCATCCGGCGCATCCCCGACGATTCGTCCCTGCGCGCCTCCCTGGTGGATTCCTGGTTTAAGGGGAGACCGGGAACGGTGCTGAACCAGGTGCTGCCGCTCCAAACCTTGCCCGGGGGCGGACGGGTGGAAGTGCGGACCGAGGCGGCGGGAGAGGAGTTTATGATCATCCTGGCCAGGGAGTTGAACGGCGCATTTCCCGGGTATGCCCAGGGCTCCTGGGTGCTGACCCGCCGGATGGAGGATGGTCAGGCCCTGCGGATACGGATTTTCCCCCGGAGTGATTTCAATGCCTATGTCCAGTTCAGGCCCTTTTCCGCCGCAGACAAGTGCGTGATGGATGTGGTGATCTACAATGCCTATGTGGTCAACGCCCTGCCCCTGCCCATCCCCTTTGAGCGGCTCCTGACGCTGCCCCTGGAGGAAGTCCTGGCCGTGGCAAAAGATAAATTTCCCCTCCGCTACTTTGAACCCCAGCCGGATTCCTACCGGGATGTCCGGAGATTTATCGGCGAAGTCCGGAAGCGGCTTCCGATGCAATTCCAGGATGACGGCGCCCTGGACGAAAATGGCGAGTATGTGTTTATCGACGATTTGGCGCCCCAGCACATAGCTCCCGGGCTTAACTGCTCCGGGTTCGCCAAATGGGTGGTGGACGGCATACTCAGGCCGGTTACCGGACGGCGGCTTTCCATTCCCCCCCTCAAAGCGCCATTCGGGGATAGGGGGTCCGGGTTTACCGCGCCCTGGGAGAACTTGAAGGACCCCTTCTTCGGCCTGGACTGGACCCGGAATCTGGCGTCCATTGCGGGGAGGGTCCTTCGCACACCCACCTTTGGGGAATTGGCGGAGATTGAGGTTCGGGACGCCCCCTTTTCTGCGGTGATACGCCGGGATAGACAGGGCTCGGTGGCCGGGGACCGAATAGGTCCCACATCCTTCCCGGGCTACCTTACCGATGCGGGCTTCGGCATTGAGGGCATCCATCCCCTGCTCTATACCCTGGCCATTGATGAGCCGGGCCGGATCTACCTCGCCTCGGTGAATACCGAAATGGGGGACCCCGCCACGGATGACAACCCCCGGGGTCGCCCCCGGATGCGGAAGCATTTCCATGTGGCGGTGCTGGTCCCCTATTTTACCGAAGGCGGCTTTTTCCGTATTGCCCTGTTTGAAAGCGCCGAGGAAACCCTGTTTGATACCTTTAAAACCCGGTATTCAAGGGATCACTATGTTAATTTGGTCCGTATCCCTATAGAAATTACCTTTGATCCATAGTATAAAGAAACTATGCGAGAGGATATCCGAGGGCTTGCCTTCGACTTGGACGGAACCTTTTACCCGAATTACCGGTTTTATGTGCGGCTCATCCCCTTTGTACTCAAGGAATGGCGGTATCTCCTGGCTTTTAGCAAGGCCCGGACTAATTTGAGAAAGACCTTCCGGGATGGCAATTTTTACGACCTTCAAGCGCTGCTGATGGGGGAAATCCTGAAACGGGATGGGGCTTTGGTTAAGGGCCGGACGGAACAGCTCATCTACCGGGGCTGGGAACCCCTGTTTAAGAAGGTAAAGCCCTATCCCCATGTTCGGGAAACCCTCTCCGCCTTCAAGTCCTCAGGGCTTTCTCTGGGGCTTCTTTCGGACTTTCCCGCCGAACAAAAGCTAAAGTACCTTGGCTTGGACGGATACTGGGATACGGTGATCTGCTCGGAACATACCAACCGCCTGAAGCCGGACCCGGCTCCCTTCCGGGAACTGGCCCGATGTATGGCCCTGCCCCCTGAACAGATACTCTATGTGGGAAACAGCGTTTCCTACGATATCATCGGGGCGAAGCAGCAGGGGATGAAGGCCGCCCTGGTGGTGGGTCCCCTGGGCCGCCGTCGCCGGAATACGGGTAATGCGGATTTTGTCTTTTCCGACTATCGCCAATTACGCGCATTTGTGCTAAATTAGAACCACATGAGCTTTTTTACGATTGGAAATCTTTTAACCCTCGGTATCGTTGCCCTGACGCTCATCCTCTTTCGCAAGTCCGACAGGAATAACCGTCCTCTGGAGAAATTGCGCAAGTACGGAGATCATCTTAAGGAAGAACTGACGGTGTTTGTGGATCAGAAAGCGGCAGCCGTCCATGATTACGGGGTGGCCCTGGATGTCCGCCAGAAACAGGCCAAAGAACTGATGAACCGGCTCCAGCTTAGTGATGAAGCTATGGCCGCCAAGATCGCTACCGTGGCGGATCTTAATGAAAAAATAAAAACCTACGATTCCACCCTGGGGGAACTGGTTCGCATGACGGTGCGGGTCCAGGAAAATCTGGCTCGTATCCAGGAAGAGTCCCCCTTTGTGGAGGGGGTGGGGAAGCGGGTGGTCGAAGCTAAGGAAAAGCTTTCTTCTGTGGAGAAGGGCTTTGCGGGGCTGGAACTGCGGTTTGAAGAGGAAAACGCCCTATCCCTGGAAAAGATTTCGGCTTCCATGATAGCGGCGGTGGAATCCACCGTATCCGACCTCCAGGCTACGGCGGAAACCATTGAACGCCGGGTGGAGGACCACCGGGAGGCGATAACCCGGATGGAACAGGAACGGGCGGCAAGCCTTGCCCGGGACATGGGGATCGTCGAAAAGACCTTGCAGGATGCGGTGGAGCAGGCGGCGCAACGGGCGGATAAAATGGAAGAGGCCGCCCTGGTTACGCTCCGGGAACAGGCCGTGGAACGGGTTCAGAGCTTGAAGACCCTGGTGGAGGAAAAACTCCGGGTCTCCCAGGAAGGGTGGAAGGTGGATCAAGCGGAAATAGAACTCCAAATCCGGGACAACCGGGAAGCCTGGGGAACCATGCTAAACCAGACAAATACCGAAGTAAAAGAACTGGAGGGGCGGCTAAGCACCCTGGATGGTCAGACCACCGATGCGGTTGCCCAGATGAGCCGGAAACTGTCCGAGACCATTAAAGCGGAAGGCCAAAAGGCCTTGACGGATTGGGAAAAGATACTAGACCAGAAAAATACCGAGGTCCGGGGGATAGAGTTTGCGGTAAAAGAATTAGAGGGGCGGCTTAGGGAATTGGACGGCCAGACCACCGATGCGGTTTTCCAGATGACGAAGCGGCTTTCGGAGACCATTGAGGAAGAAGGCGAGAAGGCCCTCTTAGCGGCGGACGCCAGGCTTGGGGAATACCGTGAGGCCCAGGCCCGGGAATTTGAGCGCCTGGGAGCCCTGGCGGATGATTCGGCTAAGCTGGATGAAACATTGCGCCGGTACATGGCGGAGACGGAAAACCGGGTGCGGGGAGACTTCGCCCGGTTTGAGCAGGAATCCGCCAATGCCCGGAATGCGGCCTTTGCGGAATTTGCCGCCGGCCTGGATGCCCTCAGGGGAGATATTGCCGGGGTGGAGAAGGAACTAAGCCGGCTTAAGGAACAGTCCTACGATACGGTGGCGGGTAAACTCAAGGTCTTTGAGGACGAGTTTTCCGCAGACCTTTTCCGCCGGCGGGAGGAATTTGATGCCCGGCTTAACAAATGGAAGGACGGTCTGGCTCTGGAACTGGCGGAACTGGCGGAAACATCCCGTGAGGAACGCCGGAAGCTGGAAAATACCTTTGGGGAGGCGTTGAAACGTCAGTTTGCCGACGAGGATGCCCGGCTGGTTTCTGAATTGGAACATCTCAAGGCCGAGGCCGGCGCTTTTGAGGAGGGGATACGGAACCAGATGGTTCAGGCGGATGGATCCCTGGGGATACTCAAGGATCAGCTTGACGCGAACCTGGCGGAAGCCCGGGAAACGGCGGAATCTGCGGTTAAGGCCGAGCTTGGCCGTTTCAATCTTTCCATGGCGGAAACCCTTAAACAGCAGGAGCGGGAGATTGGCGAGGATCTCAGGAAGATTGCCGCCCAGGTGGAATTCCGCAGCGGGGAATTCGGGGGACTCTTGGATGAATCCCGGCGGAACATTGAGGAATGGCAGACCAAGTTTTCAGGCCAGATGCGGGATATGGATGCATCGGTGGAGGAATTTCGCCGGAAGATCCGGGAACTTGGGGTGGAGAACGAGGACCGGCTTACCGCGCTCCGTTCCGCTATCGAGAATCTCCGGGAAGAAACGGCGGCCCAAAGAACCGATGCCTTTGCCCACACCGATGAACAGGCCAGACTGCTGGAGCAGTCGGTCAGGGACGCGGACCGGCACATCAAGGAATTTATTGCCCAGACCAAGCTCTTTGATCGGGCGGATGAATTGAAGTCATCCCTGGAGCGGAAGATCGAGGATTTCCGGGGAGACCTTGACGGTCTGGATCAGCGCCGCACCGAAGCGGCGGATCTGGAAGCAAAGTTTGTCAGGATCAAGCGACTGGAGGAAGAGGTGGACGCCAAGATGGTGGCCTTCCAGTCGGAGAAGCGGCGTATTGAGCTGATGGAGACCGACTTTAACCGGCTGCTCCAGACTTCCCAATCGGTAAAGGAAAAGCTTGCCGAAGTTACCACCTCGGATGACACCCTCCAGGCGGTCCAGGTGCAGATACGCCGTCTGGAGGATGCTCTTACGGATGCGGAGGAGCGGGAAGTGCGGATAGAAAAGAAGAACCAGACCCTGGAGGAAACGAATGCCGGCATAGATGATAATTTCAAGGCCCTCAAGGAAGCGGAACGGGCGATGCAGAAGATTCACGGGGAAATGCAGCGCCTCCTGGATGGGCAGGAAGATCTCCGTACATCGGTGGAAAAACTAACGGTGGATAATGCCAAGGCGGCGGAGGCGGTTGAAAAGGTTTCTTCCCTGAACGGCCTTCTAAGCTCCGTTGAGGCCCGTATGGAGAAGCTGCAAACCGTCCGTGAATCCCTGGCCAAGGCGGAAACCCGGTTTGAGGAGATCAACAAACAGTTCAGGGTTTTCAGCGAAATTCTCAAGGATGAACCGGGTAAGCGGATTAAAGAACGGGGAGCTCCCGCCATCGGTCAACGGGAAACGGTGATTAAGCTGAAGCAGTCCGGCTGGACCATGGAAGAAATCGCCCGTACCGTAAAACTTTCTGTGGGCGAGGTGGAGCTTATTCTGGAGATGGGATCGAAGATATAACACGGCCCCGGTACTTACCGTTCCCGGTCTACTCCCACCCGACGGCAGTGTTCCGGCATCACGCAGCGTGAGCAGAAGGGGGACACTGGCCGGCAAACCCGCTGGCCGTAGAGTACCAGCAGTATATTTATCCGTTTCCAGTATTCTTTCGGTAGTATTTCCCGCAGTATCATTTCTGTTTCTTCGGGGGTTTTCGATTGTAAAACCCCCAGCCGGTTAGTAATCCTGTGTACATGGACGTCCACGCAGATCCCATCCATGTCGAAGGCTTCGGTAAGCACCAGGTTGGCGGTTTTTCTCCCCACCCCCGGCATGGCAAGGAGGAGGTCCAGATTTGCGGGAACCTCTCCCTGATACGTTTCCATGATGATGGCGGCAATTTTTTTCAGGTTCTGCGCCTTGGTCCGGTAGAACCCCACCGGGTAGACGAGCTTCTCGATTTCCTCCACCGGCAAGGTCAGGAGCGCCTCTGCGGTGGGAGCTTTTTCCAGGAGCGCCTGGGAACGGACCAGGGTTACCTCGTCCTTGGTACGCAAGCTGAGGATGGTGGAGGCCAGCACCGCCCAAGGGTCCTGGCGGTATCGTTCCGCCACGGTGCTTACCGAAGGGTCCCCGTCATCCGCCTTCCGCCATTTTTCCAGGGCCGTAACTATGCCGTCCCAGTTTGAAGTTTTGTTTTTCGCCATATCCCCCGCCTATCGTTCCAGCAAACAAACCGCCAGGGCTTCCACCGCCAGCCCCTCACCAATACTGCCTAAACCCTCGCCGGTTTTTCCCTTTACAAAAATCGCCCCGGGGGGTACCCCCAGCGCCTGCGCCAGGGATACCCGTATGTCCCCGCGGTAGGGAAGGAGCTTCGGCTTCTCCGCGCTCACCACGCAGTCCAGGTTTGAAAGACGCCATCCCGCATCCCGCACCGTGTCCCAGGCCGCCTTCAAAAGTTTCATGGAGTCCGCGTCTCGCCACTTCGGATCGGAAGGGGGGAACAGTTCCCCAATGTCCCCCAAACCGGCGGCTCCCAAAAAGGCGTCTATAACCGCGTGGGCCAAAACATCCCCGTCGGAATGTCCCATCTCCCCCTTATCGGAGGGAATTGCCACGCCGCCTAACAAAAACCGCCGTCCCTCGACCAGCCGGTGTACATCCCGTCCCAACCCAACCCTAATCACGAAGACCCTCCGGGTCTTTTAGATCCTCCGGAAGGGTAATCTTTTTATTCTTCAGAGACCCCTCCACCGTCGCCACGGGCCCGATGAATTCCCCCCACACTTCCGCGTCATCGACATAATCGTAGTATTCCCGCCGTTCCCGTTCCGCCGCCAAACCGTGGGCCCGGAGTATTTCCGGAAAGGCGAACCCCTGGGGAGTCTGGGAGGTACCCACAGAGGCGTGCCGGAGATGCCGGATTACAAAGCCCGCTTCGTCAAATTCCTTGGGATTTTCGGTCAGGGGAAGCAGGGGGACCACCGCCCGGCTCCGCCGGAGGGCGTCAATGGTCCGCTCAATGAGCAGGCCGTCTACCCAGGGCCGGCTTCCGTCATGGATGAGCACATAGTCGGGAGAATAGGCGGAAAGCAGGGCCAGGGCCTGGTGGACCGAGGCGCGGCGGGTGGAGCCCCCGGGGACAAAGAGAAAACGGGACGCCTTCCCTGACATAAGGAGGGAGAGGGGCAGGGCGGCACGGGCATCGGCTTCGGCGGACGCAACGTTATGGGGAATGGTGATGACGATAGTCCCAATACGGGGATTGGCGGCAAAGGCGCTGACCGCAGCCCCCAGAACGGTCAGGGGACGCCCATCGGCGTCATTGATTCCGGACCCCAGGGGGCGGTACTCCTTCTTTATACCCCTCCCCATGCGGCTGGAAGAACCGGCGGCGGTGATGATTACCGCTATAGCGGTTTGTGCTATGGCAACTGCCTCATCCACGATGGGTAGCTACTTGGATTCCAGACGGGCAAAAATCATGGCTTCCACCTCGTCCTTGGGCTTGTGGAGGGAGAAGGAAACCTCGTCCACCAGCAATTTTAGGGCGGAATCGTAGAGCTTCCGTTCCAGGATGGGCAGCTCCTTGACCTTACTCCGGTGATAGAGGGAGCGGACTATGGAGGCAATATCCATGACGCTGCCCTTCTTCAATAAGTCCAGATTCATCTGATACCGGAGTTTCCAATCCGACGGTATGGGTTCATATTCGTCGCTGATCAGTTCCAGGGCTCTTTGAGCTTCTTCCTTGGGAACAATAGCCCGAATTCCCAGTGTTTTCGCCTTATCCACCGGGACCATGATGGTCATATCCGACACTTCAAGGTATATATCATAGTAAGGAATCTTCTCATTCTTAAAGTCCTTTTCCTTGATTGCACGGATGACCCCAACCCCCTGGCTGGGGTACACCACTTTCTCTTCGACCTGAAATGTCCCTTCGGCTGTATTATTCATTGCCTGTCACTATAGCATAAAAATTGATGCGTGTGAATGGGGGGGCCGGAACTTATTTTTGACCCTGGAAATGCCCATGCTCCTTCCTCACTTCCCGTATCAGCGCCTTTACTTTCCATTCCAGGTTGGTGGGCGTTGAGGTGGTAAAGGCGATACTTCCCGCATCCATCCCCGCTTCCGCCGCGGCGGCCTTCACCGCCCGGACCACCGCCAAGAGCGCCTCATCGTTAAACCCGTGCAGTAATACTACCGGCTCCTGACTTACCATTGGTTTTTCTTTATTACTCATTCATTCCTCCCTACACCGGCAGCATCCGTATCTCTACCCCCAGTTTTGCGGCGGCCTTCTCCGCTTCGGCGGTCCCGGCGATTATGGTGGGGATACCCCGGTTAGCGGTATCCGCGGCGGCGCCGGCAAGACGTTCCGCCGCCGCCGTGAGTTCCGCCGCAGTGATTGAAACAATGGATTCCAGCTTGCCCCGCCGGTGGTGATCCTCAATGCCGCAGAGGAAGCGCAGGAAATTGGTGAGCCCCTTATCCGCAGGGGTTCGGGGCCGGGTCTCCTTAGAAAAACTACCTATCACCGCCTTGGTCAGCTCTTCCTCGTCCGGTATGGTGCGGGCCGCCTCCGCAAGGATAGCGGGGAAGGCCAGGAGGGAGCGGAGGGGGCCGGGGTCCCGGTAGGTGGATAGAACAAAGCTCTCTTCTACCCCGTCGGGAGAGGCAAAGGCCCCGTAGGCGCCGCCCTTCATGCGGATATCCTCCCACAGTGCGCCGGTACTCAGCCAGTGGGCCAGCACCGCTTCGGTGCCCGCCGCACGGGTGTGCAGGGACGCGCCGGGAAGGGTCATGGCGGCAAAGCCCACCTGGAGGGTGGGGGAGGACAGCACCTCCGCACTGCGGCTTGCACCGCCTTTGGATACCATAGCAAAAAAAGCCGCGTCATCGGAAGGGCCTTTACCACCGGTATTAATCCTGCGGGGACGGGGCGCCCCGAATATGCTGAAACGCTCCGCTATGCCCGTCAAGGTCCCGGTGACGGCGGCGGCGGCGCCGGTGATATTCACCAGGAGCCCGCCGTGGTGTATCAGGGTGTCCCGGATGCCGCTGAGTTTCCGGCATATCTCCGCCGTATCCATCACCGCGACACGGTGGATAAACTCAAGCTGGGTGATGCCGTTCCAGAGTTCGTCCACCGCACGGGACCGGGAGACGAGGCAGCCGGCACGGCCCGCAGCGTAATTGTGTCCCCCCGGGGCCAGGCTTGCGTCTATATCGTTCTTCATTTCCAATACAAGATCCCGGACGCGCCGCCGGTCGGAAAAGTCCGCCTCCGTGATGATACGTTGGACCAGGTCCAGCGCTTCAGGGATCTTTTCGTCCAGGGCTTTAAGGCGGAAGCTGAGCCAGTCACGGCCCCGCAGGTCCAGGGTTCCCGTGGGAAGCGCTGCGGTTCTGGAGGAACCCCGCAGGCTGGAGCCGGACTGGAGGCCTGTGTAGAATGCGCCGGTGGTACGGGCCAGGAGGCTGGACACTTCGCCGTAGTCCAGGGGCGGGAGGCCCAGGGAAACGACGACCCGGGAAAAGAGGGGGAGCCAGGGATAGTCATCCGGGGAAAGGATGTCCAGGGGAATGAAAAAATCCCCGTAGGTGATGCCGTTGGTAAAGAGTTCCTGGGTCATCACCGGAACGCCCCGGGCGTCCCGGAACTCCCGGGGCAGGGTTTCAACTTCCGGGACCAGGTCCTTCCGGGACAGGTGGGGAATCGTTGCCAACGCGGTGGGGCTGTCCTCCTCGCTCTGAACTTTTTCCAGTTCCGCGGCTTTTTCGATAATGGCCCGCCGTTCCGCATCGGAAAGGGCTGCCGTTTTCTTTGCAAGCTGCTTTGCCAGGGCCGCATCCTTCTGTTTCTGAAAATTTTCCTTGGGCAGGAGGCACAGCCGGGCACGGTGGGGGTTGTCGATAAGGTATTGTTGGATGAGCTTTTCAAAGTACCGGCTGTCTGTTGCAAGGCGGCGCTTTAATTCGGTAAAGGCCGGCACAAAGAGGAGGCTGTCCCAGGGGCGGCCCCCGTGAAGCCAGGACCGGAGGGAACGGCGCATCCATACCAGGGAATAGGGGCCCCCGGCGCGGCGGATTTCCCGGTTGGAAAATTCCATAGACAGTAATGCCGCATCAATTTCCTCCTTTGGTATTCCCCCGGAGGCCAGGCGCTGCAATCCCTCAAGAATTAGTTTTTCTATTTTTTCGACAATGGTACGGTTGCGGTTTGTGTCCACTCCCCGCAGCCCTGCGGTAAAGATGGCTTCCCGGAACTCCCCTTCCAGCCCGGTTGCCGGGGCCAGGTCCTCACCCAGGCCGGATTCAATGAGCAGGCGGGTCAGGGGGGAGCCGTCATGGCCCAGCAGCATTTCCGTCAGGACGGAGAGGGCCATCATTTCGTTGGGGTCGGCGGAGCCACAGAGCCAGGAGAGGACCACCACGGATTTCTGCTTGGCCCCTTCCGCTCCGCCAGGAACTCCCGGGCAGGGGATGGTGATGGTTTGGGGAGCGGTCCAGGGGCGTGCCCTGGGGATCGGCGGGGCCGCAGTTCCCGGGGGGATGGCGGCAAGAAAGGTATCGTTCAGAAAGCGCAGTTGTTTTTCTGTGGGGATGTTTCCCGCAAGGAAGATGCGGCAATTGGCGGGGGAGTATTTCCGCCGGTGGAAATCCTTTAAGCCCTCCCAGGTCAGGTTGGGGATACCCTCCGGGTCACCGCCGGAATCAAAGGCGTAGGGGGTGTCCGGCAGCACCGCCCGCAGGGACCATCGCCCGGCGTATTCGTCTATGGAGGAATAGGCGCCCTTCATCTCGTTGTAGACCACCCCGGTGATGGAAAGGCCCTTGGCTTTTTCATCAAAGGACAAACGGTGCCCCTCCTGCATGAAGGTCCATTCCGAAAGGAGGGGGCGGAAAACCGCATCGCCGTATACCGCCATAAGATTGAAGTAATCCTGTTCGTTTACGGAGCTTGCGGGGTAGACCGTTTTGTCCGGGAAGGTCCAGGCGTTGAGGAAGGTTTGCAGGCTGCCCTGGGCCAGCACCAGAAAGGCGTCCTTGAGCGGGTAGTTTTCCGAACCGCAGAGACAAGAGTGTTCCAGGATATGGGCAACCCCGGTGGAATCCTCCGGGGCGGTGGCAAAGGAAAAGCCGAAAAGGTTTTCCGTATCATCATTCAAAATATGAAACACCTCCGCGCCGCTTTTTATATGCCGGGCCCAGATACCCTTGGCATTCAATTCAGGGAGGTCAATTTCTTCAAGTAACTCAAAGCCGCTGTCCGTTATCATATAATCACATCCTCATCATCAAGCAGTAAAATTGTTCCTTCCTCACGGCGCTGTCTGAACCAGGTGAGGAAGGCCTTGGCGGCGTCGTCCACGTCCCGTCGCTTAACCGGGCCCATGATGTTCATCTCCTCCCGTATCACGGTACGCCGCTGGGTGGATACGTTGGAGAGAATCTTGTCGGTAAAGTTTTCATTTTTGCCCTTGAGCAGCAGGGCGATATCCGTATCCTCCATAGACCGGAGCTTTTCCTGGATGGGCCGGTTCTCGGCCTTGATCACATCCTCCAGGGTATGGAGCCGTTCCTTAAGTTCCTGGCTCAGTTCGGGATCTTCCTCGTCAAGCTCCGAAAGGAGCCGGTCCCCAAAGGAAAGGTCCGACTGCTTGAGGATAGCCGCCAGGGTGGTCCTGCCATCCACATTGGTCTGGTTTTCCACCCCAACACTCCCCAGTTTCCGGGCCTTTTCCCGCAGCGCCTCCGCCACCTGTTCCAGCACCCCCGGGGCAATTTGTCCCTGATGGGCGATGCGCCGGACAATCTCCAGCTTGCGGTCCGGCTCAATGTTCCCCAGCGCCGCCGCAGATAACTTTGCGGGCAGCCGGGCGAGGATCATCGCCGCCGCAGCGGGGTATTCTGTTTTTAAGAGAAAGGCTATCTGCTCCCCCGAAAAGGCCTCCATAAAGCTGAGGGGGCTTTCCCTGGTTGCAGGCAGCGCCCGGTTAAGGAACTCCATCCCCTTTTCCGGCCCAAAAGCGGCGTAGAGGAGCCGCCGGGCTTCTTCCACACCCCCGGAGGAGGTACCTAAAAAGCCATAGTTTGAGGACAGGAGGCTGCGGAATTCCTCAAAGATTTCCGTCGCCTCTTCGCCGGAGATTCCCCTGATGGTGGCGATTTCCCGGGAGATTGCCTCTACCTGCTCCATATCGAGCTTGGAAAGGATCCCCGCCGCCTTATCCGCCCCGATGAGGATGAGGAACTTCGCCACCCGCCGGATCTTTGAGTCTTCTTCCGTTGGGGCGCCGTCTTCCTTTTCCCGGGGTAGAATCTGCGGACTGGAAGTCCGGGGCAGCTTTAGGAAGGGGTTTTCGGCGGACAGTTCCGGCCATTCCGGGGGCTTAATTTTTGCCATATAGCCATAGTACGCGATTTGTATATTTTTGTCAGTATATTCGATAAAACACCAGTATCGTGATAGATATAGCCCGCGTTTGTACAAAGTAAACCGCGTTTGTACAAAATAAACGGCGTTTGTACAAAATAGACCGCGTTTGTACAAAATAAACGGCGTTTGTACAAAATAGACCGCGTTTGTACAAAATAGACGGCGTTTGTACAAAGTAAACGGCGTTTGTACAAAGTAAACGGCGTTTGTACAAAGTGTACTAGCCAAGCAGGGTGCGGTATGCTATCATAGGGCATAAAACAGGCAAAAATGCGGAAAACAGGTAATAAAAAAGGACTTCCCGGAGTCAAAAATATATCTACCCATGGCATGTTTCAACACGGGGGCGGTGTCACCCGTTCCGTGGATGAGTTTGTCAAACTGGCAAAGATGATCCACGGGAACCGCTATACCTACGAAAGGGTCGTGTACCGCTCTTCCAAAGACCCCGTGGAAATCACCTGCAAAAAGCACGGTCCCTTTACCATCACCCCCAACCATTTTTTACAGGGCCAAGGCTGCCCCCAATGCCACGGGGAGTATTTCTTCCCCAACCGCAATAGGGAAGTTTTCATTAAAAAAGTGAAGGCTATTTACAAGGGGCGCAATTACGATTATTCCCAGGTTGACTACCGGACAGTCAAAGGCGACCTCATAACCATAGTCTGCCCCAAACACGGCCCCTTTACCACCACGCCCTTCAAGCACCTTCATGGCTGGAGCGGTTGTCCCCACTGCCTGCACGAGCACCGCTGGACAACCGGGCGTTTTCTTGAAACGGCGCGGGCTATCCACGGCGATAAGTACGATTATTCGCTCATAGGAGAAATAACCGGAAAAAACCAAAAAGTACCCATTGTCTGCCCCATACACGGCAAGTTCATGCAGACCGTTACCGGTCACCTCCACCAGAAACACGGCTGCCCGCGCTGCGGCGGCATACTGAAGGGGGAAAAGTTAAAAACCCCCTTTGCCGAGTGGGTGCGGAGAGCACGGGAAATACACGGGGACAAATACGAGTATGTTGAGGAAAGCTACGTCAACCAAACCAGCAAAATGACGATGATATGCCCCATCCATGGACCATTCATCGCCCTGGCTAGTAGCCACATCAGGCTTCGCTGCGGCTGCCCCAAATGCGGCGTAGTAAGCAGGGCGAAAAAATTGCGGCTAACCTTCGCGGAATTCCTCAAAAAAGCCCGGAAAATCCACGGGAACAAATACCAATACGACGAAGCATCGTATATCGATACCCACCACAAGGTAGGGATCACCTGCCCCATCCATGGCACATTCACTCAGACAGCCGGCAGCCATATCAAGTACGGCTGCCCCAAATGCGGCAGAGAAACAGCGCGAAGAAAAAAATGTTGACCGATACCAGTCTTTAGGGTACACTCAGGCTATGGAAGATCAAAAGAGATTCACTGTCGCCGAGGCTAGTTATATCATAAGCGAAATCAAGGACCAAAGCGTGGCCTTTGTATTTGTCCATCCCGTCTGCGTGTTTACCTACGCGCAGGAGCTGTTGCCGAAAATTTACTTAATGGATGACCCCCGCCTGGAAGACGAGGCGGTATTGGCGGATCAAAAAAGCCACGTGGAGCTGTTTTCTGAGCATTTAAGTGAAGCTTTCTCAAAGTCAAAGCCTTTCATTGTCCTTCCCTATCATCCCCTCCTGGCTGCTTGGGTTTCACTTTTGCTGCCGTTTATTGATAAAAAAGTAAACATTCAGGCACTGTCTTTTTTTCATAGCGACGATGATACCAAAAACTATGACCCGAAATACGGGGCTGCGGCTCTGGATGCCAAATTTGAAGTGTTGCGAAGCATGATTGATTTTCCGTTTATCAAAAAATTGGAAATCCTCCCGAATACGGTCATCACAGAAGACTATCTGCGAGAGCAGTTGGTATTGTCAAAGGCAAACGAGTTAGGCGTCGGCTCCTCTTAACTCACCGATACAAATACTTTTTCCATTCCGATGGCGCAATCCCGGTCTTCTTCTTAAACAACCGCGAAAAATAGGACTGGTCCTCAAACCCCAGGCGGTAGGCGGCTTCCTTGACGGAGATGTCCTGCTCCAGGAGGTTTTCCGCCTTGTGGATTTTGATCTGGATGTAATACTGATAGGGGGTCATGGCGGTATAGTTTTTAAAAACTTCATGGAGCCGGGAGGTGCTGATCCCTATCTGTTCGGAAATATTTGAAAGATTGATGTCGCCGTAAATATTCGATTCCATAAGGTACTTGGCGTGTTCCACAATTTTTTGATACGAACTGGGCTGTTCCTTCCGCCGTTCGTAGACCAGCATTTCTCCGAGGAGCGAAAAAATCCGGGTACAGGCCCGGAGCTGGTAGAGGGGCTGCTGTGCGCGGATTTCATCAAAAATACCGTTAAAATAGGACAGGATATAATCCTGGAGGCCCATCTTAAATACAACATGCTCCTTGGACAGGATGCCCTCCCGGAGGAGCCGGGTAAAATAATCGCCGCAAAAGCCGACCCAGTATTCCTGCCAGCCTACTTCGTGGACCGGCTTGTACCGGTGTTTTATCCCCGGCAGGAGCAGGAAGAGGGAGCCCGGGCTGAGGGTATAGTCGGTATCTTCCACCGTCAGGGCGCCTTGTCCCTTGGTAATGTATACTATCTGAAATTCCGGCAGAACCCGGCCCACCGCAACCTGCCGGAAAATGAGGGGGTGGTCGTTTATCCGGGGGGGATAGACCGTATTCGGCAGGATGTCGGCGGAGCCTGCGGTGGTACATACCATCCCAAACCGTTCATCCTCAGCGCTATAGGGAAGGTAATGAAGGAAGGACAGGTTCCCGGTATCGTTACTCATACTAGCTACCATAATAAATAGTTTTTTCCATAATCGCAAGAGAAAAGTCCATATACGGCAGAACAATCCGGGCTTACCATTATCGAATGGCAGACACAGGAACTATTCTTGAACTGCATCATATCTCAAAAGCGTTTCCCGGGGTCAAGGCGCTGGACGATGTCCACTTTGACTTAAAAAGCGGCGAAATCCACGCCCTGATGGGGGAGAACGGCGCCGGAAAGTCCACGTTCATTAAAATCATTACCGGGGTACACCGGCCGGATTCGGGGGATTTGCTGCTTGACGGGAAGCCTGAGGATATCAACGGGCCGCTGGATGCCCAGAGCCGGGGGATTGCGGCTATCTATCAGCATGTAACCTGCTTCCCGGATCTGTCGGTGGCGGAAAATATTTTTATGGGCCATGAAAAGGTCGTTTCTGCGATAAAGCGCATCGACTGGCGGGCTATGAACCGGAGGGCGGCGGAACTTCTTTCGCAGTTGGATGCGAACTTTGACTGCCGCGCCGTAATGGGAACCCTCTCGGTGGCCCAGCAGCAGATCGTGGAAATCGCCAAGGCCCTTTCTACCAATGCCCGGATTATTATTATGGATGAGCCGACCGCCGCCCTTTCCAACCGCGAAAGCGAGGATCTTTACCATATAACCGAAGGATTAAAGCAGCAGGGTGTGGGGGTTATTTTTATTTCCCATCGCTTTGAGGATATGTACCGCCTGGCGGACCGGGTAACGGTATTCCGGGACGGCAGGTATATCGACACCTGGAATATCGACGAAGTTGACGACAAGCGCATGGTCACGGCGATGGTCGGGCGTGAAATCCTGCAGTTTTTCCCCGGGCGTGAACGAGCGCCGGGGGAAGAAATCCTCAAGGTTGCGGGGCTCTCCCGGATGGGCTTTTTTAAAGACGTAAGCTTCAGCTTGCACAAAGGTGAAATCCTTGCGCTCACCGGATTGGTCGGGGCGGGGCGTACCGAAGTGTGCGAGGCGCTCTACGGTATTGCTCCCTATGAAGCGGGGACGATTACCCTGGGAGGCAACACAGTGCGGCACGCAAGCCCCACCGAAGCAATAGCCGGGGGTATCGGCTACCTGCCCGAAGACCGGCTCAAGCAGGGGCTGGTACTCAACTGGGAAATCGCAAAAAACATCACGCTCCCCGCGTTGCAACAGTTTACCCGGCGCGGCTTGCTGGATTTGGAGCATGAAAACGCAACCGCAAAGGAGCTGGGGGAAAAACTCGACATAAAAGCGGTGAGCGTACACGATAAGGCGTCCACGCTTTCCGGGGGCAATCAGCAAAAAGTCATCGTGGCAAAGCTGCTTACTAGAGATATGAAGGTAATCATCCTGGACGAGCCCACCAAGGGTGTCGATGTGGGGGCGAAGACGGCGATTTATTCAATCATGAACGATTTGGTGGCCCAGGGCTACGGGATTATCATGGTGTCCAGTGAGATGCCCGAAGTGCTGGGTATGAGCGACCGCATCGTGGTCATGCGGGACGGCAGGGTGACGGCAACTTTTGAAACGAAGGACGCGACGCAGGAAACTATCTTACACGCCGCCTTGCAGGATAGAGGGGAATATAGTGGGAATAAATAAAAACCCGCACACCGCAGAACGGTTCCGCGAACTCGGGCTGGTCGTTTTTATTATTATCGTAAGCATTGCGGTTCAGGCGCGGAACAGGGAATTTTTGACGCCGGTCAACATCGGCAATATTTTGACCAATACGGCGATCCTGGGGATTTTGTCCATCGGCATGATGATGGTGCTCTTAACCGGCGGCATCGACTTATCCATCGGCGCGGTCATCGCGTTTTCCGGCATGGTGACCGCCTTGACGGTGTTCGCTCATCCGGGTGCGCCGCCGGTCCTGCTGATTTTAGAAGGAACGGTGATAGGATCGGTGTTCGGGCTGCTCAATGGTGTTTTGGTGGCGCGGTTTGCTATTCTGCCGATTATCGCCACCCTGGGTATGATGAACGTTATCCGTGGCCTCACCTACCTCGTGAGCAACGGAAAGTGGGTGAGCGCCTATCAAATGTCCACCGGTTTTAAGGCGATAGCGACGGGTAGATTTTTCGGCGTCAACAACCTGATTTGTATCGCGGTGCTGATATATATCGTATATTATTTTTTCATCAGTCATACGCGTACCGGACGGCGCATTTACGCGGTGGGCTCAAACCCCGAGGCCGCCGCCGTTATCGGGCTGCCGAAGGAGCGCATTACGGCGCTCACCTACACGCTGATGGGAGCGCTTTCGGGGCTTGCGGGGGTATTGTGGGTTTCAAAATACGCCTCCGCCCAGGGGGACACCGCGTCGGGCTACGAAATGAACGTCATCGCCGCCTGTGTTCTTGGCGGGGTGAGCGTGTCCGGGGGGCGCGGCAAAGTGTCGGGGCTGCTTTTAGGGGTTATCCTGTTTGGAATCATTAACAATGCACTGCCGCTCATCAACGTGTCCCCGTTTTGGCAGCAGGCAATACAGGGCTTTGTTATTCTTACGGCTATCATCACTAACCTGCTGATAAAACGTAACAACGATCGCGCCGTATTGCGCCGCCGGGTTATCTAGGAGAAAAAAATGGGTGAACAAATAGTAAACCGGACATTACGCATTGACAAACCTTGGGACTGGAAGAAGTTTTTCTTCCAGTGGGAATGGCTCCTGGTGCTTATCTTTATTGCTATCCACATTTTTAACAGCATTCTTTCTCCGTATTATTTGAACGCCGGTACTTTTTTGAACGCCCCGATGAGCTTTTTGGACAAGGCGTTTATCGTGCTGCCGATGATGTTTGTCATCATTTTGGGTAACATTGACATTTCCGTGTCGTCGATTGTCGCGTTCACCTCGGTGATGATGGCGGTGCTCTTTAACGCCGGGTTGCCGATGCCCCTTGCCCTTGCCGCTGCATTGATTGTCGGCACGATTTGCGGCGGTATAAACGGACTCCTGCTTGTCAAGTTCAAGGAACTGCCCGCAATGATTGTGACCCTCTCTACGATGACCATTTACCGCGGCATTGCCTATGTCATTTTGGAAAACCGCGCTGCAGGCGGATTCCCTTCGTGGTTTTCGTTTTTCGCCTGGGGTTATGTGGGCCCCGTTCCTTTTATCATGGTGGTGTTTGCGGCTGCGGCGGTTATTTTCGGCATCCTGCTACATAAAACAAGCTTCGGGCGCACGCTCTACGCGATGGGCAGCAATAAACTTGCCAGCCGGTATTCGGGGGTCAAAACCGGCCGCGTCCTCTTAATCGTCGGTATGCTGACCGGACTGATGTCGGCGGTGTGCGCGATTTTCCTCACCTCGCGTATGGGCAGCACCCGACCCAATGTGGCGCTGGGCTACGAACTTGATGTGATTGCCATGGTTGTCCTGGGCGGCGTGAGCACATCCGGCGGCACGGGGCGCATTGCGGGACCGCTCCTGGCGATTTTTATTATCGGGTTTTTGAATTACGGGCTTGGGCTTATCAATGTATCCGCCCAGGTAATTCTGATTATATTAGGCTTACTGCTGGTGTTGTCGGTTCTGGTAATGAATTTACGGATAGCCAGGCGGTAATTAAATGGTTTGAAACTTGGTATGTTATACCAAAATAAAAGTTTCAGAGGAGGAATTGAAATGAAGAAAGTATTAGCACTTTCACTGGTTCTGGCGCTGATTTGTTCAGCGGCAGCATTCGCAGGCGGAAAAACAGACGGAGGGGGAAGCGGGGCCCATGCTTTTATATTTAAAAGTACCGGCAATCCCTTTGGCGAACGGATGATGGCTGGTTTTAAAGACGGGATCGCGGAGCAGGGCTTTACCGCGATTACCAACGCCCCTGCGCTTCCCACTGCGGAAGCTCAGATTCAGATGGTTGAGCAGCTTATCGCGCAGAAGGTCGCCTCAATCTGTATATCAGGTAACGATTTTGACGCTTTGCAGCCGGTTTTAACCAAGGCAATGAATGCGGGTATCAAAGTGTATTCGACCGACTCCGCGGTAAATCCCGCGAGCCGCGCAACCTTTGTCAATCAGGCTGACCCGGAACGAATCGGTATCACTTTAGCGGAAGCGGCCTTTGACTTAGCGGGCGGCAGCGGCGATGTCGCGATTCTTTCGGCGACAAGCCAGGCGGCAAACCAGAATACCTGGATTGAGTACATGCAAAAAGAGTTTGCGAAGCCCAAGTATGCCAATATTAAATTGGTTAAGATTGCCTACGGCGACGACCTTCGCGACCTATCGGTTTCCGAAACAGAAGGACTTCTGTTGAGCTATCCGAACCTGAAAGTGATTGTGGCGCCCACGACGGTAGGTATCGCGGCGGCGGCGAAAGTTATCACCGACAAAAACCTCATCGGTAAAGTGAATATTACCGGTCTCGGTCTCCCCTCGGAAATGGCTGAATACATCACCAATGGCTCCTGCCCCTATATGTATCTGTGGAACCCGATTGACAACGGTTACCTCGCCGCGTTTGTAGGAACCGCCCTGGTGAGCGGCAAAATCACCGGTAAAGCCGGTGAATCCTTCAGTGCAGGAAAACTCGGTAACTTCACCGTCACCGCAGCTGCTGACGGCGGCACCGAAGTTTTGCTCGGAGCGCCGTTTAAGTTTGAGCCTTCCAACATCAACGACTGGAAGAACGTGTATTAATTTCTAATAAACTAACCGCAGGGGGGCCCTTGCGGTTAGTTTTTCTATTGACGGAGAAGATTTATGAAACGGAACGCATTTATTATGCATCTGCATCCGGGAAACGAAAAGGAATATAAAAAACGGCATGATGAAATATGGCCGGAACTAAAGGCGGAACTCCGCAAGGCCGGGGTTTCAAATTATTCGATTTATCTTGATTCAAAAACAAATACCCTCTATGCCTACCAGCAGCTTGCGGATGACGCTACGGACAGAGAATTGGCCGGCAAAGAGATTGTAAAGAAATGGTGGCACTCCATGAAGGATCTGATGGACAGTAACCCTGATGAGTCACCGGTTTGCGATGAACTTACCGAGCTATTCCACATGGATTAACGAAAAAATAAGGGGCATATATGTATACGAAGGCGCAGGAACTGTATAAGAAGTGGGGGATTGATACCGAAGCGGCGATAAAGAAATGCGCCGAAATACCCGTATCCCTGCACTGCTGGCAGGGGGATGATGTAACGGGCTTTGAACAGAATGCAGGCGGCGCATCCGGGGGCATTCAGACCACCGGCAATTACCCCGGCAAGGCCCGGAACAAGGACGAACTTTTGAGGGATTTGGATTTCACCTTTTCCCTTATCCCCGGCAAGAAACGGATTAACCTCCACGCGATATATGCCATTAGCGACAGCCCTGTTAAGCGTGACGAGCCGGAATGTAAGCATTTTGACCCCTGGCTTGCCTGGGCAAAGGAACGGAACATGGGGATAGATTTTAACCCGACCCTGTTTTCCCACCCCATGGCCGCAAGCGGGCTGACACTTTCCTCCCCCGATAAAACTATACGCGACTTCTGGATCCGCCACGTAAAGGCTTGCAGGAAAATTGCGGCATACATCGGTGAGAAGCAGAACAGTCCCTGCCTGCACAATATCTGGATCCCCGACGGCTTAAAGGATGTCCCCGCCGACCGGCTTGGCCCCCGGCAGCGGCTCAAGGAATCCCTGGACGACATATTTACCGTAAAATATGACAGGAACCATATTGTTGATGCGGTGGAAAGCAAAGTTTTCGGCATCGGGCTTGAGAGCTATACCGTGGGTTCGGCGGATTTTTATTTGACCTATGCGGCGAAGGCCGGCATTAGCGTGCTCCTTGATAACGGCCACTATCACCCAACAGAATTGGTGTCCGACAAAATCCCGTCTCTGCTGTTGTTCTTCGACAAGATTGCCCTCCATGTTACCCGTGGGGTACGCTGGGATTCGGATCACGTCGTCCTGTTCGAGGATGAGATTAAGGAGATCGCCAAAGAAATTATCCGTAACAATGCTCCGGATCGGGTGCTCATCGGCCTTGATTACTTTGACGCCAGTATCAACCGGATAGCGGCGTGGGTTACCGGGGCGCGGAATATGCAGAAAGCCCTGTTAAACGCCCTGCTCCTGCCCCACGGCGACCTCCAAAAGCTACAGGATACCGAAAGCTTTTCCAAACTGCTGGTCTGTCAGGAAGAACTGAAAACCCTGCCATTTGGTGCGGTGTGGGACGAATACCTCAAACGCCAGAAAATAGCGGGGGGTGACTGGTATACTGCCGTTGCACAATATGAGGAAGATGTGTTAAAATTGCGGAAGTAATGGGAAAGGAGTGAACCTTTGTTATATTTGGGAGAACGGAGTACCGAATGATCATTGAACAGACCGTTGAAATACCGGCAAACCGCCGTGTTACTTTTGACTTGCCCTATACGTTTCCCATTGGAAAGGCAAAGGTAGCTTTAGTCGTTTATCCGGAGGAAAACCGCGCCCCGGCAGAGATATCCGAGGCCACCCCGCTTACCGATCGGCTTTCGGGTATTCTTTCCCATGCCGACGATATAAGCCCTGATGAACTCCGTGCAGAACGGTTGAGTAAATACTTGAAATGAAAATCCTGGTTGATACCATAGCGGATACGTTGACCGCCATTTACAAGATAACCCCGGTTTTTGAAGACACCATCAAAGCTGCTCTCGGCCTCCGCTGGAAGGACTTTGAAGATGCGGTACAATATACCGTTGCCAGAGAAAACAATTTTGATGGCATAATTACCCGGAACATAGACAATTACGAAGATCACGCTGTTCCTTGTTATAGCCCAACAGATTTTCTTTCATTTTTTCATACCCGGTGATAGTAAGCTGTATTAAGATTACGGATTAATGGAGTTTGACATGGATTATATCGCGGTTATCGACATTGGAATGACAAATAAAAAAGTGGCCGTCTATGATGGCAACTTAGTGCAGCTTGATACCCGGTATCGGAACTTCCCTCCAAAAATAGTTGACGGCCTTGAGACTCACGACCTCCAAGCTATGGAAGACTGGTTCGTTGAGCAGCTTGCGGATTTCGCGAAAAAATACGCCATAAAGGCGATTGCGGTCAGTACCCATGGGGCAACCTTTGTCTGTGTAGGGGAGAGGGGTAGCCCTTCGGTCCCCTGTGTGTACTATACCTACGAACCGGGAGAAGACTTCCACCGCCAATTCTACGAACGTTTCGGTTCCCCTGTAGCACTCCAGGCCAGGACAGGCACGCCCTATCTAAAGGCGATGATCAATCCTGCCAAGGGAGTATTTTTTGCACAGCAACACTATCCGCAGGAATTTAAGAATACGGTACATTTACTCATGTATCCCCAGTATTGGGGCTACCGCTTCACCGGAAAGACCGGCGCCGAAGGTACCTATATGGGTTGTCACGGCTACCTCTGGGATCAGCTTGATAATCGTTTATCCTCGGTGGCCGACGGGCTGGGCGTTTCCGTTCTGATGCCCCCGAAACTCCACCGTTCCTGGGACATCCTGGGAACCATCACCGAAGCGTTTGCACGAAAGACCGGCCTCGCAGAGGATGTGATCGTTACCATGGGTATCCACGACTCCAATTCCTCCCTTCTGCCCCACTTTGCCAAGAAGGGCGAAACCGGCTTTCTGCTCAACTCCACCGGTACCTGGTGTGTCAGCATGAATCCCGTACAGGAATACGGCTTTGCCCCCGACGAATTAGGCAAGGTAGTGTTCTTTAATATTTCCGCCTTTGGAACGCCGGTAAAAACCGCCATCTTCCTGGGCGGCCAGGAATTTGAAACCTGGTCCAAGGTACTGATGGACATCCACAACCGGGACGACCTGCCTCCCTATGACGAGGAACTCTACCGCCGGGTGCTGCGGGAAAAACGGCTCTTCCTTACCCCTGAACTAACCGCCGGGTCCGGCCAGTTTCCCCTTTCCAAGCCTCGGGTAGTGGAGGACGGCAGGGACTATCTCTTTGGGGCAACGCCGCCCCCCTGTTTTAATAACTATGAAACAGGCTTTGCGGTTTTGGTGATATCCCTGGTGATGCAGTCCCTTACCGCCTTTGAACGGATAGGCCTGGCGACGGGGGCGGAAGTTTTTACCGAGGGCGGCTTCCGAAAAAATGAGGCCTACAATGTTTTGCTCTCGTCTGCCTTGAAGGACAACCCCACATTCCTGAGCGACATCGCGGAGGCCAGCGCCTTTGGGGCTGCCATGACCGCAAAGATGGCATTGACCGACCAGGGGATTTCCGCGTTGGCAAAGGATTTCGAAATAGAGTATCAGGAAGTGGTGAAAAGCGATATTCCGGAACTATTCCTCTACCGGGCCGCATGGCTGGAATGGGCTAATAGGGAGATTTGACTGCAGGTCTATCATAACGTAGCGCCAAACCGTATGGTATGCAATGTTTTTGGCTTATATTATCATAAATACTTTTTCAAAATCTGTTCTTTTTGAATTTTCATTTGTTCCTGTTGCCTTTGCAAATTCTGTATTTCCGCTTCAAGCTTTTCAATTTCGGTGACAATTTTTTGCTGTTCGGGGAGTGGGGGAACTTTTACTTTTAAGCCTTGTATTCTATCAATGGACGCTCTGAGTATCCGCGAAAAACCAAACGCAGAACCTTCTTTATTAAGAAGCCACACTAAGTATTTAGGTAAGATTTCATTCCCAGTAACTCGCAATACACCGCAATGGTCGGTAGGATAAAAAGGTTTATTTGCAGGCATAAAGTTTACCATCCAATCACCGTCAATTCCCCATAGCACCGATGGTACGGTAAAATCTTCAATTAAAAATTTGTTGACATACCCAAAAGGCTCAAATACATTTGCACTGAAAACAGGTATTTCTCCGTTTATTTCTAATTCATCAGCAACGACTCTTTGCCCGATTGAAATATTAAAAATTTTAGCATCTAATAATTTTAATGTTTTATTAGCTTTTGAATTAGCATCAGAAAATTTTTGTTCTATTTCATTTCGTAATCTTTCTATATCAGTTTTTGTCTTTTCTTCTTCATTTTCAACCATCTCAATTTCCGCGACGATCTTCTTCTGTATGTCAATGGGAGGGATGGGAATTTTTATTTCCTCAAATGTTTTTGTTGTAATAGCCTTAAAAATACTTCCATATGAACCACTTTTTAATTGTTGTATTTCTGTTTTCAATATGTAATATAAAAATCCATTAGATAGTTTTTCATTTCCTCTTAGTCCGTAGCAAGACTGATTAAAAGTCATTGGCCTTTTCAATTGTGCCAACGCACCAACAGTGCCCCTTGCCGAGATAATAATATCGCCGGTATTAAGATATTTTGTACTGCTATTTTTCAGCCCGCTTTCAGTAATTGTCTTTTCAGTTTTATCTACAAAATGATTCTCATTATTAAAATCAACAACTGACAACCAAGGAATTTCCCCATCCCAATACTCAGGATTATTTGTATCAGGAGTTCCCCCTCCTATTATTTCTATAACAGTGCTTAATTTTACAATTTCCCATTTGCTTTTAATTTGTTTGTTTTTTTTTATGGCTGTCGATATAGTTTTATCAAATGCCTTTCTATCAAACACCAGCATGTCAACAAGGCGAACACGGTGGATATTGTCCTGCAAACTTGCATCTATTTCTGAAGTAACATCACCATTAAACGCACGGTAAATATAGGCACTTGCTTTTTGAGGATTATCGATAGCATTTTCATCATAAAGACGTGTACATTCGTCAATAGTTTTACCACCCTGTATAGGATGTATGCCTTCATGTCCGCGGCGGTTAGAAAATTCATAACCCAAAAATCTTTTTTCAGCGTCTTTTTCGCCTGTTTTTACCAGCACTACGGTTTGTTTATAAGCAAGGAGAAAGTAGGACAGTTTTTCCTTTTCATGCTTAAAGAAAACATCCCATGCGCGTTGGAGCTGAATTTGCCGGACATCATCCGGCAGTTCAGGATCGTCAAATAATGCCAAAGATTTACGGTGCCCTTTATATAAGTCATGCTCCACAATTATTTTGTTCGGTTCTTTTTTTATCAATGTAACATAATCATCAAATGATACATCCCATACATACCGGGCATATTCTGTTGCCGCACCTTCAATGCCGTTGATAGTGATGTTTTTAAAAGAATTAAAGAATGTCTCAATGCCATCGATAATTTGTAGCACTTGTTCATCATTGCGTTTTCTTAAAAACAAAACCACTGTGTTTGTTCCCGTCGCCATAAACGTATTTGAGCCAAGTTCGGTAATTGCAATAATTTCAAATTTTTGTAAAAGTATTTCACGGGTTTTTGTATAAATACCCGTGTTGCTCAAAATGGAACTGGGCAGAATAATACCGGCAACGCCGCCTTCTTTGAGCAATTGTGCTGTACGCTCAACAAACAAACACTCAATTTCCGAACTGCGGTCTGTTAAATATTGAAAGAGTGAAAAATCATTTTTTGCGTCTATGTTGCGTAAATCACCTTTAAATGCTTCCACAGAATATGGCGGATTAGAAACAACAATGTCAAATAGCGGGTTATTGTCCTTGTTTTTTTGCAGCAGCCCCCGGTATGTTTTTGAATGTTCAAAATTATCCAAGCCATCGCCGTGAATCACCTGTGCCAAGCCGTCACCGTAAAAATAGCATCCAACCTTTGCAACCTTTACCAGCCGATAATCCTTTTCGATACCGTAAATATATTTTGCCGCCCAAGAATAGGGGTTTTCTTTCCAGGCTTTTACCCCCTGTTGAATGTTACGATAAAAATCGGAAGTATCCAATTCGTTGATAATATCCTGGTACATTTCAATAATTTCAGTTAAAAAATGTCCGCTGCCTGCCGCGTAATCTATTACCGCCGGTAATACGGGGTCCGGATTTGGCTGGTTCACTTCCTGAACAATCATCTCTTTGAGAGGCAGCGAGTAGGCAATAAACCGGGTTATGGGCACAGGGGTAAAATACTGTCCCGCCTCTTGCTTTAAGCCGGTTGTAAGAAGATGTTCAAAAAAATCACTTAAATGTTGCTGCCGCCGGGGGTACCGTATTTGATATTGCGCAAGCAAGGCAACCACTTCTTTTAATACACGGGCATTGTCATCAAAAGATTCATCATCGTTGACATCTTTTATATCAAATATTTTATTAAACTTGAGCCATTTTCTTTTATATTGTTTTTCGCTGCCGCTCTTCCGATTCTTAATTTCTTCTTTAGTAAGGCCTTCTATTTCTTTTTCTAAAAAACGCTTAACACCTTCTTTATGCAAATTGATAAGCCTGATTTGAAAATCTTCGTCAGTATCAATGCCTTCTTTCCATTGAAAATCCAATGGTGCGGTATTACGTTTTCTATCGGTGTCACATTGCCCTTCGTCATATATTTTTGCTAAAAACAAATTGAAAATTTTATTAAATGCGTTTGGTTTATCAGAAACACTGTGCTTGCGCAATATAGATGCAAACCCATGAAACAAAACGCCGCTGTCATCTATGGTAATAGGTTTTAAATCCTTAAGTGTAAGTAACTTGTTTTGAAAAGTGTACGGTTCAACAGGGTCGTCAAAAATACCATTGTTGTACGTAATTTTATTCCAGCGGTTATACACGTCTTCTACATTTCCGGCAGTGCGGTAGCTTTCTTCAATTTTGATAATTTCAGATTTGTATTCCAATTTTCCATCAGCGAAGCGTGAAGTATAGAGCATTAAATAATCGGTATTTGTATCGCTTTGAAAGTAGGTGAATAGTTGCCCGCCATTCTTTTGAATGTTGACAAATTCCTTGTCGAATTCCTTGCCGAATGTTTTACATTCAATCATCAAAAAGGCTTTTTTGCCAGTTCTGACAAGAATATCTAATCTGCCGGAATGTCCGTGTCCTGACGGAAAAACCTTTTCTAATGTAATATCTTTCGGTTTGTAGCCTTTGGTCAATAACCTGTCGACACATTCTAATACAACAAAATTTTCAGGCTGTGAAAAATTTTGCGTTGTTTTGCTGTCACTTTTTATGTCTTTTCCGTAATTGATAGTTTTATTTTCAAAATCAACTTCGAGCATATAGCCGTTTGTATATGTCTTATAATAAACATCTATGGCTTTTTCTTTTAGTAAGAAATGCAACTTTTTTATCAAGTCTTTTTCATACATTGTTAGTATCCCCTATCGTACCAACACCATCGGATGACACAGATTTCCTCTGAATCGGCTTTCCAAGATACGATTCTACCGCATCCCTTACAATCCATGCGATTGAAACCTTCCTTTGAGATGCTTTTTTTTCAAGGGAATCATACACATCATGCGGAAAACTGATTGAAGCACGAACCACGTTGCCTTTCTCGTCAATTGTCCGATTCATATCACCATATTGCACCACATTGATAAATTAGTCAAGCGTTTATCCGGGGAACCGGCTAATCTCTCTTGACAAATCGCCCTGTTGCCCTGATCCTAATCTTGAGGAGTTAAAATGCTTATTGGTATTGATCCGGTAATCAGCCCGGAACTTTTGGACGCCCTGTTTCGTATGGGGCACGGAGACGAACTGGTCCTGGCAGACGCCTTTTTCCCCGGCGATTCCTGCAATTCCCGGGTGATCCGGGCGGACGGTATCAGGATTCCTGCGTTGCTTGATGGTATCCTGGCCCTGATGAACCTGGACTACGCCGTCCCCCATCCGGTGATGATGATGCAGGTTATGCCCGGGGATACCCCGGACCCGGCGGTGGAGGCATCCTACATGGCGGTGGTTAACCGGCGCTGGCCCGGCACGCCCCCGGTGGAGCGGATTGAGCGTTTTGCCTTCTATGAACGGACCAAGATGGCCTATGCGGTGGTCATGACCGGAGAGACCGTAAAATATGGGAATGTTGTTTTGAAAAAAGGGGTTATCCCCTTGGATAAAAAATGGTAAACTATTTCCAATTAGTACAGGAGGAAAAGAATGGCTGACATATCCAGTCTCAAAATGAATCCCCCGGAGAACCGTTACCGGGGAGCGTTGCCGAAAATCGGTATACGGCCGACCATAGACGGCCGAAGAAGGGGGGTGCGTGAATCCCTCGAAATAGTAACCATGGACTTGGCGAAAGCGGCGGCTAAGCTTATCACCGACAACTTGAGGCACCCCAACGGGCAGCCTATCCAATGTGTAATTGCCGATTCTACCATCGGGGGCGTGGCCGAGGCTGCGGCCTGTGCGGATAAGTTTTCCCGGGAAAATGTGCAGGTCACCCTGACCGTAAGCCCCTGTTGGTGTTACGGTTCGGAAACTATGGATATGGATCCCGCCACCATTAAGGCGGTTTGGGGCTTCAACGGCACCGACCGGCCCGGCGCGGTATACCTTGCGGCGGTTCTGGCCGCTCACAACCAGAAGGGGCTCCCCGCTTTCGGCATCTACGGCAGGGACGTGATGGACTTTGCGGACGCCGCCACAATCCCCAATGACGTGAAGGGCAAGATCCTCAGCTTTGCAAAGGCCGCCCTGGCTGCCGCCTGGATGCGGGGAAAGAGTTATCTGTCCATAGGCTCGGTGTCTATGGGTATCGCCGGCTCCATCAGTAACGCCGATTTCTTCCAGGAATACCTGGGGATGCGGAACGAATACGTGGATATGTCCGAACTGGTGCGGCGCTTTGATGAAAAGATCTACTCCGAAGCGGAGTACAAGAAGGCCCTGGAATGGACTCTGAAAAACTGCAAGGAAGGGCCGGACAGTAATCCCGCTGAGCAGCAGCACAGCCGGAAGCAGAAGGACGAAACCTGGAAGACCTGCGTAAAGATGGCTATCATCGTCCGGGACCTCATGGTGGGGAACCCGGATCTGCGCCGGAAGAAGCTGGACGAGGAAGCCCTGGGGCATAACGCCATCCTGGCGGGTTTCCAGGGTCAGCGCCAGTGGACCGACCACTTCCCCAACGGGGACTTTATGGAGGCCATCCTCAACTCATCCTTTGACTGGAACGGCATCCGCTCCCCCTATATCGTGGCCACCGAGAATGACGGCCTCAACGGGGTGTCCATGCTCTTCGGCTACCTCCTCTCAGGCACTGCCCAAGCGTTTGCGGACGTGCGGACCTACTGGAGCCCTGCGGCTATTGAACGGGTCACCGGCTGGAAACCCGAGGGGGGGGCGGCTAAGGGCCTTATTCACCTGATCAACTCCGGTTCCGTCGCCATTGACGCCGCGGGCAAGCAGCGAAAGGACGGGAAGGCCGCCTGGAAGCCCTTCTGGGAGATCAGCCCCGAAGAAGCCGGCGCCTGCCTTGATGCGGTAAGCTGGCGTTACGGCGACCTGGGTTATTTCCGGGGCGGCGGTTATTCCGTGGACTTAATCACCGAAGGGAACATTCCCGTAACCATGACCCGGCTCAACCTGGTCAAGGGTGTAGGCCCGGTATTACAGATTGCCGAGGGCTTTACGGTGACCATTCCGGAGCATGTCCACGACAAGATGGATGTCCGGACCAATCCCACCTGGCCCTCCACCTGGTTTGCCCCCAGGGTCTCAGGGGAGGAAGGCCCCTTTAGGGATGTCTATTCGGTGATGAACAACTGGGGCGCCAACCACGGCGCGGTTTCCTACGGCCACAACGGCGCGGACCTTATCACCCTGGCGAGCATACTCCGGATCCCCGTGTGTATGCACAATGTGGAAGAGGACCGGATCTACCGGCCCAGCTACTGGACCGCCTTCGGCATGGATAAGGAAGGCTCCGACTACCGGGCCTGCGCGGCATTGGGACCGCTCTATAAGTAAAGACCCCCGGCCTGGGGAACGATTCCCCGGCCTGGGGAACGATTCCCCAGCGTGGGGAACGATTCCCCAGCGTGGGGAACGATTCCCCAGCCTGAGGAACGATTCCCCAGCGTGGGGAACGATTCCCCAGCGTGGGGAACGATTCCCCAGCCTGAGGAACGATTCCCCAGTGTGGGGAACGATTCCCCAGCCGGTTTTAGTCGTACATAACGGCACTAACTTCCGGGGTGTCAAGATTGCTCTTGTCTACCCAGAGGAAGCCTGAGTCAATATGCTTGGGCAGGGTTTCACCCTTGAGCGCCCGGACAGCGGCACGGACTGTTTCATAGCCCATCAGAACAGGGTTCTGGGAGACAGCGCCGGCCAAAGTACCATCCCGGATCGCGTCTTTAAGCACCTTGCTGGAATCAAAACCAACAAGAACGATACCCGATTTGTTGAGTTCCTTCACCGCAGTGACTACGCCGATAATCGAACCTTCGTTTGAGCCATAGTAGCCCTTCAGGTCGGGGTTGGCGTTTATAACCGCTTTGGCCAGGTCGGCGGATTTAAGGTGATCGCCGCCGCCGTACTGCACTTCAAGGATCTGCACATTCGGGTACTTCGCTTTCATCTCGTTGATAAAACCGTCGCGTCGTTGTATACCGGTTCCGCTGGTTTGGTCGTGCACCATGAGCGCCACTTTGCCGCTTCCGCCAATCGCTTCACCCATTCTGCGTGCTGCTTCTGCCGCCGCCGCCACATTGTCCGTTGATACGGTGGTGAGCGGAATATCGGAGTCAACGCCTGAGTCAAAGGCGATAACGGGAATACCGCGCCGTTGTGCGTCTTGAAGGTAGGAAGTCGCCGCCCTCGAATCCAGAGCTGCAAAACCGAGAGCTTTGGGGTTTTTCGCCATAGCCGCCGCAAGCATATCGATCTGCTTGTCGGTCATTTGCTCGGTCTCAGGGCCTTCAAAGGTGATTTCCACACCGAATTCCTGGGCGGCCTTATCGGCGCCCTGTTTTACGGCCTGCCAGAACTGATGCTGGAACCCCTTTGATACCAGGGGTATGTAGGTTGCGCCGCTGTCTTTCTGCGCGCCGGCGAACACAAAACCGGAGGCTGCAACCATAAGGCACAGCATTACTAAAAACAATTTCTTCATAGATTCCTCCTCAAACATTTCACCATGATACCATGGCGATATTTACAACAGCCAAAGGGCTGCTGAAAATTCCATACAATAGGGCGGATTATTTAATTTTCCGCCGGGCAATGTCCATATACACCGCGCCGATAACGATGAGGCCGGTTATAACCATCTGCCATTCCTGGGGAACAGAAAGCATTCGGAGGCCATTGGTAAGCACCGTAATAATAAACGCGCCAATAATCGTGCCGAAAATACTTCCCTCACCGCCGGAAAGGGATGCGCCGCCGATAACCGCCGCCGCAATGGCGTCCATTTCATAGCCCGGACCGAGGGCCGGCTGCGCCGATGAAAGCCGGCTTGCCATAACAATACCCGCAATGCCGAAAATAGCGCCGCTGAGTGAATAAATAGCTATCTTCCAATTACTGGTGCTGATGCCGGAAAGACGGGCTGCTTCTTCGTTTGAACCGATTGCAAAGGTGTAACGGCCGATGACGGTTTTTGAAAGAATGAACGAAGCAAGGATTGCCACCAAAAAGAAAATAACGACCCCCAGGGGTATACCAAAAACCGGCTTTGTCGCAATCGCCATGAACACCGGAAAATCGGTAAAATATATCGGTTTAGTGCCGGAAATGACCAGGTTAAGGCCTTTGGTAACGTTCATCATGCCGAGGGTGGCGATAAACGGGGGAAGCCCCAGCTTGGCGATGGTAAAGCCGTTTACAAAGCCGCATAAGGCCCCCGAAAGGATGCCCCCAATGATGCCGATCCAAACCGGCAGCCCCAAATTGGTGATAAAAACGCCCGTCATAACCGACGCAAAGGTCATCACCGTGCCGGTGGAAAGATCGATGCCGCCGGTTACAATGATAAACGTAATGCCAACCGCCAGGATGCCGTTTACCGCCGTCATGAGCAGAATCGTGACCATATTGTAGCCGGTCATAAAATTCGGTGATGCAATCGAAAAAATAATGATAAGTAAAACCAGGCTTGAAAAAGCCAGCGCGGTCTGCATCGTCTTACTGTTTATTCGTTTTTTGCCGCTTAACTGTTCCGCCATAGTAACCCCTCCCGCTGAGTCGCATGGTGCATTATTTTCTCCTGGGTAAACTCTCCCACCCCTAAGGAAGCGGTCACCCGCCCTTCGCACATCACCACAACCCGGTGACTCATACGAAGGATTTCCGGCAGCTCGGAGGATATCATGATGATTGATTTTCCCTGATCCGCCAATTCATTCAGGAGCTTGTAGATTTCACTTTTAGCGCCCACATCAATACCCCGGGTGGGCTCATCAAAAATAAGGATGTCGCTGTCCCGGACCAGCCACTTCCCCACCACCACCTTCTGCTGATTGCCGCCGGAGAGGTTCTTTGCCTGCTGTTCCACACTGGGGGTTTTGGTATTGAGCCGCCGCACATACTCTTCGGCAACCTGTTTTGATTTCGCTTCATCAATTACGGCGAGGGGCTTTAAAAATTTACTGAGGGAGGCCATCACCGTATTAACCTTTACCGACATGCCCAGGGCAAGGCCGTACCGCTTGCGATCCTCCGAAAGATACCCTATTCCGTGGTGGACCGCATCCCGGGGCTGCTTAATCAGCGCCTTTTTCCCCTTAACAAAAATCTCCCCCGAATCCATAGGGTCCGCTCCAAAGATAAGCCGCATGGTCTCGGTCCTGCCCGCACCAAGGAGCCCGGCAAATCCCAGGATTTCGCCCTTGTGTAGCGTAAAGGATACATCCTGAACCACCCGCCCCCGGTTAAGGTTCTTCACTTCCAGGACCACCTCGTTCTTGGAGGTATCCCCATGGGGGTGGGCGCTTTCATAGATTTCCCGGCCCACCATCTGGGCAATAATCTGCTCGGTACTTATTTCCTTCATAGGGGTGGTAGCCACATATTGGCCATCCCGCATGACCGTAATCCGGTCACAGATGCGGTGCAATTCATCCATGCGGTGGGAAATGTACACGATGCCCTTGCCCTGGTCCTTCAAATCTATGATAACCTTAAAAAGCTCATCGATTTCGGCATCGCTCAAGGCCGAGGTAGGCTCATCCATAATAAGGACATCCGAATTGAAGGACAGGGCTTTGGCTATTTCTATCATCTGCTGCTGGGCAACGGTGAGCTTGGCAACCAGAGCCCGGGGATCAAGGTTGAGATTGATGAGCCTAAACAGTTCCCCGGATTTGCGGTTAATTTCCTTATCATCAACCAGAAACCTAGCGCCCTTTTTCTGTTCCCGCCCGATAAAAATATTCTGAGCGGCGGTAAGGTGCTTCATCAGGTTTAATTCCTGATGAATGATGCTGATTCCCAGGGTTTGGGCCTGTTTGGTAGTATGCGCCTCCGCCGGCTCACCCCGGACCCTGATGGTTCCCGCATCCCTTTCATAAATACCCGCAAGGACCTTCATCAGGGTTGACTTGCCTGCGCCGTTTTCTCCTATCAGTCCATGAATCTCCCCGGAAAGCAATTCAAAACGGCAGTTATTGAGCGCATGAACCCCGGGGAAACTCTTTTCTATCCCTTCCATTTGTACAAGGCACACGCTCATCCCCTCAGTATAGGTTCCTGCCATAAAATTGTCAAATGTTACTTGACATGCAATCAATTTATTCCATAACATAAGAGGTAAATTTCCTTGAAGGCCCCTTCGTCTAGCGGTTAGGACAAAAGATTCTCAATCTTTAAATAGGAGTTCGATTCTCCTAGGGGCTATTTTATCCTATGGAAAGTTTTATAACCGGGCTGGTATGCCCCAAATGCCAAAAGCACTATGACCACCGGGAGATCCGGCACCTCTGCGACTGCGGCTCCCCCCTCCTGGTCGAGTACGACCTGGCCGGGGCGGGAAAGCAGGTAAACCCCGGCGTCATTAAAACCCGGCCGGCCAGCCTCTGGCGTTATGCCGAACTGCTCCCGGTTTTGGACCCCTCAAACATCGTGTCCCTGGGGGAAGGCTGGACCCCCCTTCAAACGCTGGATCGGGTAGGTCCCCAATACGGCTTTGGCAAACTCTACCTCAAGGACGAGGGGATCATTCCCACAGGCACCTTCAAGGCACGGGGGGCGGCGGTTGGGATATCCAAGGCCAAGGAACTGGGGGTACGCCACGTGGCCATGCCCACCAACGGTAACGCCGGCGCCGCTTGGGCGGTCTACGCGGCCCGTGCGGGAATCGCCGCCCACATCCTCATGCCCGAGGATGCGCCCCTTATCACCCGGAACGAAATTGTGGCGGCAGGCGCCCAGGTACACCTGGTGAAGGGACTCATCAGCGACTGCGGTAAGATCCTCGCCCGGTCTATCCCCGCCCACCTCTGGTATGACGCCAGTACTCTCAAGGAGCCCTACCGCATCGAAGGCAAGAAGACCATGGGCTACGAGATTGTGGAACAGCTTGGCTGGAAGGTCCCGGACGTGATCGCCTATCCCGCCGGGGGCGGGGTGGGGCTTATCGGCATATACAAGGCCCTCAAGGAAATGCGGGAACTGGGCTGGATTGGGGAAAAGCTCCCCCGGCTGGTGGCGGTGCAGGCTTCAGGCTGTGCGCCCATTGTGGAGGCCTTCCGGAAACACGCAAAGGAAAGCGAATTCTTCCCCAACTCCAAAACCGTCGCCTTTGGTATCAATGTGCCCAAGGCTCTGGGGGATTTCCTGGTCCTGGAAAGCCTCTATGAAACCGGGGGCTGCGCCATAGCCGTGGAGGACGCCGAAATCCTGGACGCGGTGCTGGAACTTGCCCGTACCGAGGGCTGCTTTATCTGCCCCGAGGGGGCCGCCGTCTTTGCCGCCCTGAAAAAGCTGCGGGCCGGTGGATGGCTAAAGGCGGAGGAGTCCGCAGTAATACTGAACACCGGCGCGGGGATCAAATACCCCGGCACCCTGAGCTTCCACCTGCCCTACTGCCCAATCGACGGGTCTGTATAAAAAAGTCCCGGCTTAACCTATGCCGGGACTATCAATCAGGCTATAAACAAGAGCGTTATTTTACAATTCCCCGCTCCACAACCACCGACTCGGGATCAACCGTCGAGCCATACACCGGCGCCAGGGTCGCCTGGTAATCCTTGTGGAAGAAGTCGCTCTCCACGGTGGTCCTGATCTCGTTGTTCAGCCAGTCCAGCAGAACCTTGTTACCCTTCCGTACCGCCGGGGCGATGGTGTCCAGGCTGCCGATGGACCCAATGGTCGCCGTAAAGCCGGGGTTCTCGATGGCCCAGGCAAAGAGCAGGGTGTTGTCCTGGGACAGGGCGGCGCCCCGTCCATCCTTTAAGGCATTAAAGGCGGCGGAAATCTGGTCGTATTTCTGCTGGATGATCTTGGGGTGGTTCTCCGCAAAATAGGTTTCCGCGGTGGTTCCCTTGATGATAATGAGTTCCTTCCCTTCCAACTGGGTAATATCCGTGATGGGGGCGGAATCCGGGGAAACGATACCCAGGGCCACCTTCATGTAGGGCAGGGCGAAGTCAACCGCCTCGGCCCGGGCGGGGGTCACGGTAAAGTTGGCCAGGATGATATCCACCTTGTCGGATTCCAGAAACTCCACCCGGCTGGCGGGTTCCACGGGCACAAACTCTATGGCGTTTTCGTCCCCCAAAAGGTCCTTGGCGATACGGTGGGCAAAGTACACATCGTAGCCCTGGTACACCCCCTGGGCGTCCACATACCCAAAGGGCGCCTTATCGGTAAATACCCCGATCCGGATCTTCCCGGCCTTCCTGATCGCCTCAAGACTATCGCCGGATTCTTTCTTCCCGCCGGCGAACGCGGAAACCGTCATTGCAAAAGCAAGCACGAGCAGCATCAGCTTTTTCATTACATTCCTCCTATAGAACGCTTATTAATTCACTGACTTTACTAAGTTATTAAAATAAATGCAAGCCCCTTTATCAATAGTTTCGATGATTTTTACAAGTAATATGCCGGGGGCGGCTTATGCCCCTCAAATTGGAAGATATTAAGGAACTTTTGCGCCCGCTCCGTGCGCGGCTTGGTAAAGAACTCCTCCGGCAGGGCCTCCTCCACAATTTCCCCCTCGTCGATAAAGATAACCCGGTCCGCGGCGGCCCGGGCAAACTGCATCTCGTGGGTGACTATCACCATGGTCATCCCGCTGCCGGCCAGGGACAGCATCACGTCCAGCACCTCCCGGACCATCTCCGGGTCCAGGGCGGCGGTTACCTCGTCAAAGAGCATGATTGCCGGGTTCATTATCAGCGCCCGGATGATGGCAATCCGCTGTTTCTGCCCCCCCGAAAGCTGCCGGGGAAAACTGTTCCGCTTTTCGTAGAGCCCCACCCGTTTTAGCAGGGTTTCGGCGGCATCGTTCGCCTCCACCCGTGACCGCTTCTGCACCCGCAAAGGCCCCAGGAGGATGTTGTCCAGGGCGGTCATGTGGGGGAAGAGCTCGTAGCTCTGGAATACCATGCCGACTTTCTGCCGTACCAGCCGCCAGTCGGTTTTGGCATGCGTACCGCTAGGTCCGCCCGTCAGCACCTGGCCGTCCAGCCGTATCGTTCCGCCCTGGATGTGTTCCAGGCCGTTGAGGCAGCGAAGGAGGGTGCTTTTCCCGCAGCCCGAAGGCCCCAGGACCACCACCACCTCCCCCTTACGGATGCAGAGGTTGACGTCCCGCAAAGCCGGAACCCCGTCATAGTCCTTGGTGAGGTGGGAAATTTCCAGCAACGTTTCTGTTTTTAGCGCCATCTAGGATTGCCACCTTTGTTCCAGCAGTTTGGATACATGGGATATGGGCATACAGAGGAAAAAATAGAGGAGAAATATGGCCCCGTAGACCCACAGGGAGGCCGAGGGGTTCTTCAAATAGTTAGCCTCGATAATTTCCTGCCCCGTCTTGAGGACATCCACCACCCCGATAAAGATGATGAGGGACGTGGTCTTGATCATCCGGGTGGTCAGGTTGATGGCCCCGGGAACCAGCCGCCTGACGGCCTGGGGGACGATCACATAACGGTAGAGCTGAAAAACGGTAAGCCCCAGGGCGTGGCCGCTCTCGTACTGGTGCTTGTGGAGGCTGGTCACCGCCCCCCGGACCATATCCCCCATCTCGGCGGTACCCCAGAGGGTGAACACCAGGACGGAAGCCGCCACGCCGCTCAGGTTGATGTGCAAATTCCGGGAGAGGCCGAAGTACGCCAGGAAGAGCCACACCAGGACCGGCACAATCCGCAGGGCCTCCAGGTACAGTCGGCAGAGGAACTGCACCACCCGGTTCCGGCTGGTCATGATGATCCCAAAGACTACCCCCAGGAACATGGAGAGGACCACCGAGAACAGGGCCACCCGTGCGCTGACCAGCAAGCCCTGGAGCAGGCGCTGGGCGTTGATCCCCTCGATGAGTACCCTAATTCCCAAATCCTGCATATCTAAGCCTCTTTTCTATGAACCGGAATAGTACCGAAAGGGGGAGCAGCAAAATCAAATAGCCAATCACCAGCATCAGCAGGGATTCGTTGGTTTTGTAGTACATCCCGATTAGGTCCTTCGCCAGGGACATCAAATCCTCCAGGGCCACGATGCTGACCACGCTGGTTTCCTTCAATAAAAACAGCACATTGGCCCCCAGGGCGGGCATGGACACCGCCAGCGCCTGGGGCATGATGACGTGCCGGATAAGCTGGGCCCGGGAGAGCCCGATACTCAGCCCGGACTCAATTTGTATCTTCCCGATAGCCTCCAGGCCTCCTCGGAAGGCCTCCGCCATATAACTCCCCCCCAGAAAGGACAGCCCGATGATGGCGCAGGTCAGGGAGTCCAGCTTAATCCCTATCCGGGGCAGCCCGAAGTAGAGGAAGAAAAGCTGGATAACCAGGGGGGTATTCCGGGAAAGTTCGATGTAAAGACCGGCAATCCAGCTCAGGACCGGAACCTTGTAGTACCGCATGATAGCGCAAAACAGCCCGATGATGAGGGAAAAAAGTACCCCCCAGAAGCAGAGCCGCAGCACCAAACCCATTGCGGTGATATACAGGGGGGTAAACTTGATAATAAACGCCGTATTCATGCAACCCCTTTTCCTAGTATTTCTATATGTAATATCCTAACGAGGAGGGGATCATATTGTCAAGGCACGGCGAACAAACAGCCTATTCCGAGTCGTAGGTGATCAAGGTCCGTATGGGCGTTGGCGCCAGTGCTTTTTCGTAGTGGAGGAAGGGGAGGCCCACCACGCCGAAAATCTCCGGTACCACCGCCCCGCAGTCGGCAATGAGTCCCCGGGCGGCGTTGAGGGTTCCCCCGGTGGCGATAAGGTCGTCCATAAGGAGCACCCGCCCACCCCGGGGCACATCTTCGCAGTGAATCTCGATTTCCGCTTCCGCATATTCCAGGGTGTATTTTTTAGACAGGGTTTTACCCGGCAGTTTGCCCTTCTTCCGGATCAGGATGAGGGGAATCCCCATGCGGAAGGCGAAGGGGGCGGCAAACACAAAGCCCCGGGCCTCAATGGCCGCAATGGCGTCGATACTTTTCCCCCGGTACATCTCCGACATGGTCTCTATGCAATAGTTGAAGGCCTTCGGCTCCGTGAGGATACTGGTTATATCGTAGAACAGCACCCCTTTCTTGGGAAAATCCGGTACCCGCCTGACATAATCGTCGAGATTGAGTGATTCTTTCATGATAGCCACCTTACTTTTGATTAAGTATACCCGCCACCCACTGTTGGAGCTTAGCATTGCCCAACAGGGACTCAGGGTTCAGGGCCAATTCCGAGGGGCCCGTCAAATCAGTCAGATACCGCAACGCCTCCGCCGAGCCCGGCGAAAAGACCCCGCAGGGACGTCCCGCCAGGTTGATATGCGCCAGCAATTCTTCCAGGTAGGCAAATTCCGGGGGATGGGGCTCTGCACAGCCAAAAAAACAATAATCCGCCGGTAAAATATCACTACCGGTAAAATTTGAAGCGGTCAAAACCTGTACCGTGATGCCCCGCATCTCCGCCGCAAGCAGGCCGGCCAAGTCCCTGGTCACGCCTGAGTTATCGGTCAGGATGAGCGCGTTTTTTTGTGTTTCCACGGGGAGAAGTGTACCCTGGGGCGGGGGATGTGTCAATTGCGGGAAAGCGTCCTTGTACTACGGCACTACAGGATTCACCCCACAATGACGTAGATTGCCGGCCCTTACTTGTTTGTGTGGGTTCAGATAAATCCGGTTACTGACAGGTGAATGAGGGAGGCGCCGCAGTATGAAGTAGGGAAGGGGCTTCGGGCAGGGGAATAGCCCCGGCTATCAAGGGAAAAACATACTGATTTGATGGCCTCTTTCCTTCCCTTATTGTAGCAAGTTCAGCCCTTTTTGGGTATTATGGATTTATCGTGTCCCGGCTTTTTATCCATTGGATAAAGTCAAGGATGAACCTTCGCTTTTCGGGCGCCATTTGTTCGGCAAGGCGGGCAATCGTCCGGGAGTCACTGCTTAAGCGCTGGCCGGTATCCGACGGCTCCGGACTTTTAGCCCGTTGTTCTTCCCCCATAACGAGATACTCCACCGATACCCCCAAGACACGGGCAATCTTGACCGCCGCCTCGACATTGTCAACGGTGAAGTTAAGACGGTAAATACGGTGAACTAATTGCGGTGCAGCAATTTGTTTCTAAGGAGATATCTGCGTATGAACCGGTTATTTCAGCTTTTTACCTGGGCCGGGCGGTGGCGGCGAACATCCTTACCCGGTCCTTCCGGGCTTCCCGGTTTGCGGAGGCCTTCAAGTAGAAGCGGTAATGGGCTATACTGGGGATGATGCTTTATACCCTGATGCACAAAACCACCCCCGTTGCCTCAATTGAGGTTGATGAAGTTACCATCGGTATCCTCGCCATTCCCGAAGTGTACCATTTGGCTCACCTGCCCGTGGGGGTAACCCACCAGGAGGGGCGTGTAGACCGGGGGACCCTCAATGACTGGTGGCTGGGCAGGGCGATCCCCGCAAGCCGCTCCGGGCTGCGGGATGTTCTTGCCGTATTAGGGGTCAGGCACAGCCGGGAACTCCTGGTCAAATGTTTGGGCTTAAGCCTCTCGGATCAATACTGGCTGTGTCCCCACGGCAAAGCCCTTAGTTGGGGGGATATCAATTTCTTTGAAAATGAGTTTTCCGAAGATGTGGGGAACGCCCTCTTCGGCAGGACTCCCGCCGGAGAGGGGGAGCTTAACCTCATGTCCCCGGATAACACATCCGATGGCTGGCTTAAAAAGAAGTGGGTGATTGCCAACGGAAAGCGGGTCCTCCTTAAGGGGGGGAGTTTTCCTTACTATCAGGAGCCCTTTACCGAGGTTTTGGCTTCGCGGATCATGGACCGGATGGGTGTGCTCCATGTTCCCTACACCCTTACCTGGGACGGGGGGCTGCCCTTAAGCGCCTGTGAAGATTTTATCAATCCCGATACGGACCTCATCAGCGCATGGCGTATATTCAGCAGCCAGAAGAAGCCAAATCACTTTTCCAATTATCAGCAGTACCTAAGTAGCTCTGAAAGCCTTGGCATCCCGGGTATCCGGGAAAGTCTGGACCGGATGATCGCCGTGGATTATCTTATCGCCAATACGGACCGCCATTTTAACAATTTTGGGGTGATCCGGCATGCCGAAACCCTGGAATGGCTTGGCCCCGCCCCGATCTTTGACTGCGGTACCGCTATGTGGCACGATCAGTTTACGAATATGATAGGGCCTGCCTTTAAACTTCCCAGCAAACCTTTCAAATCCAACCATGCGGAGCAGATAAAGCTGGTTAGCTCCTTTGACTGGCTCGACATTGCCGCACTGCGGGGTATTGATGAAGAATATAGCGAATTGCTTAAACAGAGTGTGTTTATCGATGATGAGCGGCGGGGAAGGCTCTGCTGGGCGCTGAAAAGACGGGTGGAGATGCTGGCCGGCATGATCATATCGCCGTTACCCTTGTAAATTGTCCCGGTTCTTCCTATTATCTTCCCATGATTGTTGTTTTGTCCAAAGGTATCTCCACCCATGATAGGGAAATGGTCCGCATCTATTTGAAGGACCGCGGTTTTTCCATACGGGATCAGGTGCTGGGTGATGATGAGGTTATCGGCGCCACCGGCAAGGGGATGGTGGATCTTCGGGAGTTGGGGATACTGCCCGGGGTGGAACGGGTGGCGGCTACTTCCAAGCCCTACGAACTGGCGTCCCGGGAGTCCAAGAGCGCCGACACCATCGTTACGGTTGGGCCGGTCAAGATTGGGGGGGCACGGATTACGGTGATCGCCGGGCCCTGTGCGGTGGAGAGTAAGGAGCAGATCATGGAGACCGCGCTCCGGGTCCGGGAGTCCGGGGCGGTGATGCTTCGGGGCGGGGCGTATAAGCCGCGGTCCAGTCCCTACGCTTTTCAGGGCCTGGGGATGCAGGGGCTGGAGTTTATGAAGGCCGCAGGGGAGGCCACGGGGATGCCCATCGTTACCGAAGTGGTGTCCCCGGAATTTGCCGCGGCGATGAACGACCTTACGGATATGTTCCAGATTGGCGCACGGAATATGCAGAACTTTGAACTGCTGAAGAAGGTCGGCGCCTTTGGTAAGCCGGTGCTGCTTAAGCGGGGACCCTCGGCGACCATTGAGGAGTGGCTCCTTTCGGCGGAGTATCTCCTGGCTGCGGGGACCCGGGATGTGGTGCTCTGTGAGCGGGGGATACGCACCTTCGAAACCTATACCCGGAATACCCTGGACATTTCCGCCATCCCCGTGGTAAAGGGCCTCTCCCACCTTCCTATATTGGTAGACCCCAGCCATGCCGTGGGTATCCGTGCCAAGGTGAGCCCCGCAGCCCTTGCGGCGGTGGCGGCGGGCGCGGATGGGCTGACGGTGGAGGTTCACCCCCGCCCGGACGAGGCCCTGTCCGACGGCCCCCAGTCCCTGTTTCCGGAACAGTTTGAGCGGCTCATGCGGGACATCGAAGCCCTGGCCCCGGTGGTGGGCAAGGAACTGCTCCGCACCCCGAAACCTTCTCCCGTCAGCGTTGTTTCCATTGGCGCAGTGCAGGCCCCCTCCGACAAGGATGCCGGCAACCGTGTTGCTTTCTCCGGGGAAAGCGGCGCCTATGCCGAGCAGGCCCTGGTGCGGGCCTTTGGGGAAGATGCGCCCCGGTTGGCGGTTTCCAGTTTCCGGGGGGTGTTCGATGCGGTCCTGGACGGGTCCGCCGCCTTCGGAATGGCGCCGGTGGAGAACAGCCTGGCCGGTTCGATACACGAGGTCTACGACCTCTTCCTCCGCTACCCCGACATCGCCATGGTGGGTGAACTGAAGCTCCGCATTGTCCATTGCCTTATCGGGGACGAGAAGTCTTCTATAGAAAACATCAGCATCGTCCGCAGCCATCCCCAGGGGTTTGCCCAGTGCCGGGACTTCCTGGACAAGCACCCGGACTGGCAGCTGGAGGCCTGCAACGATACCGCCACTGCGGTGGCCTCCATCGCCCGGGAGGGCGCCACGAAAGTTGCCGCCATCGCCGGGGAAGTGGCTGCCAAGGCCCACGGCCTCAAGGTTCTCAAGACGGGCATTGAGACCAACCCCCTAAACTACACCCGGTTTGTCATCATCGCCCGGCGGAACAACAACGAACTCGCCCCGGTTCCCCCCAGCCTCGGGTCCGGGCCGCCGAACAAGGCCAGCCTAGTGTTCTCGGTTTCCGATGAGCCGGGGAGCCTCTTCGCCTGTCTCCGGATTATGAGCGAGCGGGGGATCAACCTTTCCAAGCTGGAATCCCGGCCTATCCAGGGGAAGCCCTGGGAGTATCTTTTCTACGTGGATGTGACCCTGCCGGAAGGCGCGGGCATTTTCAACGAGTTTATTGGGGAACTCAAAAGCAAGACCCGGGAATTCCACTTTTTGGGGAGCTACCGGGCGTCTCTGTAGGGAGTATACAATAATGACCGCAGTACTGAAAGAAGAGACCGTTTTTACCTACGCCGATGTACTGGAATGGGATGACGATGTCCATGCCGAGATCATTGACGGTGAGATATACATGATGGCCGAACCCCTTACCGTGCATCAGGACATTCTCCGGGAATTGTATGTCCCAATATGTAACTTTCTGAAAGGGAAACCCTGTAAGGCCTACTGTGCCCCTTTCGGCGTCAGGCCCGAGCCCAAGTGGGATAACAGTGATAAAACCCGGGTTCAGCCGGACATCACCGTTATCTGCGACGAGTCCAAGATAGCTGACCGGGGTTGCCACGGCGCGCCGGACTTTATCATTGAGATCCTGTCCCCGTCTACCTCCCAGGTGGACCTGAAGGTCAAGTTTGAGCTCTATCAGCGGATAGGGGTACGGGAATACTGGATCGTCGACCCGAAACTCCGCCGGGTCTACGTCCACCTCCTGTCCAATGGCGCTTATACCACCACAACCTACGATGACACCGGTACGGTCGGGGTAAAAGTCCTCCCCGGCTGTATCATCAACCTCAAGGAAGTCTTCCCGGATAGCCCAACCGGGGCGTCTCTTCATTATGGATGATAAACGGACATGCCCTACAAGTTGACGGGCATGCCCTACAAGTTAACGGGCATGCCCTACAAGTTAACGGGCATGCCCTACAAGTTAACGGGCATGCCCTACAAGTTAACGGGCATGCCCTACAAGTTAACGGGCATGCCCTACAAGTTAACGGGCATGCCCTACAAGTTGACGGGCATGCCCTACAAGTTGACGGGCATGTCCTACAAGGGGGGTGTCAAGTTAATTCGGCAGCTTTAGGGCAAAATTCCCCCAGGTCAGCAAAAACAGGCGTTTTGACAGCATAATTGGTATGGTTTTCCCCTTGCGTTTTAAAGGCAAGGGGAGTACGATCACACCAAGACTATGAAAGCGCAAAACATGTACCAAGCGATGTCGTTCCACCCTTCATGGTGAACGTGCCGTTCTCGACATTCACCCCGCCGCCGGCGCAGTCTTCACCTTCTT